>DATBSG010000168.1:0-26614 GCA_036559945.1 Pyrinomonadaceae bacterium
TGCGGCTGAACATGCCCGCGAGTTCGATTCGCGACTTGATTATCAAAGGCGACGACTTGTGTGTTGGCACGCACGGCCGAGGCTTCTGGATTCTCGACAACATCACTCCGCTGCGACAGCTCGACGCGAAGACTGCCAGCGAGACTGCCGTGCTGTTCAAGCCGCAGACGGCGATGCGAGTTCGTTGGAACAACAACACCGACACGCCTCTGCCGCCTGATGAACCGGCGGGCGAGAATCCTCCCGACGGCGCGATGATTGATTACTACGTTGGGAACGCGGGCGCCTCGCCCGCATCCGTCGTCACTCTCGAAGTCAAAGACGATTCAGGTAACACAGTGCGGCGTTACTCCAGTGCTGATCCAACCCCGACGCCCGATCCGATGCTGGCAATTCCGCCGTACTGGGTGCGGCCGCCGCAGAAACTTTCGAATGAGCCGGGCATGCACCGCTTTTTGTGGGACATGCATTACGCACCGGTGCCCGGCGTGCAGCCGCAATATCCAATCTCCGCGGTTTACATGAACACTGCGCCCGCGGACACTTCGCCCTGGGCAATGCCTGGCAAGTACACAGTCGTGCTGACGGTCAATGGCCGAAGCTACTCGCAGCCGCTGACGCTACGGATGGATCCGCGCGTGACAACGTCGCAGAAAGATCTCGCCGAGCAATTCAAGTTATCGAAGCAGCTTTACGACGAGTGGCTTCTGCTGGCTGCGTTAGCAGAGAGCGCGCGGCCTGTGCGTGGGCAAGTCACAGAGTTGCGGCCGCGAATTCCCGAAGAACTGAAGAAACGCTTCGAAGAATTCAGTGAAGGTCTTGGCGCGTTTGCCGCTGGTGGCGGCCCGCAAGGCCCACCGGCTGCACAGACCCCGCGGGCAACAGTTGCATCCGTCACCGCGAGGTTGCGGACGCTGTTCGCTCAACTCGAAGGCGTTGATCTCGCGCCCACGACGCAACAGAAGACAGCCGCCGCTGAAGTTTTGAAGGACGCGCAGACGCTTTTGGAAAATTGGCAGCTATTCAAGATTCAGGCGCTGCCGGCAATGAATCAAGAATTGCAGGGTAAGGGTCTGCCGGTGATTGCTGTGCCGAAATAAAGCGCCGTAGGCGCGAAATGTTTATAGCTGATTTATTTCGCCGCTACGCGGCTCGTTGATTCACTCGCTATCGCCATCGACGATGTGTCTAATCAAACTCAACCCAGCTTCCGAGAGACTGCGTGCGCGCCTTTTCGTAAACGTGCGCTGCCGCTGCCAGGTCTTCAATCGCGAGTCCCAATGACTTGAAAACTGTAATCTCATCTTCTGAAGTGCGTCCCGGGTGCGCTCCGATCAAAACCTCGCCTAACTCAGCACGAATGTGTTCAGGGCCGATGGCGCCTTCGCCGGCAGCGAGAATGTAATCGCCGGCTTCATTCAGCGCGGATTCACGACGATCCACAAACAGAGTTGCCGCGACCATTGTCGCTGTATCCAATTCGCGAGCCTTTGGTGAGTACGTGCCCACCGCGTTGATGTGCGCGCCGGGCGAAATCCATTCCCGCTTCATGACCGGCTCGAAGGAAGTCGTCGCAGTGACAATGATGTCAGCACCGCGCACGGCGGCTTCGGCGGATTCGACGGGTTCAATGATAAGCGGCGACATCTTCGAAGATGAAGCAATCGCTACTTGCTCTCCCTCACGGTTGCGCTTTTGACACGCTTTAGCGAAACGTTGAGCGCTTTCAAATGTGCGAGCGGCGACGCGAACTCGCTTGATTGGCCGCACGCAGGCCATCGCTTCCAGATGCGAGCGCGCTTGCACACCGGCGCCGATGATTGCCAACCCGCTCGCGTCTTCACGCGCGAGCGCGCGCGTGGCGACGGCGCTGACCGCGGCGGTGCGAATCGCCGTAATGGCTGAGGCGTTTACCAACGCTAGCAGCTCGCCGGTTTGGCCGCTGAACAAAAGGACGCCGCCTTGATGCGCGTCTTTGCCAATCGCTGCGTTGTCGGGAAAGACGCAGATCGCTTTGAGCCCAAACAGCGGAGCATCACCACGACGAAACGAGGGCATCAAGGCCATCACACCACGCACATCCTGCGGTCGGAAGATCGTCCGCAAAGGCATCTCCGCTTCTACGCGAGCCAGAGCCGAGAGCGCATCGGCCATCAACTCAATGCAATCGCGCATCGGGAGAAGACGGTGAACCTCTTCGTAATTAAGAATGAGTACTTGCATTGGACTTCTGCCGCCTGCTAAAGCGGGCTTTGGATTCTTCTTTCGTTAACCCGGTCCCGACATGTCGGGAGTGGGCTCCTGCGCCCGTTTCGGCCGGCGAATGATATCTCAAGCCGCTCGTAAATCCCGCGAATCATTGGAATCCCCTCCGAATTCAGCGTTTTAACTCAGTACTAAGTTTATGACGCGCGAACTGACGACGTCGATCGGCAGACAGACCTTGTCTCTACGCGATGGAGCAGCCGTCCTGTTCCGGCGTAAGTGGATGGTTCTGCTCATTTTCCTTACGGTGGTTGCGGGCACAATCGTTCTTACCCGCGTTCTTCCCGACAAATACGAATCACACATGAAGATTCTGGTGAAGAACCAGCGGGCCGACCTGACTATCACGCCGGCGAACGCGACCAACAGGGTTGTGTCCGAAGGCGACGTCACCGAAAACCAGATCAATTCCGAAATCGAGTTGTTGACCAGCAGAGACCTTCTGACGCAAATCGTGAATGACTGCGGCCTGGCGAAAGCGAAGCCGGGCCTGTTTTCAAAGACGCCGCCAACGGAAGCGGTGCGCGTTGAGCGCGCAGTCAATCAGTTGTCGAAAGACCTCAACATCACGCCGGCGCGCAAGGCGAACATCATTTCGGTCTCGTACGCGTCAAACTCGCCTGAGCTTTCAGCAAAGGTTTTGAAGCGGCTCGGCGAGCTTTATCTGGAGAAGCACTTGAAGCTGCATCATCCTGAAGGCGTGACTGATTTCTTCCAGAACAAAGCTGACGAGTACGAAACCCAGTTGAAGGAAACCGAGAACCGCTTCGCGGAGTTTCAGAAGCGCAACAACCTGGTAACGCTCGAACAGCAGAAAGACCTCACGCTGTCAAAGACGGCTGAGGCGAAAGCGAATCTGATGGCCAGCGAGGCTGCCGTTAACGAAGCGACGCAGCGCATCAAGCGCGTCGAACAGCAGCTTGCGGCGATGCCGGAACGCGTGTTGACGCAAAGCCGGACGCTGCCAAACCAGTATTCTGCAGAACGTCTGAATACGATGATGGTCGAGCTGCAAACGCGGCGCACGCAGTTGCTCACAAAATTCAAGCCTGACGATCGTTTGGTGCGGGAAGTTGACGAACAGATTCGCATCACGCGCGAAGCGCTCGACAAAGCGGAGCACAAATCGGCGGTGGAAGAAGCGACGGGCCTGAATCCTCTGCGGCAGACGCTGGAGACGGAGTTGGCGCGCGCGCGTTTGGACCAGAGCGCGGCGATGGCGCGGCGCGCGACGTTGACAGGCCAGTTGCAAGAGTACCAGGCGGCGCTCGATCAGCTCGAAGGGAATACGACCAAGCACAACGATCTTCAGCGCGAACTGAAAGAGGCGGAAGAGAACTACCAGCTCTACTCGAAGAAGCGCGAAGAGTCGCGCATTGCTGACGAGTTGGATCGCCAGAAGATTACCAATGTCTCGGTTGCGGAAGCGCCGGTTGCGGCGCAACTTCCGACCTCGCCGAATCGGCCTTTGAATTTGGTTTTGGGAATCGTGCTCGCCGGTTTCTTGTGCGTGGGAAGCATGATTTCGGCTGAGTTGCTTGACGACACAGTGCATTCGGCGCGGCAGCTTGAAGCGATGACCGGCGGGCCGGTGCTGGCGACGGTGCCTGAAAACGGACGAAAGATGTTGAGCCAGAGAACGCCGAGTTCACGACAGATGAAAGTGAATCGCGTCAGAGCAGAGTTGAGTGCGTGACGCTGTACGCGACACGCTCGCCTTCCAGATATGCAAGTTGAAGAACAATTGATCGAGCCAGTGTTGCCGGTTAAGGCAGCGAAGGCCAATCCCGATAAGGCGGGACGCCGGCACAACCTGCAATTGCTGCTGGCGAACCTGAAGAGCGCGCGCAACGATTTGCGCGGGGGTGCGGCGGTCGCTTTCACGTCGGCTTCCGGCGGTGAAGGCGTGACGCATGTGACCCAACTGTTTGCAGTCGAGATGGCGCGCCACACCAGCCGGCGAACGCTGGTGATTGCCGCTGATCGTCTGCAAGCGCTGGGCGTCGAAGATTACATGCAGATGCCCTGGAACTGTCATTCCACAAACATTGAGAACCTTTGGATGCTGCCGTCGAACACGCGCAGGGTCAACGGTAACGGTTATCACGACGATGACGATCAGGAATTGCCGAGGCGCACGCACCTGATGCGCATGGGCAAGCAAGAAGAAGAGTTGGACACCGGTCTGAATTCAGTCGATGCCCTGCGCGTCAGTTTCGACAACATCCTGATTGATTGTGGGCCGCTGCATGAATCGGCTGACGCGGCGGTGTTGGCCTCGAGCGTTGACGGCGTCGTGATTGTCGTCGAAGCCGGACGCTCGCGCCGCGATCAGATCGTAAACGCGCAGCGAACGATCGAACAGGCTGGCGGCAAGTTTCTCGGTTTCGTTCTGAATAAGCGGCGCTATCCGGTGCCGGAGTGGCTGTACCGAAGACTTTAAGAATTCGTATGTCATCCCCTCTCCCTTGGGAGGGGTTAGGGTGAGGGACGCAGTTAGCGCGGCGTAAGCCCTCATCCCAGCCCTCTGCCAGCGGGAGAGGGAGCAAGAGCAACCAACCGCACGTGTCGGTTGGTGCAGGTTTCTCCTCGCTCTTCAAGTAGAGCGTGGGGTCAGGGAGAGGGATTTCGTCGCGCGTCATGCCCTCTCCCTAAAATTTCCAGGTGATTGAAGTATTCCCTCTTCCTTTGGGAGACGGTTAGGGTGAGGGACGTAAGTTATAGCGCGCTGTAAACCCTCACCCCAGTCCTCTCCCAGAGGGAGAGGGGGCAGGAAGCAAAAACTATGAAGCACCGATTTATCTTACTTATCGCGATGATCGTTCTCTCGGCACCTGTCGTGCTCATTAGGGCGCAGGATCGGCCGCCGCGACTCACGACCGTGACTGTAGAGCGCTACCGTCTACAGCCCGGCGACGTTTTGGAAATTCAGTACCGTTATTCGCCGGAGTTCAACCAGACGGTGACGGTGCAACCGGACGGTTATGTCTCGCTCGAGATTGGCGGTGACGTGAAGGTCGCTGGAATGACGGTTGAGCAGACGCGGCAAGTGATTCTGAGACGCGCCAGCGCGCGCTTGCGCGATCCGGTCGCGACGATCGTCCTGAAGGAATTTCAGAAGCCTTACTTCGTGGTGGCTGGGGAAGTCACCCAACCCGGCAAGATCGAAATGCGGGAACGCGTGACGGCGATTCAGGCAATTATGCTGGCCGGCGGCATGAAAGAGTCGGCGCGTTCATCGCAAGTGGTTGTCTTTCGCAAAATCAACTCCGACATTGCCGAAGTGAAACTGCTGAACCTGAAGAGCATTCGTCGCACCAGCGATCTGGAGAACGACTTGACGCTGCAGCCAGGCGACATGGTTTATGTGCCTCGCGACAAGATTTCAAAGATCGAGCGCTTCATGAGACTGGCAAACATCGCTGCGTTTATGGCGGCGAGATTCTGACACGCAGTGGCACAGACTTCCAGGCTGTGGTCATGTCAAAACCAAGGGGGACGAACACAGACTGAAATCTGTGCTACTCCAACAAATGACTGCACGATACGGAGCCCTCTCGAACTTCTTTCTGAAGGTCAGCGACCTGACGCTGGTGCTCTGCGCGCTCGCGCTCACGATCGTGCTGCGCTATTCGCCGACACACAGCGTCGGCTTCGCGTTTGATTATCTTTCGGAACGCATCAAGATCAGCAACGCTTTGCTCGGCATCGGGCTGTTGATTACGTGGCATCTGGCGTTTGCCGTTCATGGACTCTACCTTTCGCATCGCTTCGCCAGCCAACGAAAAGAGCTAAAAGAGATCGCCCAGGCCGTCCTCTTCTGTTCGGCGGCACTCCTGATTGGCGCCCAAGCCGGACGCTGGCCGACGATCAATTTCGTCACGGTAGCGCTGTTTGCGGTGATTAGCTTTGCTCTTGTTGCCGCAATGCGCATGTTGCTGCGGCTGAACCTGAGGCGCTTGCGCAAACGCGGGCACAACGTGAAGTCTCTGCTGATTGTCGGCGGTGGTGCGCGCAGCCGGGCTTTTGCCGCCCGAATAAAAAAACGCCAGGACCTGGGCTACAAGCTGGTGGGCTATGTTGATAGCGATCCGGCCTTTGCTCACGATTCTATTGCCGGCGCGCCGTGGCTGGGCAAACTCGACGAACTGCCGACGATTCTGGCGAATGAAATCATCGACGAGGCCGCGATCGCTCTTCCCATCAAATCGCATTACAGCCAGATCGAATCAGCGGTAGCGCTGTTGGAAGAGCAGGGAATCACCGCGCATCTTTTGTCAGACCTGTTCCCGCAAAAGCTGGCGCGCTCGCATAGCGGCGAGTTGGACGGCGTGCCGATCGTTTCTTTGCACAGTGTGCCGCCGTTCAGTTGGCGCACGGAAGCGAAGCGCTTGATGGATGTCGTGGTCGGAACCGCGCTGCTCGTCATGTTAGCGCCGCTGTTTGTGTTGGTGGCGATCGCGATCAAGTTGGATTCGCCGGGGCCGGTTTTCTTTGTTCAGGATCGCTTCGGCCTGAACAAGCGACACTTTCGGATGCTGAAGTTCCGGACGATGCGCGCGGATGCCGAAGCCAAGATGGAAGAGCTCGAACACCTCAACGAAAAGTCCGGACCGATTTTCAAAATCAAAAATGACCCCCGCATTACTCGAGTCGGCCGCTGGCTGCGCAAGACGAGCATCGACGAACTGCCGCAACTGATCAATGTGCTCCTTGGAGACATGAGCATTGTCGGGCCCAGGCCGCTGTCGGTTCGGGACGCGCTACGGATGGAACTCGCATGGCAGAAACGAAGATTCAGCGTCAAGCCGGGCCTGACGTGCCTCTGGCAGGTGTCCGGCCGCAGCAATCTTTCATTCGAACAGTGGATGGAGCTTGATTTGGAATACATCGATCGCTGGTCGCTGAAACTTGACGCTTCGATTTTGCTGCGAACGATTCCCGCGATTATGTCGGCGCGCGGCGCGAGCTAGCTCTCGCGAGTGCTCCACCAAAACTAGAACTACTCATTCATGATTGGCCGCAGCACAAGACTTATTCTTATCGCCGATGCGACGATTCTGCTAACGAATGTCGTGTCGAGCCTGATCGGCGCAAGGGCTTTGGGGCCGGCGGGTCGCGGCGATTTGCTGGTCGTCGTTCTTTGGCCGCCGGTAATTGCGATGCTGACAGGCTTAGGTTTGCCGACCGCTTATCGTTACTGGATGGCGCGCGAACCCAATCGCATCTCGCAGCTATTTTCGAATGCGGTAATTTACTCACTGCTGGCGGGGTTGGCTGGTCTCGCTGTATCCGAACTGGTTGTCACCCACGTGGTCGGCGAACGCAGCCCCGAGGTGATCTTATTGCTGCGGATCTATCTGTTCATAGTTCCCAACGTGTTGTTTACGGATTTAATGCGCAGTTTGTTGGAAGGAACACGGCGATTCGGATGGGGAGGGTTAATCCGGTTGGTTTTCTTTTTGATCCAGGCTACCGGGTTTGCCGGGTTGTGGATTGCGGGACGCCTAAGCATCGCGACAGGCGCATACACAATGATGACCGCGCAAACCGTAGCTCTGTTGTTGGCGCTGTCCGCGGTGTTTCGCGAGTTGAAGCCGCGTTGGGCGCCGAGTTGGTCGGAATTCAAAACCTCGATGAGTTACGGCCTGCGCGATTATCCGGGCGGTGTCGCCGATTTCACGACCCTGCGTTTGGATCAATTGATGCTCGGCGCATTGGCTTCAAACGTCGCAATTGGTTTGTATGTCATCGCGGTGCGTCTTTCGGAAATGACGACGCTCGTCGCGGGCGCGATTGGCTCTGCGCTTATGCCCGAGGTCGCTGGTATGGAAAAGAAAGGCGAGACGCTTTGGGCGCGAAGCTTTCGTTTTGCAATCTACATCAATGTGTTGATGATCGTGCCTCTGTGGCTGGGCGCATCCTTCATTCTCAAGATCCTTTTCGGCCCGAGTTTCGTGCCCGCAGCGGGAGCATTTCGCTGGCTGCTTTTGGCGGCAATGGTTTTGGGATGCGGGTCGATCGTGATCAGCGGACTGCGCGGCTTCGGGCATCCAGGCCTAAGCACTCTCGCGCGGTTCTCAGCCGCGGTCGCCACAGCGATTACTCTGCCTTTTATGCTGCGACGACTTGGAATAAACGGAGCGGCACTCGCCTCTCTCATTGGATACAGCACGATGTTGACCGTCGCTCTCGTGGCATTCGCGCTCAAACGCCGGGTCAATCTGTGGAAGTCCTTGCGGCCGCGGCGCGAAGACATCGCGTTTGCAAATTGGAAGACGATTCGCAACTTCGTATTTCCGAAACCGCTTGAGACCGTGCTTGCGCCTGCCGTTGCGCAAAAGGAGGAACTGGCTGGATGAAGACCCTCGCAGCCGCGGCAGTTCCGATCGACAATCGGCTGCAGCGTCGCTCGACCCTTCTGTGGTTTCTCCCTCTGCAGGCCGCAGCTGCGTTCTCGGTCCTGGCGATCGTGGGCGGCGGACAAATGCTGCGCACGTGGTTGTTGGGAGCGCTACTTTGGCTGATGGGTCTGCCTCTGCTGGTAAGTCTTGAGGCTGGGCTGCTGGCGATGATCGTGTTCGAGCCCTTACGCGGACTGCTTCGTCGCGCTCAGTATCTTTTCCTTGAATATGCCGCCGAAGATCCGATTCACGTGCTCACGCCGATCGTGACGATCTTCGCACTGGCCGCGCTGCTGCGCTTGCGCCGCCTTTCGATTCTTCACGGCGCTCCGCTCGCGGGATCGGTTTCGATCCTCGCTCTGATTTACATCCTTGAGATTTTCAATCCGCTGCAAGGCGGACTTCTGGTGGGACTCGCCGGCGCGCTTTTCATGTTGCCGCCGCTGATTTGGTTTTATTTTGGGCAGTCTATCGATGACAAGTTTCTTACGCGAGCCCTGCAAATCATGATTGCGCTCGGACTGTTGACGTCGCTCTATGGCGTCTATCAACTGACCGTAGGCTATCCGGCATTCGAGCAATACTGGATCGACAACACTGAGTTCTACGAATCGATCGGTGTCGGGCACGTTCAGCGCGCCCTAGCCACGTTCTCAAGCGCGGAGGAATGGGGGCGCTATGCCGAAATCGGCGCGATCGCCGCTTTCGGTTTTGTTGGCGGAGCAAAGACACTAAGGGCGCGGATCGGTTGGTTGTTATGTGGCGCAGCTCTTCTTGGAGGCGTGCTGTTAACGGGTGAGCGGACGGCTGTATTTGGCTTAATTGTCGGCGTCGCTACTTTGATTCTGCTTGGAGCCAGGACTTTGCCATCAGCATTCATCAGAGGCGGTCTGGTGCTACTGCCGATCGTTCTCGTAGTTGTCTTCGTTGCTCCACCAAGCGATGAAGACATGTGGAGCAAGGGCGAAGACGAAACTGTCAGCACGCTCCTCTCGCACACGCAGCGCGGCACATTGAAACCCGCGGACGAAGAGAGTTTTCAGGTGCGTTTGGAAAACTGGGAGTACCTCTTAACGGATGTAATTCCGTATCGGCCCTTGGGTATGGGATTGGGCGCCGGCAGTTTAGGCAGCGCACGTTTCTCCAGGGATGGCGATCTGCCTCCCGTTGATAGTTTCGTATTGATTGTAGCGATTACGTCCGGCATACCTGCAGCGCTGTTGTTCATTTGCATTTTGGCACGGGCAACGTGGCTTTCGTGGACGATGGCGCGGGCTGACGAGGCCGACTCACAACTGGCAACTGTGAAACGCACTGCCGCGGCCCTGATGCCGGCGCTGATACTGAACAGCATCTTTGGATTGACATTCACGCTGTACTCAGTGGCGCCGATTGCCTGGCTCCTGATTGGCTGGATTGGCGCAGAGAGCCTGCGCGCGAAGCAACCGCAGATGGCGCCGGCCACAGAGCACTTCGAGATTTGAGATGAAGATTCATTTTTACAACCACACCGGACAAATCGGCGGCGCTGAACGGGTGCTGCTGACGATTCTGGCTGGGGTTGATCGAACGATCATTCAGCCAGTTGTAATTTGCCCGGAGCCGGGGCCGCTTCGGAAACTAATCATGGAGCTCGGAGTGCCCGTGGAAAGATCGGCGGTGCTTAATGCGCGGTTTACCTGGCGACCAGATCGTGCATTGCGTTATTTGCAATCCTTTGCTCGCGTGATTCTTCAGCTCCGCACGCAAATAGTTCGTTTCGATCCTGATTTGATTCATGCCAACAGCGTTCGCGCCGGATTGGTGGCGACAGCGGCGACGATTGGCCTGAGGAAGCGGATAGTTTGGCACATACACGATGTACTCCCGCGTCATCCGTTCAATCTGCTCATTCGCCTCGTGGCCCTTGCTTCGAGGCGAACGCGAATCGTTGCGGTCGCCCAGGCCGCCGCAGATCGGTTCATCGGCTCTTTTCGGCCATTGAAGCAACGAGTGACGGTTATTCCAAACGGAATTGACGTTGCAAGATTCCATCCTGACCTAACTGCGCGTCGGAAGATCCGCAGCGAACTCAAGTTGAACGAAGGCGAACGAGTCATCGGCATGGTCGGCAGATTAAGTCCCAGGAAAGGCCAACTAGAATTACTCCGCGTTTTTCCCGAATTGCTACGCAAGTGCCCGAACACGGCGCTGGTGATCGTGGGCTCACCGGCCTTCAACCGGGAAGACGAATACGCGCAACTTCTCGATCAAACGACTAAGGAACTTGGCATTTCCGATCGCGTTCGTATGCTCGGAGAGCGCGATGACGTCGCCGCAGTCCTGCAAGCACTCGACCTGCTGGTCGTGAATTCTGCAACGGAAGCTTGCTCGTTGGTGGTGCTGGAAGCGATGGCTTGTGGCACTCCGGTGCTGGCAACGAAAACCGGCGGCACGGCTGAAGTTATCGAACATGAGCAATGCGGATGGCTGGTTCCGGTCAGAGATGAAAAGGCGCTGGCCTCGGCAATCATAAAGCTAATCGGCCAGCCCGACCTTCGCGCGCGTCTCGCCGAAAATGGAAGGCAACGCGTCGCGTCGCACTTCACCGTTGGTCGCCAGATGAGCGAATTTCAGAACTATTATTTGCATGGCGCCGCCAAGTTTCCCGTTGCTACCACCGAGGTCCAACCCGCCCAGGCCGAAGCAAAATTTGCTTAAGAGAAAAGAGGTAAGCAAAAAGCTGCGGGCAGGTGATCCAAACTCGTGGTCTCAGGACGAGTAGTTCACATTCTGCGGCGAATGGATCCCTGACGTGTTGTCACAGACGCCCGATCTCTGCACAGAGTTAAGTATCCCCGTTTAATCAAGTTAAGTTAGGCAGCCGCTGAAATTAGGTCTGCTTTCGCCGTTTCTTTTAATCGAAACTTTTCGAGGTCTGTAGTTTGTCGAGAATAGCACTGGTACACGATTATTTCGTCCAGATGGGTGGCGCCGAACGCGTGGCTGAAGCTATACATGATTCGTTTCCAGCCGCGCCCATTTACACGACCGTAGCATTGCAGAAAACATTGTCGAAGGGGCTGCGTGCCGCGGATATCCGCACCTCACCGATGCAACATCTGCCGGCGATAGAACGACGCTTCCGTCACTACTTCATGCTCTATCCGTTTGCGGTCGAGCATTTCGATCTCTCGGAGTACGATCTAATTTTCAGCAGCAGCTCGGGCTATGCTAAGGGCGTCCGGCGTCGGCGCAACGCGATTCATGTCTGCTATTGCTATACGCCGATGCGCTGGGTGTGGCGTTATGACGACTATGTCGAGCGCGAGCGCTTTGGCAAAGGAATACGCGCGATGTTGCCGTTGGCGCTTTGGGGATTGCGCAAGTGGGATCTGCGCGCCTCGCGGCAGCCGAATTATTACATCACCAGCTCCCACCTGGTCGCGCGACGCATCAAAAAGATCTACGGCCGCGAAGCGCATGTGATTCCGCCGCCGATCGAAGTTAACCGGTTTCACATGTCGAACGAGATTGAGGATTACTATCTCGTGCTTTCGCGTTTGATGCCTTACAAGCGAATCGATCTCGCCATTGAAGCTTGCAAGCGAATGAATCGCCGGCTGATCGTGATCGGCGACGGCCCAGACCGCGCGCGCCTGGAGAAAATCGCTGACGATCGCACCGAGTTCCTGGGGAGACAGCCGGATAAGATTGTGAATTATTACGCCGCCCGTTGTCGCGCGCTGCTGTTTCCCGGCGAAGAGGATTTCGGGATGGCGCCGCTGGAAGCGAACGCTTCGGGCCGGCCCGTAATTGCTTATCGTGGTGGCGGCGCAGTTGAAACCGTCGAAGACGAGGTGACGGGCGTTTTCTTTGACCACGCCAACAATAAGTCGCTGGCTGAGGCAATCGAGAAATTCGAAGACCGGCGTTGGGATCAGTACACGTTGCGGCGCCATGCAGAGAAATTCGACCGGTCAGTCTTCTCATTTCGCGTGTTGCAATTTCTTGGCTCCGTCGCCCCCAGTTCCTGTTCAGAAGAATTACTGACGGGCGCGCGCTTGCTTTCTCAGAACATTTCGCGGCGCGTGTGGCCGCGGCTGGCTTTGGTTGGGTGACAGAATGATGCAAGCAGCTTTAGTGGGTAATCTCGAAAACGACATGAGTGTCGCGCCGGTTTCTGTTGCGCGAGTCTCCGTCACGCCAGCGGTGGAGGTAAGTCTGTTGCTGCCCGAGAGAACGCTGCCAATTCTGATTGAGTCGACCTCACCCGGTGTTGACCTGGTCGATTGGATAACCACCCATCGCGAAATTCGCGAGAACCTTTTGCGCACACACGGCGGCATCCTCTTTCGCGGATTTGCCATTGATTCAACTGAACACTTCGAGAAGGTAATTGAAAGTGTCTCTGTCAGGCTGCTTGACTACACATATCGTTCGACGCCCCGCACGGTTGTCAGCGGCAAGATCTACACGTCAACAGAATACCCGCCGCATCAGTCGATTCCGCTGCACAACGAGAACTCTTACACGCAGAACTGGCCGATGAAAATCTGGTTCTTCAGCCGCGTGTGCGCGCGGGTTGGCGGTGAAACACCAATCGCCGACAGTCGGCGCGTCTATCAGCGCATCCCACGCAATGTGCGCGAACGTTTCGCGAACAGAGGCGTGATGTACGTGCGCAACTACGGCAGTGGATTCGATCTTCCGTGGCAGGAAGTCTTCCAGACCAGCGATCGAGCGGAAGTTGAGAATTACTGCGCCGCGTCGGGAATTCAGATTGAATGGTTGGCTGACGATCGGCTGCGGACGCGTCAGGTTTGTCAGGCAGTCGCATCGCACGCCGTGACCGGCGAAATGGTTTGGTTCAACCAGGCTCATCTGTTCCATGTTTCGCGCTTACCGGCAGAAGTACGCGAAGCGGTGGCCACAATTTTCGCGGAAGAAGATTTGCCAAGGAATGTTTACTACGGCGATGGCAGCGCGATCGCGCCGGAGGATCTTGATCTTATTTGCGCGGCCTACGAACAGGAGAAAGTCGTTTTCCCCTGGCAAGCGGGCGACGTCCTACTGCTCGACAACATGCTCGCCGCCCACGCGCGCAATCCTTTTACCGGCAAACGAGAAGTGGTTGTGGGCATGGCTGAGCCGTACAGCGAAATCCGAGCGCGAGTCTAAGATGGCCGTCTTTGCAACCAGACCAGTTCGCGAAGCTGTGGGCACGTCGGCCGGCGAGTGGCTAACGGCTCCTGCGAAGCTGAGAATTGCTGAACACGAAGCGCATATTTGGAAAGTCGACTTATCGTGTGCATCATCGGCCTCTTGCGACTCAGTCCTTTCGCCCGACGAACAGGAGCGCGCCGCGCGCTTTCATTTTGAAAATGATCGACGCCGCTTCAAGATCGCTCATGATAGTCTCCGCGAAATTCTCGCGCGTTATCTGAATCTTCCGGCCGCGGAGTTAACTTTCGGTCAGACACATTACGGCAAGCCGTTTCTCATCAATCCCGAAGCGTCGGGATTGCTCTTCAACATGTCTCATTCAGAGGATCTGGCGGTGATTGCCGTGACGCGCGAACGTGAAGTGGGAATCGATGTGGAGTTCGTGCGCGCCGATTTTGCCACTAACGAAGTGGCCGAACATTTCTTTTCGGTGGCAGAAATTTATACGCTGTCTGGTTTAGACCCGCACTTGCGCACCCGCGCGTTCTTCAGTTGCTGGACGCGCAAGGAGGCTTATGTGAAAGCGCGTGGCGAAGGACTGTCGATGCCGCTCGATGTCTTCGACGTGTCGCTCGCTCCTGATTCGCCCGCAGCATTGCTTCGGAACCGAAAAGACGAATCCGAAACCGCGCGATGGATTCTCTCTGACATCGGGCTGCCTGCAAACTATGTCGGCGCGCTGGCGATCGAAGTCAAGCCTTCGCCGCCGCGCATCCGGCGATTCGCCTTCCGCAATTAGCATCGATGAAGATGCGCGCTGTAATTCTTTTTCTTTCACTCTGCCTTTCAATCTCGACTTGCGCAAACCATGCGGCTGAGAATTGTGCGGACACGTGGACGCCGCGAGCTCTGCCCCAATCGTTCCCGTCGGGCACTGGCGTTAACATTCACTTCACTGATCCACAACCCGGTGAAATCAAGATGATCGCCGACGCAGGCTTTCGCTGGGTGCGCATGGATTTCATATGGCAAGTCACTGAGAAGCAGCACGGCGTATACGATTTCGCGGCGTATGACCGATTGATGAGCGCGCTTGAGCAACATCAAATCAAAGCGCTCTTTATCCTTGATTACGGAAATCCGCTCTACACCGAAGACAAATCTGTGCGCACAGCAGCAGCGCGGCAGGCGTTCGCGCGTTGGGCGCTCGCAGCGGCAAAACACTTCGCCGGCCGAGGAATCATCTGGGAGATTTTCAACGAACCGAACAACGAAATGTTCTGGCCGCCGAAGCCTGATGTTGACGAGTTCGTCGCGCTAGCTCTCGCCGTCGACCTCGCATTTCGCGCAGAAGTACCGAACGAAAAGGTAATTGGCCCGGCCACAGGGGTCGATTTTCCGTTTCTCGAAGGTTGTTTCAAAGCAGGGCTACTCAGCTACTGGTCGGCCGTTTCGATTCATCCTTACCGGCAAGACGATCCGGAAACCGCCGCGGCGCATTACTGTCGTCTGCGAAAACTGATTCAATTGTACGCCAAACGAGAAGTTCCGATTATCTCCGGCGAGTGGGGTTATTCGGCCGCGTGGCGCGGCATGAGCGAAGATGCGCAAGCGGAGCTGCTTGCGCGAGAATTGCTGACGAACGCCGCGAACGGAATTCCGATCTCAATCTGGTACGACTGGCGCGACGATGGTGCTGACGCTTCCGAACCTGAGCATCGTTTTGGAATTGTGCGTCATGAATATCGCGCAAACAGCAATTATCCATTCGAGCCGAAACCTGCATATTTCGCCGCAAAAACAGTCAACGGATTCCGCGACGGCTTCAATTTCGAAAAGCGTGTTTCAGTTCGTAGCTCTGAAGATTTTGTGCTTCTGTTTTCGCGGGGAGGGGCGCAGCGCATTGCTGCCTGGACCACCGCTTCGAGGGCTCACACCGTCAACATTCTGCTTCCCAACGGCACTTACATAATCAACAACTTGAGTGGCGCGAAAGTTCGTGAGGTATCAAGCAATTCGAACGGCGTCCCAGTCGAACTCTCAACATCTCCGATTTTCATCACTGCCAAGAACTAACCAAGCGTCGGCTTTTCATACTGCACGGCGCTCAACCTGATATCCTCGCGTACATTCGGCAAACCGGAATGGTCGTCATCTCAAGTTCTTGCGCGCCGCGGGTAGCAGCATTATCATTCGGTCGCTGGCATGTTGCTTGCCCTTTTGCAGGTTCGATTCCGTTTCTAAAAGAAGGAGGTCGCCGTGAAGAGAATCCTGATTGCATCGACGCTGGTGACATTGATTCTGGCGCTGGCCGGTTGTCAACAAACTCAGCAGTCGAACGCCAACACTAACTCAACTGAAACCGCCACGCGCAGTGGTCCGGACAATTCGGAAATATCGACGACAGAAAACAACGGCACGAGGACTGAGACACGCACGTTCAGTAACAACCCGCGCGTGTCGAAAGTGGTAGTGACGACGCGCAACGGCCAACGAACCACGACAGTCTATTCGAAGACGGGTGAATCGAAGGACATCAAGGACGAAACTGGCGACGCTTTGAATGCCACCGGAGAAAAGCTCGCGGACGCCGCGGATTTTGCTAAGGAGAAGACTGAGACTGCCGCGGACAAGACGAAGGAGGGCGTTCAAACTGCTGTGGACAGGACGAAAGAAGGCGCTCAGACTGTAGCCAACAAGAGCACGGAAACCGCAAAGACTGTTGGCGAGAAATCCAAAGAGGGCGCAAAGACAGTAGCAAACAAGACTACTGACGCCGCGAAGAAGACCGGGAAGACGATCAAGAAAGTATTGACGCCATAACAACTCGGCCAAGCAAGAATTAACGAGAGCGGTCCTGCCGGCCGCTCTTTTTGTTTTCTCGATGGCCCACCTGTGCGGCGTCAGCTGCAGCGGTGCTATACTACGCCCGAACTTTCAATTGATTATGTCGGACACCTCTCGATTTACAATCATCTGTCCCTGCTGTGAAGCTACGCTCAACATTGACGCAAATACCGGCGCGTTGCTGTCGCACGAAGAGAAGCAAAAGCCGCTGGCTTCGTTTGAAGGTTTGGTGAAGGACCTCGACAAGCAGAAGCAGACGCGCGAGCAGATCTTTGCGCAAGAGATGAGCTCGATGAAAGACCGCGAACGGCTGCTCGAAGAGAAGTTTCGCGAAGCCATGAAGCGCGCCGAAAAAGACAAGGACAAAGTTTACAAGAACCCGCTGGATTTGGATTAAAACCTGTCCCCTCGATGCACCGCAATCTCCGCTCGTTCCTCGATCAGCTTCGCCGCGAAAACGATCTTGTCACTGTCGAAACGGAAGTCGATCCCTACCTTGAGTTGGCCGAAATCCATCGCCGAGTGATTGACCGCGGCGGACCGGCATTACTTTTCAATCGCGTGAAGGGAAGTAATTTTCCCGTTGTAACGAATCTCTTCGGCACACAGAAACGAATCGAGCTGGCTTTCGGTGGACGGCCCGAACAGTTTGTCCGAGAGCTTGTGGGCGCTGCTGAAGCGCTGATTCCTCCGAAACCCGGAAATCTTTGGCGGCACCGGAAGCTGGGACTTGAGTTTCTCCGCCTCGGAACGCGAAATGTTTCGCGCGCGCCCGTCACTGAACAAGTCGATCAGCCGGCGCATCTCAATCGACTGCCGGTGGTCACAACCTGGCATGAAGACGGCGGGCCATTTATCACCTTGCCATTAGTTTACACCGAGCATCCGGTCACGAAGCAGCACAACCTCGGCATCTATCGCATGCAGGTTTACGACGCGCAGTCGGCAGGATTGCATTGGCAGATTCAGAAGGGCGGCGGGTTTCATTATCACGCCGCCGAACAGTTGGGCCAACCGTTGCCGGTAACTGTATTTCTCGGCGGGCCGCCGGCGCTGTTGGTCTCAGCCGTCGCGCCGCTGCCCGAGAACGTGCCGGAGCTGATGCTGGCGTCGCTGCTGCAAGGCGAGAAATTGCGTGTGACCAACGCACGCGAATCAACGCACCGGTTAATCGCGGAAGCAGAGTTCGCGTTGATTGGGCACTCGCCGCCGCATGAACGCCGGGCAGAAGGACCTTTCGGCGATCATTACGGCTATTATTCGCTGCAACACGAATACCCGGTATTTCATTGCGACGCGATCTATCATCGCCGCGACGCGATTTACCCCGCCACGGTAGTCGGCAAGCCAAAGCAAGAAGACTTTTTCATCGGCGATTATTTGCAGTCGCTCCTGTCGCCTTTGTTTCCGCTGGTCATGCCGGGCGTGCGCGACTTATGGAGTTACGGCGAGACGGGTTTCCATTCTTTGGCTGCGGCCGTCGTGCGCCAACGTTACCCCCGCGAGGCGTTGGTTCACGGATTTCGAATTCTGGGCGAAGGACAGTTGGCGCTGACGAAGTTTCTCTTGCTCACCGATACGCCTATCGATCTCCACGACTTTCGGCGTGTGCTCGAACATGTGCTCGCGCGGTTCGACCCCGCAAGCGACTTTTTCATTTTCGCAAACACTTCGATGGACACGCTCGATTACACGAGCGGCAAAGTCAATCAGGGCAGCAAAGCCATTCTGATGGGACTCGGCGATTCCGTGCGAGATTTGCCACGGGAATTTCGCGGGGAATTGCCCAACGGAATTTCACGCGCCGAAGTCTTCTGCGCCGGGTGTTTGGTCGTGCAGGGAAGTTCATATCTCGACGACAAGGATCAAGCAAGGGGTTTGGCGCGCAATCCAGTGTTCGCTGAGTGGCCGCTCGTCATTCTTCACGACGATGCGAGCGTCGCTAAATCGACGACTGATTTCCTTTGGTCGACCTGGACTCGCTTCGAACCCGCCGGCGATATTTATGCCGCCGACACAAAGATCGTACGGCATCACCTCTCTTATCACTTACCGATTGTCATTGACGCGCGCAAGAAACCTTTGCTGCCTGATGAACTCGTCGTACGTCATGACATCGCGGAACTTGTTGATAGCCGTTGGCGTGAGTACTTTCCTGAACAGCGAACTTGGAGTGTTTGACATGACGGTCCATTCAGCTCACTGGAATTGCCGCTGAACAAGAAAGCATTGCTTGATAAATCTCGCCGCATTCATATCCATTGCGTTAATCGTAGGGCTTTTCGCGTTTCTCTTTCGGATACTTGAGCCTTTGCCGATCAGCGAAGCGCACGATCCACGTCAAATTTGGCGACGGCGGCTGCGCATTGTCGTTGCAGTTTTGTTGCTCGTTATTTTGCTCTCGGGCATTTGGGCCACACTGATCGAACCAAACCGGTTGATAGTTCGCCATGAGTCGCTTCAGCTTGAAAACTGGCCTAACGAACTGAGCGGCCTGCGCATCGCCGTCATTGGCGACATTCACACCGGCGGGCCTTTCATCGATGACAATAAGCTCACGAGAATCGTTGAGCTAACAAACCAGCAGAAGCCGGATCTCATCGTTCTGCTCGGCGATTACATGTCGCCGAACAGTTGGCACAGTCACCGCGTCGAACCGGAAGTAACAGCGGCACACATGCAGGCTCTGCACGCGCCGCTCGGCGTTTTCGCGATCCTCGGCAATCACGATTGGTGGTACAACGGCGAGCGAGTTCGACGCGCGTTCGACGATCGCGGGATTAAAGTGCTCGAGAATGAAGCCGTTGAGATCAAGTTCGGCGGCAAGTCTCTTTGGTTAGTCGGATTGTCAGACCTCTGGACGCGGCCACAGCACATCAGCGAGACGCTCGCTACCATTCCTGCGGGCGCGCCGACAATCGCACTCACTCACAATCCCGATCTCTTTCCGCGCCTGCCCACGACGGTGCCGCTGCTGCTCGCCGCGCACACACACGGTGGCCAGGTGAATATTCCGCTACTCGGTACACCGATCGTTCCTTCGGGCTTCGGGAGCAAATACACCGCGGGTCATGTATTTGAGAACGGCCATCACATGTTCGTCACCACCGGCATTGGCACCAGCATTCTGCCAGTTCGTTTTCGCGTGACGCCGGAGATAGTCATACTTACTATTCATTCCTAAATCCTTGACAAGCCAATTGCGCGCACATACAGTCCGCTCGCGATCTATCTCACAAGGACGAGGAAACAAAACGATGCGAGTGATGCGTCCCTTCTCTTTTGTTGGTCCTAGTCATCGTCATTGCGTTGACTTCATGCACTGGCCCACCAGGACCGCCGGGGCCACCGGGCCCGTCGGGACCAAGCGGCCCGCCCCGCGCGATCCCTGGCCACCCTGGCAAAGAAAGATTTCAGATTTTCCATTGCTTACGGCGCCGAAGGTCGGTGGCGCACCTGCTTGCGGATACCAGTTCCAGAGCTTTCGCCAGCCGAGCTTCGTGAACCACTCGAAACTTTCCCCAAGGTTTGAGACGTTCAGAATCGGAGTCAAACCTGCGATTTTCATTCTGTGATCAAGCTCCTTTCGGATCCGGGCTTCTTCTTTTCCAAAGCCACCAGAAGAATAGGACGGCCGTGATCAAATCACCGCTCGACACGATTGGAGCGAGCGCGGGAAAATCGCCGCCCAGCCAAAATGTGAGGTTAAGACCAAAGAATGCAAACTTTCCAACTCCAGCGATCGCGATGAAGGCCCGATCGGGACGTCGAGTTACGGCCAGCCACACATAAAGAATCGCAAAGCTCCCGATCCAAATTGTGACCAGCCATAAATAAAACGGATGCGCATCAGGCAAGCCGATTAACCGACGCCCTATCGAAAGAACCGGAAAGAAGAGAAGAACGCCGAGGACGTTGTAGATAGCGGTCAAAACCAACGTCCATCGCATCCAACGTTCGAGCGGTTTCATTCTTTTTTGCTAAATAAGACGCCGTCTCCGTCCGATCGATTCTGGCCGAGAAGCCATGTCTGGAGAATCCCCGGACGGCTTGCACTCACGCGAAAGTAATCATTAATCAGCTCGTCGTAGAGTTGTCTTCTCGCCGCGCGGGAAAGATGAGCATCGAGGGGCATCTGTCCGCCATTCACAAACGAGCTGATCAGAGTCGAGTCCATCGGCCAGTTCAAATTGCCCAGTCCGTTCGGATGATGGCACGATGCGCAACTGCGTGTATTGAATCGATCGTTGTTTGTCTCGAACGAAACACCACGCAAGTTTGCGAGGCCGGGTGATGAACCGAGCCCGGGACCAAATTTCGTCCCATCGATATATCCATTGAACCGTGCGACGCCGTAACTTCGAAAGCGGTCGTTGACGGCTTCCATCACTGATTGATCTTCGTTACTGACACTTCCGGCGACGGGAAAGACTGGCAGCACGCCGCTCTTGTGACAAGTGACGCAGGGATCGTCGCCTTCGCCTAACTCCCATCGTCCTTTGATCGTAATCGATCCGTTGCGACGATACGTGCGATAGAAATCCTTGAAGTAAACGTTGGCCGTTTCCTCGTCGCCAGGCGTGACGGCGACGACCGAAACGTTGCGGACTGTCTTCGGGCGGCCAGGATCGGCGATGCCAAACTGTACCCATTTTTCTGGAATGCTTTGCGCGGCGTTGCCCGGCACTACGATCAGCAGACGCCGATAGCTGTCCGAGTTATCGGGAGTGCCGAGGTGTCTCGACGCATAGCTGAAGAAGAGAAGCTGGCTGTCGGCGGGCCGGGCGCGGTTCATTTCACGCAACAGCGCCTTGGCCGCGGCCAGCGTTTCGAAGCGGCTTACCGATCGCAGAAAAGCCGGCGTCAGCAGAAAATCCGGAATCGTGGTGTACTGGCTGGTTTCAGCAAAATACTGTTTGTCTGAAACTTCGAAACCAAGTTCGTGATCCTCTTTGGTGCCGAGTGACAACAGTCTGACGTAACCGAAGAACTCGGGATAGCGCTGCGAGAATTCAGGATTGTTCGCTAAGCGACATCGTTCGATCGTGCCGGCGATTTCGTTTACGACCCGCTCGTAGCGGGGTTGCGCTGATTCGTTTACGTAAGCCGCGTGGGCTGCGCGCACCAACGAACTGATTGACCGTTCGACCCAGGCATCCGTTTGAAGAGACGTGCGCGAGCAGGTCGCCGCTGAAACATTCGGGGCAGCGAAGATCAGGAAGACGAACGTTGCGGCGAACCGTACTCTTCGATTAGCGAACATGTCCTTTCCTACTGTTTGCGTTTCGAAACATACTCTCCCGACGGATCGATCTGCTTCATCGCAGTAATTTGTCCACCCTCTTCGACGAATTCGACGATCACGTCTGAGAATTCGGGAATGCGAAACTTCAGGCCCTTGTACGGAACCAACCTTTGATCCGGCGCGCCCACCCGCACGACGAACAGCCCAGCCCCCGGCCGATAGACAACCTGAAACTTTCCGCCGCTCGGCGTCTCGTAATTTCCTGCGAGGCGTTGCGCCATTGCCTCGTCGAGTTTTGCTGGCCGCCGCACGAATGTGACTTCGCCTTCATCGAGCGAGACCGTGGCTTTGTCGATATCGCCCTGTGGATTCGTCGAGAAGTTCACTGACCATTTGCCTTCTTCTTCATCATTCGGCGAATCGAACCGGTCGTAATGAAAGTGCGCGAGCGGCAAACCAATCTTATGGAAGTCAAACCTCAACGCATTGTCCTTCATCGAGATCTTCAAAGTGCCGTACGCGGGATGATCGTATTCGCCGACATAATCCGCCAGCTCGTGCGAAGGCTTGGTGTTGGGTACGCGCCCGAAGCCCGCTTTGCTGCGCGCTTCCATGCCGGCTTTCTTGTTTTTCAGACGAATGTCCAACAGGCGCTGCGTCCACGGCGTCTGATCCATGCCGAGCAGACGCTCGTAAACGTTGTAACTGACAGGGTTGTACAGCGGCGCAGTATGATTGCCGATGACGAAAACGATGACGCCGATGTGCTCGTTCGGCATAAACGAAATCTGTGAGTGAAAGCCCGGCAGATCGCCGCCGTGAAACGCTATTAAGCGTCCGCGATATGAAGCGGTCCAACGTCCCATGCCGTACGCCTGATTCAAAATTTCCCACCAGCCGCGCGTTTGCGCTCCGGCATTCGGAAGCGCAATGGCCGGCTGAAGCGTCGCATCCAGAACTTTCGCCGGCAGTACTTGCTTGCCGTTGTACTGGCCGTTGTTCATCAGAGCGATTAGCCAGTGCGACATGTCTTCGATGTTCGAGATGATTGCGCCGGCCGCGGCCAGGCCGTCCGTGTCTTCGTAATAAGGAATCTTGTACAGCTCGAACGAGTCGCGGCGCTCGGTGAAGGGCACTCCGTAATCCGGCTGCTTCAGCATGTCGGCAATCGAATAGACCGTGTGAGTCATCCCGAGCGGCTGAAGAATTCGCTCGCGCACGAACTCAGCCCACGGTTTGCCGGATTGCAGTTGAATCGAGTAACCAACCCCGGCGTACATCATGTTGTTATAGAGGAAAATTTGCCGCGGCGATTCTTTGGGATCGAGATACTTCAAACGCTCGAATAATTCTTTCGTCGAGTAATCTGACTTGTACCAGATGGAATCGTGCCGCGTGATGCCCGTCCGATGCGCCAGCATGTCCCGGAGCGTGATCGTGTTATTTAAATAGCTGTTGTAAAACTCGATCGTCGGAACCGATTCTTTGATCGGCCGGTCCCATGTGAGCTTTCCATCTTCGACCAACATTCCGGCGGCCACCGATGTGAACAACTTAGTATTGGACGCAATCGGATACATCGTCTGCGCCGTAATTGGCAGCTTCTTTTCGTAATCGCGATAGCCGTAGCCCTTGGCGAACACGAGCTTGTCGCCGACGACAATGCCGACGCCGATGCCGGGCGCGTTCCAATCTTTCAAAGTCTTTTCCATGAACGCGTCAAAGTCCGCGAGCTTTTGCGTCACGTCGATTGCGGGTGGCTTCTCTTGCGCTCGTGCGGGCGTGACGAGGGCTGCGAAAAGGAGGGGAACCGCGAGAATAGTCGTTAGACGGCGTCGAATCATGTTCATAATTAGTCTCCGATCAGTAGGGGAAAACTGCGGGAGTCTAGATATAGTTTCCGGTGTGGGTAGTCAAGCCCAAAAGATGAAGTCAGGATGCTTTGCGTCAACCATGTTTCGCGTGCCAAGCGGCGAGTACTTCCTTCTCACGTTCCGGAGAAATTCCGGAACGCAGTTTCGCCTGCCGTTCCGCAGGCTGGCTCCTAAACCATTCGAGCGTAGTCTGAGTAGTATCGGCGATCGATCTGAAGGTTAGCCCCTTTGCTACAGCCTTCTTATTACTGATTTGAGTAAAGCCGGTTTCTTCGCCTCGTGGCGCGACCCAAACCGGCATGTCCGACCAGGCGTGAATATTGTGCGCGAGCAGGAAATCGACGTCGACCCAGGTGAAACGCGCATCAGATTTCGTTGCCGCCTTAATCTCGTCGAGCATTTGTCCCATGGTGAGTTTGTAGTCTGGTCCCATGGCGTTGAATATTCCGGTCGTGCCTTGTTCGGCCATCCGAATAATCCATTCCGCCAGGTCGCGCGCATCGATGAATTGAACCGTATCCTTCTTTGGATCGCCGGGTGCGAGGACTTCGCCGCCACGTGCCACGCGCACTGGCCAGTAGGTGAACCGGTCGGTTTCATCGCCCGGACCAACGATCAAACCCGGCCGGACGATTAGCGTCTTGCCCGGAAACCACTTCTGCGCTTCCTTTTCGGATAGCACTTTGAGCGGCGCATAAAGAGCCATGTTCGAAGCGCGCAGCGTCGTCAAGGTCTCTTTCATCGCGTCAGCACCTTCGTATTGCGCCAGAGGGCCACTTTCGTCCATTCCGGGCTTGCTGTTGTCGGCGTAAACCGAAAGGGTCGAGACGAACACGTAACGATCGACGTTGCCTTTCAGAATCTGCGCGACGTCGCGTACCCAAACAGGCAGCGTGGTCGGCACATCGATGACAACGTCCCACTGCCGCCCCTTCAGCGCGTCCAGTTGTCCGTTGCGATCGCCAATCAGTTGTTCGACTTCCTTCGGCAGAATTCCCGGGTGCGTGCGGCCGCGATTGAAGACTGTGACTTTGTGACCACGACTGAGCGCGTACTTCACCTGAAACGGGCCCGTGAAACCAGTGCCGCCGAGAATCAGCATGCGCAGGGGTTTCACTGATTTCGTCTTCATTGCCGCATCGAACATTGCCGACGCGCCGGGAAAAGAACCAAGCGCCACCGTACCGCCGGCCATGGCTGAGAGTTTTAGGAAGGTCCTTCGATTCGTGGTCACTCGTTTGCTCCTCTAGAGGGGCAAGCATGCAACTCAAGATGCGAGAAGTAAAGTCAAAGACTCGAAAATTCACATTGCTTACGCGCGCATGCCCGACAGAGTTTCAGCGATGTCCGCAAGCGAACTTACACAAGCTCTTCAGCGCTTCGCGGCCAGTCCTCACGCAGCAGGCGCGACAGTGCACGATCCGCCAGAAGTTTTCCGCTGGTCTGGCAGGTCGGGCAGTAATTTGTTTCGTTGGTTGCGTAGCGAATGCGTTGAACCTTTGCACCGCAACGCGGGCAAGGTTCGCGATAGCGGCCGTGAACGGCCATCCCATCGCGGAACGCGGTTACCCTTTCCGGAAAGCCGTCGCCGGTTTCTTCGCGCAAACGCTCGATCCAGAGTTCAAGCGTCTCTCGCGTGGCACGATGGAGTCGCGCGATTTCTTCGTCACTCATCTTCTGCGTTAGCTTCACCGGCGAAAGTTGCGCATTCCAAAGAATTTCATCCGAATACGCGTTGCCGATACCGCTGAACAGACGCGGATCGGTGAGCGCGCGCTTGAGTGTGTGGTTCTCAGATCGGAGGACGTTGCGAAACTTGGCGAAGCTTACGTCAAGGACTTCCACGCCTCCGTGGCTTAACGTCTGAAGCGCAGATTCATCTCGAACAACGTGCAGTGAGGCCCGCCGCTGCGTTCCAGCTTCGGTTAACGAAAGCTGGCCATTGTCGAAGCTGAAAACCGCAAGCGTGTTCTTACGGAGCTTGAACGGAGTTCTCGCTGACGATTGGGATAGCGCCCCGCTTTCGTGTCCTTTCCGCGACACTCCGACAGCATCTTTCCAGTGCAGCCTCCCGGCAATCATCAAATGGAACACCAGCCAAAGGTCATCTTCAACTCGAATGCAGATTCGTTTGCCAAGTCGCCGCAGGTCCAGTACCCGTTTTCCTTCGACGGCCGTGATTGGCGGCGCCGCGGTGCGCAGAAGGAAGGGAGAGCCAATCTGAACACGCTGGAGCACGTGTCCCATAATCCGTTTATCGAGTGCTTCGAGATAGATCGTGATGTCGGGAAGCTCTGGCATTGTTTTAGATTAGTTGCTTTCGCCGGTGCTGATAGTCCAAGGTCATGCCGCATTTCCCCAAAATGGGACTGGAAGCCGCGGATTGTTGATTTGCCACCCTTGCATACGTAAATGGTTGTAACACCTTCACCTTTTTGATTCGGTGTCACACTTTGCTTGCGCGAAAGTTCGGTGTTGACTATAATCACCCGTCGCTTCGTTGGATATTCGCCGTCACTTGAACTATTTATCATTATGTCTGCGGTTCAATGCTGCGGTCATGCGGTCGCAGGTACTCTCGGCTTGCTGCAACAAAAACTGACTTTCTCGGAGGAAATATGAAGAAATACTTTGCGCTGTTGATTCTCATCATTGTTGCTTCGCCTTTTATCTGGTCGGAAAGGGTTCACAGTCAAAGAACCGATCCTGGCCCGCCACAGTTTCTAACGACTCCGATCCTGTTGCACGTGTCTGATCGGGCGCTCGAAAACGGACACGCGACTTTTGTTGAAGGTCCCGGAGAGTCTGCACTACCTAGCCCCATTGCGCCACAG
>DATBSG010000169.1:0-2453 GCA_036559945.1 Pyrinomonadaceae bacterium
TTGTGGATTCCAACGATAGCCCCAGTTGTCGTTCCAGGCGCCTTGCGGTCCGCCGTGAATCAAAACGACCAGTGGATACTTTTTCCGCGCGGAGAAATTCGCGGGCTTGACGATCCAGCCTGCGACTTTCGCGCCGAGCGCACCCGTCCACGTCACTTCTTCCGCTGGCTGAAGTTTGAAGGGGGAGATGAATGGTTCGTTCGTCATCGTCAGCGCCGTCGCGCCGGTGCCGTCGATGTTTGCGCGATAGATTTCACTGGGCCCGGTCATGCTGCTCCGCGAGAAGACGAATGAGCGCCCGTCACGCGTGAGGGAAATCTCGCCGTTGAATCCTTCGGCAAGGACCTTCTTCACCGGTCCGCCGCTGACTGAGACTGAGTAGATCGGGTTGCGGCCGCGATCCTCCGCCGTCAAATGAATCGTTTGGCTGTCGGGACTGAACGTGTATTCATCAACCCATGAATCCAGGCTCTCTGTCAGAGATTGCGCGCGTCCAGTTTTGCGATCGTAGAGCATTAGGCGAAATCGATCGCTTTCGTACCCGGGCGTCACCTGCGAACGGTATGCAATGAATCGACCGTCGGATGAAAATCGCGGCGAGCCGTCATAACCGTGATTCGCGGCGGTAATATTCTTCGCCGCGCCGCCGCGGACTGGAACGATCCAGATATCGCCGTTCGTGGAAGTTGCTTCGACTTTGTCATGATTGCTGGCGAATGCCAGCTCTTTTGAATCGGCCGAGAATGCGTAGTCAGTCATCCCGCCTAGGCTAAATGGCGGTGCATCGTAATCGCCGGGCGTCAGGTCGCGCGCTTCCCCTCCCTGCGCAGAAACCACAAAGATGTGGCTGCGCATGCCGTCCTTCCACGATTTCCAGTGCCGAAAGAGCAGACGATCCGCGACGTGCGGCTTAACCTTGCTTTGGGCTCTTTCGTCGGCCATGCGCTTGTTGCACACATCGTCTTTGCATTCCGGATAGACATCGGAAACGAATGCAATCCAATTTCCGTCCGGTGACCAGACCGGATCGCCCGCGCCAGTTGAGATCGAAGAAATTTTTTTCAGCGCGCCGCTCGAAACGTCGATGGTCCAAATCTGATCTTGGCCATCGCGGGCGGAAATGAACGCCAGCTTCTCGCCGTCCGGCGACCAGCGCGGCGATGCGGACGAGTGCTCGTCGTTGGTCAACTGCCGCATCTCGCCGCCGCTGAGCGGCACAAGATAAATTTGGGTTGTGCCTTTATTCGCGGCCTTGTCCATGTCGGTGATGGTGAACGCGACCAAATCGCCTTTGGGGGAAACCTGTGGATCGCCAACCCGCCGCACTTTCAGTAAGTCGTCAACGGTGAAATGCCGCTCTTGCGCAATCAGCAAAGAAGCCAGCGTCAGCAGAATTACAAAAATGCCTGGGAAACGCTTCATAAAAACCTCTCCAGAAATCAGCTCGAATTGTTTGGGAAAGCGCCAACATTATGTCACTTTCGCGCGCGATTGGCGACATCTGCCGGCCCTTTGGTGAGTATCCAAATCGACGCGATTCAACTAGAATCGCTGCCGATGACGGATGCCGGCCACTCGATCAGTTTGCGTGCTGTTACTCCGGAAGACGCGCCCTTTCTCTCGACGCTATACAAGAGCAGCCGCGGCGAAGACCTGCGCGGGCTCGGATGGGAAGAAGCGCGCGTCTGCGAGTTTCTCGACATGCAGTACGAAGCGCAGCAGCGCTTTCATGCGAACGAATACAAGAAACCTGTCGATCAGTTGATATTACAAAATGGCGAGCCGGTGGGGCGGCTAATGTTCGAGCCACGCGAACATGAGATTCGTTGCGTCGAAGTCGCACTCCTGCCGCAATATCGAAACGGGGGGATCGGTGCTCAGTTGATCAGGGGTCTACAAGAACAAGCCAAACAGCAGAAGAAACCTCTGCGGTTGCAGGTAATTCGTTTCAGCCGGGCAATCGGACTGTTCGAACGCCTGGGGTTTCAGCGGATCAGCGAAACAGGCACGCATTTTCAGATGGAATGGACGCCCGAGTAGGGACTCGGCATTTTCACACTCGCCTATTTCTTCTTCGCCGTTTTCTTTGCCTTCGTCGCAGTTCTCTTCCGGCTCGTCTTCGAACGAACCCGCCGGCCTGCCCTGCCCTCGCGCTGCACGAGGCCGGCCTTTTCCAAATAATCGTAACTGCCACGAACGACGTTGCGCGCCACATCTAACGAGTTCGCCAGTGTTCGTTCGCTGGGCAGCATGCTACCGACCGCCACGGCGCCCGTCCCGATCAAGCTCTCGAGCTGATGTGCGATCTGACGCGTCATCGATTCGACACTTTTCCTGTTGATACGAATCTTCAGAGCCACGTTCGTAATCTCCTTTTTAATGGGGCGCGTATTCTAGAGAGTCATTGCGTGCCTGTCAACGAAGTCCCGTTCTCATTCACACCTCGCTTCAGC
>DATBSG010000170.1:0-18852 GCA_036559945.1 Pyrinomonadaceae bacterium
CTCGCGGCAAGAAACATGGACATGGTCTTCGATCTACTAATAACCATATCTGCTTGATCGCTCCGCAAGGGAGAAGCCATGGGCGGGCTGAGTCATCTTACTACACTGCGCGGCTATCGAAATGCGGAATTTGTCATGACCGATCTATTTCGCGGAATTGGTTCGATCCAGCGCCGCGCGGAGGCCGCGTGCCAGCTTCATCGCGTCATCATTTGCCCAAAAATGCATGAAGAAAAGGCGTGGCGAATCGTTGAGCATGTGACTGTGCAGGGCCGTGACCGCGATACCGTTCGCTCGCAGAGCGGCAATGACCGGATTAGCTTCGCTCGCCGTCAACACGAAGTCGCCGGTTATTGCGGCACGGCCACCGCCCGTTGGTTGAAAGTTAATCGCCGTCGCCAAACCCATTGAAGAGGGAATTGCTTCGGCGCCTCGACCCTCTTCGCCTTCGAAGATTCTTTCCGCGCGTGCTACGGAGAATTGATAGACGCCGCCGTTGATTTTGCCGGCGCGCCCCAGAATTTGATCCAGTTGTTTCGTGTCGAGATCGAGCTGCTCTGACTGCGACGCAGGTGGCGCCGTCAAAGGCGTCTTGCTCAACGCCAGCGCGGCATGAATCGCTTCGGCCAGCTTCACCGCGTCACCATGTCCGCTAATGTGCATATACATCACGCGGGGCGATTCGTTGAGCAAGTGGTTGTGAAGCGCGGTGATTTCGATCCCACCGTCCTGAAGTTTTCCCATCACCGCGCCGACTTCGTCTTCAGTTAGCACCAGGTCGCCCATCACCATCGTTTCGGCCGCCATTTTTCGAAACGCGACCCAGGAGCCAAGCGCGAGCGTCGGCTTCAGTTCTACATCGCCAACTTTCACACGTAAATCCGTGCGCGGCAGACCTATCTTGTAAACGCCGTCAGGTTGGACAGTACCGGCCTTGCCCATTGACTGCTCGACTGGCTTCCAATCTGTCGCCCCGGGTTGTCCGGCATTGGACTGCCCGTTTTGGTTTTGCCCAGTTGAGCATGCGACGAGCACAAGGATCGTCATCAGCGCAGACACGCTCGTCGCTAAAATAAATTGTCTAAGGCCGCGCGGCCCTAAACTGCGTCCGTTTTTTCTATTCGACACTGTCGGTTTCCTGTTCATTTCGCCTTCCTGCCTTTCCTGGTTTATTGCGGATTAAGAGCCAAGGGGGTTGATACTGTTTGCCGATGGCGTTAACTGATTGCCCGAACGACTGAATAAATTATGCCGCCGGCCATCGCGCCAATTGCGACCAAAGCAACATCTCGCTTCAATAAAACAATAAGAAGAAAAGCGATGACGGCGATGACGACCGCGGGCCAGCCAACCAGCGCTTCGGGAATTAGATCGAGTGACACAACCGCGATCACGCCAACTACTGCGGCGCTGACGCCCGCAAGGAATGCCTGAATCACGCGATTGTCGCGAACCTTTTCAATATAGTGAGTGCCGCCGATGACAAAGATGAACGACGGTAAGAAGACAAAGAACGTGGCGAGCACTGCTCCTGCAATTCCACCCGCGAGATAACCCGCAAAAGTCGTGAACAGCATGAATGGCCCAGGCGTCGCCACACTCATCGCCACACCGTCCAGCAATTGACCATCCGTCAGCCAATGATAGTGCGTGACTGCTCCGCGCTGCACGAATACCAGCGAGGCATACGCGCCGCCAAAACTGAACAGACCAGTCTTAAGAAACAACCAGGCGATCTGGAACAAACGCGAATCAATAAACGGAAGCAGTAGCACGAAAGCTACGATCGTTACTGGAAGGGTCGGTGCGCCTTTCTTCATCCGTGGCCAGCCTTCCTCGATCAGTAGATTCAACGCACCTGCTATGACGAGAATCAGAAGGAAGTTGATCCCAGCGAAATACATTCCGGCAAACGCGCCGATCAGCAGGATCGCAAGAAAGATTTTCCGAATTGCTGCCCGACCGAGTTTGATAATGCCGGCGGCGATTATGCCCAGAACCGCTGGCTTGAGAACGTAGAGGGCGTTATTGACCGGCGGCAGCTTGCCATACTTAACGTACAGCCAGCTAAGAACGATCATCACGATCGCGCCCGGCAAAATAAATGTGAGACCCGCCAGGATTCCTCCCCATAACTTGCGTTTCAAATATCCGACATAGATCGCCAACTGGAGCGCTTCAGGACCAGGTAGCATGTGGCAGAAAGCCACGATCTTCACGAAACGATCTTTCGATAGCCACTTGCGCTTTTCCACCATGTGGTTGTACATCATCGTGATCTGCGCGACTGGCCCACCAACGTTCACGAACCCGAGAAAAAGAAAGTACAGGAACACTTCGCGCCACGGAGGCATTGCGGCGTCCGTCGTTCTTTGGAGATTGGCTCTCTCGTTCAATGAACGGTCTGCGGTCTAACAAATTAAGGGGGACGGCTAGAAGACAAGGTGAAGCTCCGATTATACTGGGTTACTGACGAATTATGGAGGACGGGTTTCCGTGCGCTTTACAAGTGCGCTCATGATTCTGCTTGCCGTTTGGCTTCTTGTTGCCTGTTCCGCACGACACGGCCAACTGCAAGCGGATGCGCAGACGCCGCAATCTGGCCCTAACGATTCGACCTCAATCGTTCCTGAGGGATCATCCGGGAATCTACCCCTGCGCACTCTGAGCGATGTTCCATTGACCGGCGGCACGACGCGCCTGGACTATCAAAGTCTCGACAGCGACAAGGGCAGACTCTACATCGCCCACTTGGGTTCTGATCTGATGACCGTCCTCGATGTTGACAAGCAGACGGTCGTCGGCGACGTCCAGGATCTCAAGCGAGTGCATGGAGTGCTTGCCCTTCCAGAACTTCACCGAGTCTATGCCTCCGCAACTGGTTCGAATGAGTTGGCAGTAATTGACGACCAGACATTGCAGATTGTCGCGCGGGTCGCCGCTGGGGATTATCCAGACGGAGTTGCCTATGCGAGTAAGGCCGACAAGATTTACGTTTCCGATCTACACGGCAGGACGGACACGGTGATTGACGCCAAAACCAATCAGGTGGTGACGACGATTGCGCTTGGCGGAGGCGCGGGAAACACGCAGTATGATTCCGTCTCGGAACATATCTTTGTTACCGTGCATGGCCATAATGAGCTGGCCGAGATCGATCCGAACAAAGACCAGGTAATCGGTCGTTACCCTCTGCCTGGTTGCATTGGAAGCCACGGACTCAACATCGACAGTGAGCATCGTTTGGCATTCGTCGCCTGCGAAGAGAATGCGAAGCTGGCGCTGTTTGATCTGGACGCGAAGAAAATGACCGCCATTCATTCCGTTGGCGCCGAGCCGGATGTTCTTGCCTTTGATAAGGCATTCGGTCGCTTGTACGTTTCTGCTGAGAGCGGCGTCATCTCGATCTTCGACGAGCGTGGTAAGAGTCTGGTGAAGATCGGCGAAGGGTTCTTTGCCGCCAACGCGCACAGTGTCGCCGTTGACCAGCGCACACATAGAGTCTATTTTCCCTTGCAGAATGTTGGCGGGAAGCCCATTCTCAGAATCGCCCTGCCTGCTGATAAGCAGTTATGACATTCACATCGAAGCGTTTCGATAAAAGATTGAAACGCTTGCGAGCGCTCGTCGTTGCGCTCAATGTGAGTTTGTTCGTCACAGTTGTCCATGCACAGCAGACCTCAACAACAGAGAAAGCACAGTCCTCACCAGCTAAGCCCGCGGAAACGCCTTCGCCGAGCAGTGCTCCGAGACGAATTCAGGCAGTTCGAGTCACCGATGTATTAAAGATTGACGGTCTTCTCGATGAACCTGCATGGTCGTTGGCGCAACCGGCCACGGGTTTTCTCCAGCAGCAACCGGCTGAAGGCGCATCAGCTTCGGAACGCACCGAAGTGCGGGTACTTTTCGACGACAAGAACATCTACTTCGGCATTTGCGCGTTTGATTCAGAAGCTTCGCACATTAACGCGCGCGACCTGGTGCGTGATTCGAACTTTCCGAACGACGATAAGATCGAGATTCTGCTGGACACCTATCATGACCGGCGCAACGCTTTTCGCTTTGCCGTTAATCCGCTCGGGACACAACAGGATGCACTCATAACCGACGAGGGCCGGGACATCAATGTCTCCTGGGATAGATCGTGGGTTTCTGAAGGACGAATCGACGCCAAAGGATTTACGGTAGAGATCGCCATACCGCTGACTACACTGCGCTTCACTGAGGGTATCGAAACATGGGGTTTCAACGTTGCGCGCATCATACGTCGCAAGAACGAAGAGAACCTTTGGACTGGCTGGCAACGTTCATTTGGTCTCGAACGCGTTTCGCAAGCCGGCGAACTCACCGGAGTGGAAGACATTCGCCGCCGTCGCCTACGTGAGATTAAGCCGTACGCATCTGGTGAATGGCGCGAGGGCGTGCCGCTGATCGGAAGAAACGGTTTAGATGCCGGCGTGCGTGGAAATGCAGGAATTGAAGTCGCGAAGCTTGGCATCACGCCCTCGCTGACCGCCGAGTTCACAGTCAACCCCGACTTTGGTCAGGCGGAAGTAGACGATCAGATTGTTAACCTCTCGCGCTTCTCAGTGTTCTTCCCCGAGAAGCGCGACTTCTTTCTTGAGAACGCAGGCATCTTTCTCTTTGGCAGGCAGGGGGAAAATCAGGCCTTCTTCACAAGGCGCATTGGTCTGACGGACCGGGGCCAGCCAGTGCCCATCGATTACGGGGTAAAAGTCACCGGCAAGATAGGTTCTTACAACGTCGGATTTCTGCAGGTGCAGACGCGCAAGCTGGGCGAGACTTCTACGGGTCTCGGCATTCCGCGTCAACACTTCTCTGTTCTGCGGGTGAAGCGCGACATTCTCAAGCGCTCGTATATCGGAGCCATCCTCGTCAATCGTCAGGGCGCAACCACCATAGGCGGCGAAAGCTACAATCGCGTAGGCGGCGCCGATGCCGAGCTCAATTTAACTGATCACTACAAGGTGAAGGCGTTCTGGATGGGGTCGGCGACTCCCGCCGTTCGTTCAAGCGCGGGGTCTTCGCGTCTTGAATCGATCTTTGAGAGCGATCTCTATCGCTTCATTGCGGTGTATGAAGACGTCGGCGCAAAGTTCAATCCCGAGGTTGGCTCTATCGAACGCAACGCCATTCATCAATACTTTGGACAATTAGCTTACAAACCACGCCCGAAGTTTATTCCGCGCGTGCAGCAGATGGAGTTTGAGACGCAGATCGAGTATTTCACGGATCGTGCGGGCAAGCTTGCTACGCGTCAGACTGAACTCTCCTGGGATACGATTTTCAAAAACTCATCGGAGTTTTTCTTTCGGCCAATCGAAGATGTGAACGATGTACTAACAGAGCCGTTTGAGATTCGTCCGGGAATTGTCATTCCGGCCGGCACCTATCACTTTAATCGCCCGCGGTTGTCGTTCACAAGCGATCGCAGCAAGCGGATCGTTTTCACGGTTCGAGAGAAATGGGGAGCCTTCTACTCGGGCAAAAGATACGAAACGTCGGGCGGAATAACCTGGAGACCAAATCCGCATCTGCTGCTGGACCTATCAGAGAGCTACAACAAAGTGCGTCTGCGCGAAGGAAACTTTTTCACCAGTCTCTTTGCCGGAAGAATGAACTACAATTTCTCGCGTAAGCTGCTCACGTCGGCGCTAATCCAAATTAATTCCGCCGCGCGCTTGTCAGTCATCAACGTGCGGCTGCGTTACATTTATCGGCCCAACAGCGATCTCTTCATCATCTACAATCAAAGCACCGGAGCAGGTCTGGAAAGGCCTTCTTATAGTCTTCAGATCAAGCTGACTCGTGATTTTACGTTCTAGGATCAACTAAAGGAGAATCGCTATGAACAAACTGGAAGTAAGTGCCCGAATGACAGTTCGCAAGGGGAAGCTGAAGGAGTTCAAGCAACAAGCGGCCGAATGCATTAGGCAGACGAAAGAGAAGGACACGAAGACGCTCCGTTATGACTGGTTTCTCAGCAGCGATGAGACCGAGTGCGAGATTCGTGAGGTCTACGAGAGCTCCGAGGGTTTAGTTGAGCATCGTATGCACATCGGCGAGGCGCTGGATAGACTATTCACAGAATTCGCCGACGACCATGCAGTGTCCGTGTATGGAGAAACGTCGCCGCAGCTTATGGAGATGGCGAAACGAATGCCCGCGGGCAGCGTTAAATGGTATTCCTTCCTCCAGGGACTTGAATGATGCCCCGATTCCGGAATCTGCAACAAATTCGCCGGTTGATGCTGCATAAGTTTTCGTAACGGTCATCCATCGCTCTCACTATAGATAGTTCCGTCGAGAGTAATGCCAGTGCCTGAACCTTCAGAAGTCGCCGTCGCTCCACTCTGGCGTAATCGGAACTTCCGCCTGCTGTTCAGCGCGCAAGTCATCTCATTGCTTGGCAGCGGCGTGACCACGGTTGGGCTGGCGCTGTTCGCTTATCAACTGACAGGCGGAGTTTCAGCAACGGCGGTCATTGGTAATGCACTGACTCTTCGTATCCTGGCCTTTCTTTTGTTCTCTCAGCCCGCCGGAGTGATTGCCGATCGCGTCAGCAAGAGAAGAATACTGATCGCCGCGGATCTAATTCGTTTTGCGCTGCTCGCCCTTTTCCCATTTGTCACGGCCGTCTGGCAGATTTATGCACTGATCTTTGCCATCAACGCGGTGACTGCATTTTTCACACCAACATTCGAATCGAGCGTCCCCGAAGTCGTCGGGAACGAACACTACGTCAAAGCTCTCTCGCTTTCGCGAGTCGCCACTGACGTTGAAGCTGTCGCCGCTCCCGCCCTTGCTGGTTTGCTGGTAGCACTCTTAGGTCTGCGATGGGTCTTCTGGTTTGATGCTTTCACTTATCTGGTCTCAGCTTCGCTTGTCGCTGTGACAGTGATGCCGTACGTCAAGGGGAAACTACCGAAGATTTCTTTGCGGAGTTTTCTAACTGATCTTACTACTGGAACACGCATTCTTCTGCGCGAGGCGTCGCTTCGGCAGGCGCTCACTCTCAGTATCGCAGAGGCCACGGCCGGTGCCGCGGTCATCGTGGCAACTGTTTCCTATGTGCGTGACGTTCTGGGCCGTGGAGAGACTGCTTTTGCTTTCGTCATGGCAGGTGTCGGTCTTGGCTCGTCGGTGACTGCTATCATTTTAGGACGCGCGACGGGACGTTATGAGAAGGGCGCTCGCGACCAATCGATTCTCCACGGTCGACGTCATAAATGGGGCTCGCGTGCATTGCTCACGGGTGGGCTCGTACTTGGTCTTGTTCTCCTGCCGGATATTCTCAAACCACCACTTTTGATCTTCAGTTTTCTCTGGATGCTAAACGGCGCAGGGCAAGCGCTGATCGCCATTCCGTCTTCTACACTGCTGGCTGAACATACGATCGAAGGAGACCGCGGGCGTGCGTACGCCGCACACTTCGCTTTGACTCACCTGTGCTGGCTGGCCAGCTACCCGGCAATCGGACACGCCTCCGCGAAGTGGGGCTCGCCTTTGACCTTCACCGGAGCGGGCTTGGTCTGCTTACTCGTGACTGCTATAGCGATGTCTCTTGGATACGGGCAGCGTGAGGCTCACACTCATCAGCGCTTCTTCGGCGACGGTGTAATGTGGAAAGTTTTGGGCCGCGATGGCGGGCCGCGAGATTTCAAAGAGAAACCGAAAGCTTGAAAGAACCCACCGAATCAGCCTGCGAACCTCTCTTTTGCCATGAAAGCAAACACGATCGTACCGATGATGCCGACGATGCCTGCTGCTACAAACGGCACTTCCGGCGCAAACTTCCAAAGCATTCCGCCCACAGCCGCTGCCGGCGTGATGCCAAAGCTGCGCAGCAAATAATAGATGAGCTTCATACAGCCTGCAATTCAAAATTACGCGCGATTTCACTTTTTAGCAGGTTGCTGTGAATGTGATGATCCGTCCAGCGCCGCCACGGCCAGCGAATGAAACTCGCGACGCACAGCATTAATGTTTGCAAACGGGAGCTGCCGCGCATGAGTTCGATTACTCAGCAGAATGAACACCCGCTTGCGTTCAGCGTCGATCCAGCAACTTGTGCCGGTGAAGCCCGTATGTCCAAAAGCGTCGGGCGGTAAGCTCGATCCCGCAGTCGAGTCCTTCGTTAACGCAAGCTGCCAGGCAAAAGAGCGCGCCTCGTTCAATCCCTCAGTCATGTCTTGGCGAAACAGTTCACATGTGTCGGGCGAAAGCAGCTCAGACAAACTGCCGATAAACTGATTTGCGAGCCGCAAAGTCTCTTCGGCATTTGAAAACAGCCCCGCATGTCCGGCTGCGCCGCCGAGAAAAAACGCGTTGCCGTCGTGAACTTCACCCCAGATGACGTTCGTGCGCCAGCCGCCGAAGGTTTTTTCCGGAAAGTCGCGTTCGCACATGTCGCGCTCATATGCGTTGCCGCTCTCGCACGCCGCGATCCCGCTGCGCATGGCCGCCGCCGGATTGAAAAATGTCTGCCGAAGTTTCAACGGCTGGAAAATTTCACGCGTCGCCAAATCGGTTAGCGAGACCGACGCGATGCGCTGAAGCAGAAAACCGAGCGCGATAAAACCGAGGTCGCTGTAAATCACTCGTTCGCCCGGCCTGCACTCGAGCGGCTGATCCGTGATAGCTCGCACCGCATCGTCTTTGTCCGAAGCAAGCAAGTACAGCGGTCGCCATGCCGTCAGCCCTGAGGCGTGCGTCAGCAACTGCCGGACGGTGATGTCGTGCTTGTCGCCAGTGTCGAACTCTGGAAGATACTTGGTGATAGCGGTGTCCATCCGGAGCGCGCCGGTTTCAACCATGCGCGCGCAAAGCAGACCGGTAATCAGGGGCTTAGTCAGCGACGCAAGATCATAAATCGTTTCAAGAGTCGCTGGATGTTGCTCAGGTTCCCGGGACGCATCGCCGAGGCCGTCAGCGAAAACGGCGCAGCCATTTTCCGCGACGACATAGGCCGCAGAAGGGAAGTCGCCGGCCTCGATTCGCCGTTGAAGCAGTGTCGTGATGTTTGGTTCGGGATTGGACGCAAGACCGCTGGGCACGGTCAATCGTATAACACAGCTTTCGCGCGCAAACTAACGGATGCTCGAACTGTCGAGCGCGCGATAACCAGGTCGCGCGCGGACCGCAACGTCTTTTCGAGATGTCTTGACCTGGATTTTGCGATACTTGCCGTTCTTGTTTCGATTGGTCGGGTAATAGCCCAGCAGATATTGCGTGCGAAGCTCGGCGGCGATTGCGGCGAATGCCTGCGGCAGCATCGCCAGCGTGTCGGCGCGTTGAATCTGACCACCGGAACGATCGGCCAACTCCCTAAGATAACTGTCGGCCATTAAGTACGCCTGATCGAGCATCGCTTTGATCGCGTCATCAGGCGTTTCTCGCTTGTTCGTGCGAGTGCCGGGATCGACTGGCGGCCGGCGGTTCGTCGCGTCAGGAAAAGGATCAGTGGGCGAGCCTTGCGGATCCTGTGTTCGCCGAATATTTGGACGGCCAAAAATGATTTCAGGCAGAGAGGTACCCCGACGACCAGGCGGACCGGAACTCGGATCCTCGCTGGGAAAAGTTGACGGGGTCGTGCTGGGCGGCGAACCGGTGCCGCGAATCACGTCTCTTGTCGGCAGTCCAACGCCGTTTTGTTGCGCGTCCTGTTCGCGCGCAAGCCGTTCGGTTTCAGCGCGAGTATCAAAGCGAATCGGATAGACGATCACGCCCGTCTCGTCCAGGTTTTTCAGTGTGCCTTCGAAAGTCGCGCGGTCGCTGTGCCAATCAACGCCATCGGTGAAGATGACGACGGCGCGCCGCCCGCCAATTATTCTTAAACTGTTCAGCGCAAGCTCAACCGCGTCATAAACCTTCGTTCCTTCGCCGGAAGTTGTTTTCGAAATCACACTGCGCAGCAAGGCCTTGTCTGAAGTGAAGTCATTCCAGCCGCGCACGTTGTCATCGAACGAGATTATTTTCACCTGGTCCGCCGCGCCGAGCTGTTCGATGAAAGCAATCGCCGCACGCTGAATCATCGGCAGCTTCTCTTTGGTGCTGCCGCTGGTGTCGAGCAACAGCACGACGTGAAAAGGCGCGTTGACCGTCGCGAGAAAAGCGATCTGTTGCGGCACGCCGTCTTCGTTGATTTTGAATTCTTCTTTGGTCAGGTCGGCGATGTACTTTCCGCTGCGCGAACTCGCGATAACGGGAACAGTTACCAGGTCGGTCTCGGTTTTGAGCGTTTCCAGATCTTGTTCAGAGGGCATCTCCGCGGTGCTGTCCTGAACGTTGGCAGGTTTCTGTGGGGTAGGCGACTGCTGCGGCTTCGCTGACTGCGCATGCGCCGACGCGAACACGGTTAAGGCGACGAGCACTAGCAGAATTTGTTTCAAGAGATTCCCTCGGAAACTGTCGGTCTGACATCCGACGCCGTTGAGACGTCGTGGAGAGACGACGGCATTGTAGACGCCTTCTTCGTCGGATCCAACCTTGCTCGTCTCTCGCTGTCCCATTAGAATCGCGACGGACGTTTCGCGCTGCCTGCCGATAATGGATTTCCTTCACAACTCGCTCGAACTCATCGAACACTACATGCTGATTTACGGCTATTGGGCCGTATTCTTTGGTGTGATGCTTGAGAATGCGGGACTGCCCGTGCCGGGCGAAACGATCCTGCTGGTCGGCGGATACTTCGCTGCGAGTCACCCCGAAAAATTCAATCTGATTCGAGTAATGCTCACCGCCGCAGTGGGCGCGGTCGTCGGTGACAATATTGGTTTCGCGATCGGCCATCATTATGGCCGAGGATTTCTCTTGCGCGTCGGTCGCTTCTTTCTTCTCACACCAAAGCGCTTTGAGCGCATGGAGAACTTCTTTGAGAGTCACGGCAACAAAACAATTCTCGTGGCGCGCTTCATCACCGGGCTGCGAGTCTTTGCTGCGTTGCTTGCCGGCGCGTCGCGCAAAATGCCCTGGCGCGTGTTTTTTGCTTACAACGTCGCCGGCGCGGTTCTTTGGGCAGTAGTGATTACGCTGCTTGGTTTTTTGTTCGGTCAAAGTTTGCCGCTGCTGGTGAAATGGGTTGGCCGCACCGGAACAATCCTGCTCATCGCCATCGTTGTAATTGGCGTAATTGCCTGGCGCATAGAGCGCCACCGCCGCAACAGATAGTCCATATGCCGGATCAGACGGGAAGCGAGAACGCGAGCGACCGCACGATTTTGGTTGCTCCAGGTTCAACAGAAGTCAGTGCAGCTCTTCAACAAGTTGGCTTCAGCATTATTACGTGGCCCGGACTTGCAATGCAGACTCCCGAAACGTTCGCGGGTCTCGACGAAGCGATTGAGAACCTGTTCGGCTACGACTGGTTGATATTCGTCAAAGCGGATGCGGCGCGTTTCTTTCTTTGGCGTTTTGAACAGCAGGGGCATGACATCAGCAACCTCGATTCGCTGTGTGTGTGCGCAATTGGCGAAGCGACTGCCGTGGTGCTGGAACAAGCGAAGGTCCATGTGGACGTAGTCGCCACGAAGACTTATCCGAATGCCGTTATCGACAGCATCGCCACTTACGCGGGCGGACGAGACTTACTTCAGTGGCTGAATTTTCTGATTCCTCAGGCGTCGATTGGCCGCGATTATCTAAAGAACGAATTTGAGGACGCAGAAGCGCGAGTAGACGTCGTCATCGCTTACCAAACCGTGGCCACGGTTGATATGACCCGGCTGATTGCGCTTCAAACCATGTTGCTCACCGGCAGTGTGGATGGGATCATCTTCGCGAATGACTCAGAAGTTACAGACTTTGCCCGGGTCTTCGATACGAACAATTTAGGACGTTTGTGGAGGAACGTCGCCGTGCTTGTGCCCGACGATCAAACCGCGACAGTGGCAGAAAATTTTGGTGTCCCACAGTCGCTAACGCTCGTCTCGCTTCGTCCCCAAGCGTTGGCTGAAGCATTGGTCCAACAGTTTAGAGATTGACGGAATCTCTCAACCGGCGACGTAGGCCGCTGTGCTAAACTAAAATTGATGAAAGGTCGCGTCCTCATCATCGATAGCGATAATGAATTCTCGCAGAGTCTTCGCGAACAGTTGAAGGCGCTGGGGTATGAAGTCCTGGCTGAACAAAACAGCGCGTCCGGGATGAAAGTCGCCGAGACCTTTTCGCCGTCGGTGATCATTACGGACACGTTTCTGAGCGGACGCGACGCGTTCAAAGCGCTACGCGAAATCCGCATAAGTCAGCCCCACACGCCGATCATTCTCGCGGGCGAGCAGAGTTCAGTTGAAACGGCTTTGCGCGCAATTCAGGAGGAAGGTGCGTATCATTATTTCGATAAGCCGGTTGATATCGAACGACTAAATGTGGTGCTTGAGCGCGCCGTTGAGTTAGCTGAGGCCAGGCGCGAGAACGAGCTGTTGCGACGGCAGTTGCGCGACCGCGGCGCTTTCGGCGAGTTGGTCGGAAGTTCAGAAGCGATGCAGCAGGTGTACCGTCTGATTGAGCAGGTTGCTTCGTCTTCGGCTTCGGTGCTAATCACCGGCGAGTCGGGAACCGGCAAGGAGCTGGTGGCGCGAACAATTCACAATCTGAGTTCCCGCCGGGACGCGCCGTTCCTCGCGATCAATTGTTCAGCAATTCCCGACACGTTGATGGAGTCGGAGTTGTTCGGGCACGAAAAAGGCGCATTCACCGGCGCCGCGGCACGGCGTCATGGATGTTTCGAACTGGCAAATACCGGAACGTTGCTGCTGGACGAAGTGGCTGAGATGCCGTCACTGCTTCAGGCAAAGCTGCTGCGCGTGGTTGAAGAGCGAGTTGTGCATCGCCTCGGCAGCCGAAAAGAAATTCCTGTGGACGTGAGAATTCTCGCGGCCACAAACAGGGACCCACAGACGGCCGTCCGAGATCGCACGCTGCGCGAAGATCTTCTGTACCGGCTGAACGTGATCACGATTCATCTGCCGCGTTTGGCAGACCGCATGGAAGATCTACCCTTGCTAACTCAGCACCTGGTAACGCGTCTCGCGGCGAAACATGATCGGCCGGCGCGATTTATCAGTCCGGCGGCGCTGGACGCGCTGCGCTTTCACTCCTGGCCGGGCAACGTACGAGAGTTGCGGAACGTCATCGAGCGCGCTGTCGTGATTTGTTCTGCCGAGCAGATCGAGCGACATCATTTCACGCCTTATCCGTTCGACCAGCGCCAGCGAATGCGTTCGGAAGACACGGTCACGTTTCCGGTCGGCACGCCACTGGAAGAGATCGAGCGCCAGATGATTCTGCGGACGCTAGACAAGACCGGGAACAACAAAACGCGCGCGGCGGAGTTACTCGGCATCAGTCTCAAGACGCTGCACAATAAGTTGAATGCGTATCGGGCAAAGGGACTTCTTCAGGGGGAAGCCAGATAGAAACGATTTTCCATTTTCCATTTTCCATTTGACATTTATCATTTGTCATTCTTCACGTCGCACCGAATCGCTGTAAAAGCACAGCAGCTGGCCCGTCAACGAGATGGCAAATGACAAATGTCAAATGACAAATGGAAAATGTTTTGCTCTTCTTCATCGATGGCCTCGGCATCGGCTCGCGCGGACCGCATAACCCGCTTGACGGTTTGAAAGATGCCGAACCACTGGCGCACTTTCAAAATGAATCGTCCGAAATTCCGTTCGGTGGCGTACTCGTCGAAACTGACGCGCGACTCGGCGTCGAAGGACGTCCGCAGAGCGCGTCGGGACAGACAACGATTCTGACCGGCGTCAACGCGCCGGCAGCAATTGGGCACCACAAGCAAGGCTTTCCCAACCACGCCCTGCTGGACATCATTCGCGAGCATTCGATCTTTCTGCAATTGAAGCGTGCGACAATCGAGCCCGTCATCTTTGCGAATACGTACACGAAACGTTTCTTTGAAAATCGTCCGCGCTGGATTTCCGCAACCACTGCCGCCGTCGAGGCAGCCGGCCTGCAATTCAACACTGTGTCAGATTTGAAAGCGGATCGCGCCGTCTATCAGGATTTCACCAACCGCATGTTGATTGAACGGGGCGAGCGGGTTGAGTTGCGTACTCCCGAGGAGGCCGGCGATGTGCTGGCTTCGCTCGTTGTGAATAATCGTTTCACGCTGTACGAATACTTCATCACAGACAAAGTCGGACACGCCCAGGACACGGCCAAAGCGCGTACGGTTTTGCAGGACCTTGCCCGAATGATTCGGCGAGTACTTCGGAAGATTGATTTGGAAACAACTACGATGATCCTGACCAGCGACCACGGAAACATCGAAGACCTTTCGACACGAAGCCATACGCTCAATGCAGTCCCGACAATAATTTGGGGCGCAAGTAGCGGCCGGCTTGCGAATCGAATATCATCCCTGACCGACATCACTCCTGCCATAGTTTCTGTGCTGACGCGTAAAGCTTAATTGCCGGAAGAACGTCGCACATCGCACACGACTAAAAACAATCCGCGCGAGATCTTCGGGTGGATCGTTTACGATTGGGCCAACTCTGGCTTTTACACGACTGTCGTGGCGGCGCTGTTTGGCGATTATTTGACGCGACTCGCTCAGGCAAAGCTCGGAGATAACGGCATAATCCTCGCCCTCGGTCCTTTCCTGTTGACCGCCAAATCGCTCGCTCCGTTTACCGTCGGGACATCCGTATTTCTTCAAGTCTTTCTGCTGCCCGTGCTCGGCGCGCTTGGTGACTATTCAGTCTCGAAAAAGAGACTGATGATGTTCTTCTGCTATGCGGGCGCTGGCGCGACGTGCCTGCTGTATTTTCTTACACCGGGCCGACATATTTTCGGCGCAGTGGTCTTCGTCATCGCGAATGTCTGCTTCGGCGCGAGCATAGTCTTCTACAATTCCTTTCTTCCCGACATAACGACCGAAAATCAGCGCGACAAGGTTTCGAGTCGCGGCTATGCGTGGGGCTATTTAGGCGGTGGGTTGCTGCTGGCGTTGAACCTTGCGTTCGTTTTCACTGCCGCGCGCATCGGGATTTCGACAGGAATGGCGGTGCGGCTGTCGCTTCTGTCCGCGGGCATTTGGTGGGGCGGATTCGCGGTAATCACGTTCCAGCGATTGAGAGTGCGGCCTGCCGTGCGGAGACTGCCGCCCGACCATAATTACTTCACGGTTGCATTTGCGGAACTTGCTTCGACCTTCAGGGAACTGCGGCGTCTGCGTGAGACTTTTAAGTATTTGATTGGCTATCTCTTTTACAACGACGGAATTCAAACGGTCATTACCGTCTCTGGCGTTTTCTTAGGACAGGAGTTGTTTGCCGCTCGCGGTCTGGAAACGCCGCCTTCATTCTTACTCGGCATCCTTTTGGTGGTTCAATTTCTCGCATTTTTCGGCGCGCTTGGCTTCGAGCGCCTGGCGCAGGCCATCGGCACAAAGCGCGCTATCCTGGTGTCACTAATTGGTTGGATCGGCGTCGTAACTTATGCGTACGCGTTTTTGCACACGGTGAGGGAAGCATGGGTGCTCGCGGTCTTTATTGCGATCGTCCTGGGCGGCTCGCAAGCGTTGTCTCGTTCACTGTTCTCGCAAATGATTCCAAGCGGGCGCGAAGCATCGTTCTTTGGGCTGTATGAAATCTCAGAGCGCGGCACGTCGTGGCTGGGACCAATCGTTTTTGCTCAGGTGGTGGCGTACACCGGTTCCTATCGGCAGGCGATACTTTCGTTGATTCTATTCTTTGTCGTTGGGACGGTGATTCTACTTTTAACCGACACTCGGCGCGCAGTCCATGATTCCGGAAATCTTTTGCCGGAAGAAGCTGCGCAAAAAGGTTGACGCTGCGTCAACCGACTCTCCTGATCCTGCCCGCCTTAGTTGCACGCTGCAAACAATCCTGGGAACAATATTCGCGCGAGTCTGCTCGGAACGCGCGGCTCTCCGGCACCCAAGTGCTGCAAGTCGCGCATTTGACCAACTTCTCTCCTGCCTGGCCAGCGGACTTTGGGCTCGTACCAACCTTTTGGAAATGACGGACGGTCTGTACGAACTGTCGGATTAGTCTCAGGTAAGGACGGAGTGCTCGGTACACCAGCAGAGCGAGGATGATAACGAGTCCGAAAACGAAAGCAGTTCTCAATGAATTTCCCAGCGAGCTCCGTTACACACGCCTACGGCAAATCGTCCTTTCGTCTGCGCGGGTAAGGATCACTCGTGCGACGGCGCACAGGCGAGCTTGGCTTTCGTCGATCGATACTGCCCGGCGGCAGTGATCGGCCGTGGACTGCTTCGGTAAGAATCCTGGTAATCTCTTGCGACAGCGTGCGATGTTCCGCGGCTGCCTTACGGCGCAGAGACTCTTTTAGATCGGTGGGTACGTAAGCCCCGATAAAAACGCCTTTGCGATTGGCCATTTTGTTGGGCTCCTTAGAGGCCTAAACGAACGTTGGAAACCGTGCTAACAAACGATGAGAAATTTCGGTGATAAGGCCGTACAAAGAGAGCAAGTCTGTAAGCCGAATTCTGTTTCCCGATTCGCATCGGGATGGCGATCATTCCTCTAGCCCAACCGTTACCGGCTGGATCAAGCAACCTACCCGGAAGCTTCGAGCGGGCAGCCCTGATAACGCTTCCCTATTTGGTCTTGCACCGCGAGGAGTTTGCCTGGCCACGCATGTTGCCACACGTGCCGGTGCGCTCTTACTTTAAGCCCGTCTGGGCCGCACCGTTTCACCCATCACCTGCGATTCAGACTTGAGATCTCAAAATCTGACTGCCGCCGGCTGGTCTGTTTTCTGTTGCACTTGTCGTCGGTCAGTTTTTGGAATCTGGAACCTTCGTTTCAGATCGTCTGCTGACCGCCCCGCCGTTAGCGGGCTCGCTGCCCTTTGGTGTTCGGACTTTCCTCTCCTTCGGTCACAATTTCAGATTTTGATCTGAAACTTGAAATCGAAGCAGCGACCGCCCGACTTGCTCTCTTGCAAGGCCGAGAAAGTATAGCAAATCATTGTTCAACACGCACGGGAAAAGGCAAATCCCTTTGGTGCCGCGGTCACGCGAACAGACCGCATCGGACGATTCGCTTTTACGACTTTCCTAGAAGAAATAGCCCAATCCCACGCGCAGATGATGCAGGGCCCAGGGGGGCAATGTCGACACGATAAACCAAGTCATGATGGAATGGCTCAACGCGAGAGCGAACAGATTTGGCGCGCGTTGGTAGACTGCCGCCCAAATGGCACCGGCCAGCAATGTGATAATTGTGATCCACACGTTCGGAAGATGGAGCAGGCCAAATACTGCGGCAACCACGAGCACGCTGCGCCAGCCTCGTCCGGCGACGAGCATTGCCCGCCGGTTAATGAACCCCTGCAACACGTACTGTTGAACTAGCGCCCAAAAGAAACCTAGCGCCAGTTGCAGTACGAGGTAGCGCTTCGGATGCCAGCGAAAAAAATCAAATGATGAGCCCAACCTCCAGCCGACAATCAAACACACAACCGCAAAGATAAATACCGGCGCAGCCAACAGGTAAAGCGCACGAAGGAAGTTATCGAAGCGAAATCCAATGTCGCGGAGCGTGTCGCCGCGCACGCGGTGCGACAGCAGAATAAGAAGAACAGCCAGGCCAACGGGAACCGCAATTATGGCTTTACTAAAACCAGCGGCCGCCGCGAGCATCCATTCCGCGATCACGATCGAAGAAGCGACCGACACGATCTCCCAGGCGGCCAGAGTTCGATCTGTTAGTGCGGCAGATGATGCGCGCTGGTCAGTGGTCGGTGGTTCGCTATCCAAAGCCATCGATTGATCTATTGTCCGGGTGCGGCGTTGATTCTAAAATGCAGTGGCTTTCCAATAATCTGCAACGTTCGGCGAGTTGCGGACGCGCCACGATAGAGAGCGTAAACGCGTGCTTCGTGTTCGCCGGGCGGCAAAGCAGGCGTTTTGAAAACGAAGCCGTGCCAATCGTCCTCAGCGCGCTTGGCTTGATGAACATCAGGTCGAAAGTCGTTCGCAGATCTCTGTTCGATAAACCGGTCGTCGATAAAAAGCTGCACGTCGACGCGATTTGCGGCGTTCCCGTCGTCAACTGCCCAACCTGAAACCGTTTCCGTATCAGCCTGGTCCAACCAACCGCGCAGGTTCGGATTCGTCGTCGTCAGATAAAATCCCGCGGCCACCGCCGTCACCAGCAGTGCTTCCGCTACCGATTTTCCAATCAGCAGTTGAACTAACATTCCGCGGGAAAACAGGCTCATGTGATCTGGCGACGCCGCAAAAAAAGGGCGGCACGCGTCGCGTACCGCCCTCTCAGTTGTGTTCGCACATGCGGCAGAGATTATCACATGCCGCGTTTTACCTCGATGCGATCTCCCGGTTGCAGCAGTGGGTCGGGCGCTTTGCCTTCTTCAATCGCTTTCAGGTTGTAGTCTTCCGATTTTAGAAATCCGCTCGCGTCGCGACGTGCGATGTGCGCCGTGTTCGCTCCGCGGACTGCGCCAGAAGCCATCAGCAATTGTGTAAGAGTCATCCCTTCGCGAAATTCTTTTTCGCCGGCAGAAGTAACGTTACCCGCCACGTACACAAACTGTTTGTTTGTCGCGGCGACGCGAACGATGTCTCCCGTCATTACGAGCATCGCCAAATCTTCGTTTCGCGCCAGAGACAAATTTGTTTCTTTCCCGTTTCTGATTATCGTCACGGTCGTGGCGTCTGAGCGCGGCAAGGCCTCGGCCAGCAGCGTGAACAGCGGCATGGCTTCACGGCGCAGGATTTTGCGGCCAGGATTATCAATGGCACCCGTGATGAGAACGCTGTGACTTGCATAATCACGAACCGCCACGCTGGTT
>DATBSG010000171.1:0-6391 GCA_036559945.1 Pyrinomonadaceae bacterium
GCGCCGAACAGAATTTTGGCGGCAGCTTTCGCGTGAACTTCTTTGCGAAATACGCCGGCGGCCTGGCCTTCTTCGAATATCTGTCGCAGCAAGCCAAGATATTCCGCAAATCCAGCGGCAGAGAACTCGCGCATGAACTTAGTTGAGCCGCGCAACTCGACCTGGAAAACGACCGCCAGCTCGCGATCCGCGCCGAGGCGCTTCAGATGCAGCGCGGCAATGCGCCGAAGCTTTTCGCGCGGGTCGCTGACCTTCTCGATCAGCTTGCGCGCGGCGGCGATTGCTTCGGCCATATTCTGATCGAAAATCGAATGCAGAATTTCTTCTTTACTCTTGAAGTAAAGATAGACAGTGCCATCGGCCACGTCGGCTGCTCGTGCGATGTCCGCGACTTTTGAATTGAAATACCCATTGCGCGCAAAGACGCGCGTGGCGGCGCGCAGGATGGCGGTGCGTTTGTCAGCGCTCGAATTGCGGGACGACGTTCTTTTTTGTGCGACCCTTGGCATTAATGAATGAATGAATCGTCACTCAGTGACAATGACAGCGTAGCCTGTCGCCGAGAATGGGGCAAGGCCGTATCTTAGTCGTTGCGCGGGCCGTCCGGGACGAACCTATCGCCGGTGTCGAGGTGCAACGCGCCTTCGCGGAGTCGCAGCTCAGTTTGCGGGAATGGAATCTCGATGTGGGCGGCGCGGAAAAGTTTTTCAATGCGATAGTTGATGTCGCTGCGGATTTGCGTGTGCAGTCGTGGTCGATTCGTCCAAACCAGCAGGCGGAAATCCAACGACCAGTCACCAAACTTGAGGAACTGAACCTTCGGCGGCGGATCCTTCAGGACGTTGTCAACGTCTTCAGCGGCTCTCAGCAACGTGTTCGTCACCAGCTCAACGTTCGTGTCGTATGCAACGCCTACGGGGATGGCGATGCGCGCGCGCGGATCGCCGTACGACCAGTTGATCAGGCGCTGGCTAACCAGGCGCGAATTGGGCACGATGATCGAAATGCGATCGTTGGTCGCCACGACAGTCGTGCGCAGATTGATGCTCTGGACGTCGCCCTCGTCGTCGCCAATTGTGATGCGATCGCCGACGCGCACCGGCCGTTCAAACAACAGAATGAATCCTGAGGCGATGTCTGCCGCGATGTACTGCAAGCCAAAGCCGATGCCGACCGAAAGGGCCGTGAAGATTACCGCAATCGATGTGAGGTCAAGGCTAAAGGCGACCTTCAGCGCCAGCAACACGCCCAGCGTGATTACTATGTATTGGGCCAACCGGCCCAGCGTGTAACGTAACCCAGGATCGAGGTAGGCCTTTCTCGAAATACTTTTCTGGAGCAGCCGGCTCACCGTTCGTGAAAACAGCAAGACGACCACAAGGATGATTACACCTTCGATCAGCCGCGTGACAGAAACCTCAATGCTGCCGATTTGATACGGCTGGTTGAGATATCGCCAAACACGCACAACCACGCTCAGGCCGTCCTGAAGCGCGAGCACCACACGGATGCTCAAAAGGCCACTAAATACTTGTGCAGTCACGGGTTCTCCTACTATATGTGTGGCGCTTGAGCGCGTCAAAACCAGGTCGCGATTGGGCGCGACCGCAACTTTATTTCAAGCTTTTTTCGTAACAATGTTAATAATCGCCGGAGGCGGAGCGTTTTATGGCCGGGAAGGAAATTCCGAACAAAGATATGCTGGCTGCCGTGAAAGCGCTCAAAACCGCAGATTACGCCGAGAATTCGATTGCGCGGAAACCGAAGGACACGACGTTGCAGAATTTGTCCGACGTATCAGCTAATCTCGAGAGTCTGTTCGAGCGGCACCACGACCGCGTGTTTCGCGCGGCTTACCGTGTCACCGGTAGCGCCGCGGACGCCGAAGACGTTTTGCAGACGGTATTTCTGCGTCTGGCGCGTGGGTCGGAGCAGTTAGCCGTTCCCGAGAATCCCGAAAGCTATTTTGCGCGAGCGGCCGTGAATGCTTCGCTTGATCTGCTGCGCGCGCGGAAGCGTTCGAAAATCGTGGCGATTGAGGACATCGAGACAAGCCCAGCGTTTGGTGAGTTGGCATCGCGACATCCGGAGCGCAGTCATGAAGACCGCGAGCTGCGCAATTTGATTCGTGAGGCGGTTTCGAAGCTGGGGCCGACAGCCGGACGGATGTTCGCGCTGCGGTATTTCGAAGGGTTCGATAACGGTGAAATCGCGCGCATGATGAAGACTTCGGCGCTCGTCGTCGGGGTGACGCTGCATCGCGCGCGCGCGCGGTTGAGGAAAGAGATTGGGAATTATTTGCAGAGGCATGCCAGCTAATTAGTAAATTTCGCAGATTGGTTCACGCAAAGGCTTGAAGGCGCAAAGAAGAGCAAAGACTACGGAATCATCTTGGGAGTGAAATCATGAAGAACAAAGAACTCGACAACATCCTGGATAAGGTTACGACGGAGATTCGTGCTGAGGAGATCGACACGACCGTCGCAAGCGAGGCCGCGGAGCGCGTGTGGATGAAGATGTCGGCTGACGTTGATGCGCGCAGGATGCGCGCGAACCGCCTGCAAGATGCAGGCGCTCCGGCTGAACATATTGAAAGCTGCGCGGACTTCCAGTCGCTGATCCCGGCGTACTTACGTCACGAGTTGTCCGAAGCTCGCGCGCTACTGCTGGTCGATCATACGCACGAGTGCATTCCTTGCCGTAAGGCTCTGAAACAGGCGCGCACGGCGCGAGTTGCGGCCGCAGTCACGCCGCGGCGGCAAACGCGAAAGTCATCTCGATACAGCTTGAGTCCCGTGATTCTTCGTTGGGGAATCGCGGCAATGTTGGTCATTGGACTTGGTCTGGTCGCGTGGCCGCTGATTCAGCGTTACGTCCCGTTCGGTTCGATTGAAGCGACTGTGCAAGCAGCCGAAGGCCCGGTCTATCTGGTCGAAGACGCGCAGACTCATCCCCTCACTAACGGCGCAAGGCTCGGGCGCGGGCAGGTGATTCGCACCGCCAAGGACGCACATGCTGTTGTGCGGCTGGGCGATGGCACGACCATCGAAATGAAGGATCGTTCAGAGTTCTCGATTAATCAGACGTTGCGCGGCACCACCATTCATCTTGGTTCGGGCAGTGTGATTGTCGAAGCGGCAAAGCAGAAGAGCCATCTGTATCTCGACACGGGCGATTCGCTGGTTTCCGTTACGGGTACGATTTTCTCCGCGAACGCGGGCACGAAGGGCTCGCGCGTGAGTGTGATCGAAGGCCAGGTCAATCTCGATCACAATGGCAAAGATCGCGTGCTGAAGGCGGGCGAGCAAGCGACGACGAGCCCGGCCATCGAGACCATTCCGGTCAAGGAAGAAATCGGATGGAGTCGTAACGCCGCGAAGTATTCACAGACTCTCGAAGCTTTGGCGGCGCTCAACAAAGAATTGAATGCAGTGCAGGAGCCGGGCGTGCGTTATTCGACGCGGCTGCTCGACATGATGCCCGAGAACACCGTTTTGTATGCGGCGGTGCCGAATCTCGCGGCGACGATTGTTGAATCAAACCGCATCATCGAAGAGAAAATTCAGCAGAATCCGGCGCTGCACGATTGGTTTCAGAACCATCGCCAGCCGGGAATGAACAGCGCCATCGCCGCGATTCGCGATTTTGGCGACCAACTCGGCGAAGAGATCGCGGTCGGCGCGGGCATGGATGACAAAGGCGAACCGGTCTCGCCAGTGGTTCTTGCTGAACTGAAGAACCCGGGTGGTTTCCGCGCGTTCTTTGACATTGAGATGCAGAAGCTGGGCAGCGACGGCAAGAATCGTCCGCAAGTTCATTGGATCGATGATCCGCGCACGGCACAAGCCGAGGCAACAAAATCGGGCGACCGAGAGGTTTATGTTTGGATCAACGGTGACGTGCTGGTGGGCTCGCTGAAACTTGATGAGTTGCAGCGCATCGCGAGCAATCCGCAGACGGGTTTCACTTCTACGGCATTTCGCAATCGTATCGCCGATGTTTATCGCGAGGGTGCGGGGCTGGTGGTTGCTGCTGACCTCGAAAAAATCCTGGCGCATGCGAACACGTTTCACAAATCCAGGCCGGACGCGGGTAAACATGAAGAGGCGCTGAATCAGCTCGGCGTGACGAATTTGAAATCGTTCGTGCTGGATCAAAAGAAGACCGACGGCAAAACTCACACGCGAGCCGTGCTGGCTTATGACCAGGCAGATCATGGAATTACTTCCTGGTTGGCGCAGCCCGGGCCGATGGGCTCGCTCGATTACATTTCGCCGGACGCGAATATTGTTGCCGGCTTTGTCGTCAAGAACCCAACGGCAGTCGTTGACGATCTACTGCGCGTAGTGAACTCAGTCTGTCCTGATCTGGACAAGCACCTGGATGAATTAGAGAAGAACCACGGTTTGAATCTCCGCAACGACTTTGCCGCGCCGCTCGGTGGAGAGTATGCGTTCGCGATCGATGGGCCGATTCTGCCGACGCCTTCATGGAAGCTGGTGTTTCAGGTCAATGACCCGGCGCATCTACAGCAGACCTTCGAGCGCGTCGTTACCGAAGTCAACGCCCAGGCGGCGAAGGAAGGGAAGAAGGGCCTGGAATGGGATCGCGTGGACGTTGGCGGACGCACGTTTTATACATTGCGCTCCGCGGACTTCGGGGTCGAAGTGAATTACGTGTTCACGAACGGTTACATGATTGCCGGACCGTCGCGGGCTCTGATCGAGCAGGCGCTGCGGTATCACGATTCCGGAACGACGTTGAAGACGTCGGCTAAGTTCACCGCTGGATTGCCCGCGGATGGCCAGGTGAATTTCTCGGCGTTTGTCTATCACAACATCGCGTCACTGGTGCAGCCGTTTGCGAAAGGGATGGCCGGAGCGAACCTGCCGTCCGGTCCGCAGAAAGCGCTGGCCATGGCCGCGACCATGGAGCCGACGCTGGCCTATGCCTACGCGTACGGCGATCACATCGAGGTGGCCGCGAATACGGACGGTGGCCCATTCGGACTAAGTCCGGCGACGCTGCTCGGCATGCCCAACGCGTTTGAGCTGCATCATGTTCTCGAGCAGGGAATGAAGAAGTAGTTGTTACCGTGGCAGAAGCCCGACCGAAAGGGAGGGCAACTCGCAGTCCTTAGCGTGAATAATGAAGCTTGCCCTCGCTCACGCTCGGGCTTCTGACACTCGCCCTTCTTTTTCAGGGAGCCGATCACATGCAAGTCATCACTTCAAACACCGATCGTAAAATTCTGCTTAACGCCGTCACGCTCATCGCGCTCGGCGTTTCGATTTTCGTCCTCGATACTTGGGGAAACCTTTTCGTAAGAGTGTTCGTAGGTTTATTCTGGGGTTCGTTCATGCTGGTTTTGAATGGTCCCGGCTTGGTCCGTATGATGCGGACTTTGAAACGCTTCGATGCCAGACGCCATCGCACCAATCACGGTCTCGCCGCTTACGAACGCCGGCCCTCCGGTTATTGATCTGCAACGGCTGTCGGTCACGTTCGGCGGCCGCCCAATCCTGCGCGAGCTAAACGGTGAATTGCGTGGACGCGCGATCGGTTTGCTCGGCCCGAACGGCGCCGGCAAGACTACGCTGATTCACACTCTGCTCGGTTTCCACGCGCCCTCGGCGGGTACCGCACACATCTTCGGGCGCGACATCCGCGGCGAAGCCAATCAAATAAAGCGCCTGATCGGCTACATGCCTGAGCGCGATTCGTTCATCGCGAAGATGTCGTGCGTCCACTTCGTACGTTTCATGGCCGAGCTGTCAGGACTGCCGCCGAGGGCTGCGCTTGAACGGGCGCATGAAGCGCTGTTCTTTGTGGGATTGGGCGAAGCTCGCTATCGGAATCTGGACACGTTTTCGCTCGGTATGAAGCAACTGGCGAAGCTGGCGCAGGCAATTGTGCACGGGCCAAAGCTGATTTTTCTCGATGAGCCCACGAACGGACTTGATCCGCCCGCGCGCACCCGAATGATCAAAATGATTCGCGAGATTCGCGACAGCGGCGAGGCAAACATCGTCCTCTCTTCGCACCTGCTCCGTGATGTCGAAGAGTGCTGCGAAGAAATCTTGATCCTGAAAGACGGGCGGCTCGTAGTTTATTGCAACCTGGAAGAAGAGCGCCGCGCGAACAAAAAGTTTCTGATGCTGGAGACTCGCGGCGACCTGAAACCGTTTGTCTCGGCAGTCAGTGAAATCGGCTGCGAGTACGCAGTCACCGGCGACCATCGGGTGAAGCTGATTCTGCAGGACAGCACGGAGATTCGCGATTTGTATCGGCTCGCCGCGCAAACGAATCTGCAAATTCGGCGACTGAGCTACAAGCGCGATTCGCTCGAAGATATCTTTTTGAAAGCAATGGAGAACGGGACGGAGATGTC
>DATBSG010000172.1:0-5096 GCA_036559945.1 Pyrinomonadaceae bacterium
GAGCCCTCAGTTGAGACTCACGTAATGAATTGGTCAGGAGATTTGTACGGCGATGTGCTGCGCGTGCGTTTTCTGCACCGGCTGCGGGACGAGAAGAGGTTCGGCTCGATTGATGAATTGAAATCGCAGATCGAGCGCGACGTTACCCGTGCTGAGAATTATTTTGCCCGTGAAGGCGTGAAACGCTCGCTGGCGATCGTGTGAAGCTGCGGACGAGTTGGCCACAGATGGACACAGATTCTCACAGATAATGGAAAGCTTGGATTGCTGTTTGAATCCGTGTTTATCTGTGTGAATCTGTGGCCAAATCTACCGACTCGCGATCGCGTTGAAGAACAGCGGATAAGTCGCGAGCGACTGGCCGCGATATTGCGGGCGAAAGCCGAACAAGATAATACGGCCTTTACCGAGAGTGACTTCGATTAGGGCGGCTTTCCCTTTGATGCGATCGCCGCCGAGGAGCCAGCCGGAAAGCAGAGGATCTTTGTCCTTCGGATACCAGGCAATGACACGAACTGAGATCGCGGGCTTGCTGGGATCGCGGGCGCCCTCGCCCTCTGTTTGCTCGCGTTTCCCGCGCATTGCGGGCGGGGCGCCCGCGCTCCCAGTAATTACTTCAAATACCGGCGAGTTCTCAACCCACGCAATCGATTCTTTCGGCATGCCTTTCGCAATCGGATCGTTCGTATCGAGTTCGATGCGCAGGATCGATCCTGGCACATAGAAATCCGTGCGCGGCAACCCATCGACGACGTCGCGCACCGGCAACTTGAACTGCTCGATCGCAAAATCAGAAGCGCGATTGAGACAGACGAGCGTCCCGCCGGCTTCGACGAACTCGCGCAAAGCCTTCACGCCTTGTTCGCCAAGTCCGCCGGTGTATTCCTCAGGCATTGCTCCTTTGCGATGGCCGTTGAGAATCACGTTGCGAGGTTGATCGGGGATGATGATTGTGTCGTACTTAGCACGCAAATTACCCGCGCGTACTCCTGCATCTTGTAAAGAGGAAGATGAGAAGCACCGAATGTCCCACGTGTTTTCGAGCACCCAGCGACTCCAACCTTCATCTATTGCAGGAACGTGGGACTTGTAAAGGGCAACGCGCCCCGTCTCGTTGTTGCAACGTCCTGGGTCTTCCCGCCTGGTAAATTTTGGTGGTTGTAACTTATAAGGGGCAAAGACCTGCGTCACCTCAACGTCCAAAAGCAGCGCTAAAGTATGCGCCGTAACATCGTAGGGCGGGATGGGATTGCCCTTCTCATTACGCAGGTTAGGGTAGTGTTGCCGTTCAGTCACAGCTTTTGCGAAATTACCGTATGGTTGATCTAATCTGACAAGTTCACCGCGGTTCGTTTGGGTTGTCTCAACCCCGGCAGTCTTAAGGACGTGGCTGAGCCGCTGCCCCCCTACGCTAAAACCATCGAAAAGAAAACCAAACAATTCGCCACTCTTCCTCGGCCGCACCGCTTCCTTCTCAATCTCATAAAATCGCTGCAACCAATGTTCACGATTCTGCGCGGCGTGCTTCAGCAAAAGAAACGCGACGGTCGTCATGGTGTTGGTGATGTCCCGAATGTGCCATTCGCCCCCGCGCCAGACAGGACCGAAGTTGGCTGACTCTTTCTGCGGATCGTAACCTTCGCGCGATTGCAGTTGGTCAAACTTCACCGTGATTGGCGTAGCCAGTCGAGCCGACGCCGTCTCCTGCAAGATGCGCACGCCGCCGTGATAATGCGAATACGCGCGCGAAGGCGACCAAGCGTCGTAAGTCGAATCGGTGGTAATGCCTTTGTAGCCGGTGGCGCGCATCTCTTTCGCAAGATAGTTGCCGAGCTCGGTATAGCCTTCGACGATCTGTTTCGGCACGTTCGGCTCGACCGGCTGCATATAGGGCGGCAGGAACAGACGCGATCCGAACGCGCCCTGCTGATGAATGTCGTGAACAATCTGCGGATGCCAGACGTTGAGAATCTTGTCGACAACCAGTTGTGTCTCGACCTGCGTGAACGCGTACCAGTCGCGATTGTCGTCGTGGCCGGTGTATTTGTGATAAAGCTCCGGCGGATCTGTACCTTCGTACGGCTTGCCCAAAGTTTTCTGATACCAGTTGTTGACGATGTCCACGCCGTCAGGATTCGTCGAGGGCACCAGCAGGATGATCGTGTTGCGCAGAATCTCTTGAACGTCAGGTTCATTCGAAGAAGCCAGCCGATACGCGATCAGCATGCTCGAGAGGTAGGAACCGACTTCCGTCGAGTGAATCCCGCACGTGATCGCGACGACTGTTTTGCCGCGGGCAATCAATGCGCGTGCTTTGCGATCGGCGTTGTTCGACAAACTTAAGTTTGTCGCACTTAGTTTGCGCGGATCGGCCAGTTGATCTTGAATCTTTCGGTATTCATTAAGCCGCTTCAAATTCTCAGGCGCGCTGATCGTCGCATAGACAAACGGCGCACCCATCGTCGATTTGCCAATCTCTTCAAACTTCACGCGATCGCTACTGGCCGCGAGTTTCTGGAAGTACTCGACGACCTTTGCCCAGCTTGCGAGCTTGCGATCGTCGCCCGGTGTGAAGCCAAGGACATCCTTCGGTTCAGGAACCCTTTTGTTTTGGGCGGACGCGAACGAACGATGAAGCAGCGCGTCGGATTGAATCGAGAGCGCGAGGAAGAAAAGCGCAGCGAAAGCCAGCCGGAGATGTCTTTTCATTCTTTTCCTCTGTGTCCTCTGTGGTGGAAAACTCTTTTACCACAGAGCAGCACAGAGGTACACAGAGAGATCAAATTCCGTGGAGTCTCAAACGAAATTCGTCATTGAAAGCCGCGATATCCGGCAGACGGCCCGAGAACGCGCGCCCGCGCTCAAGCAGCATCGGCAACCCGCCGTGCGTCAGCGTTAGACCGTATGCCGGATTCGAAAATACGGATGCAAGTTGCGGGTTCAGTCGCTGCTGCACACCGAATCGAATCGCGCGCAGCCCGGTTGCTGCGAACCCTGCGCTGCGTCTCGCGTTTACAACTTCGATCGCGCGATCAAAGACGTGAATCCGCGTTCCAATTTCGCGCAGAGCGAGGTCGCGATGAATGAGAGCATTGGCGATCGCCTCGCAAACCGCAGCGCGATGATAGTTCGCGCGCGCCGGTGCCACGGCAAGATCATCGGACGACGTTCGCGCAAAATTCGGCCGCACATCCCACAAGTCAACGTAGCGGCTGATGAATTTCAACGCGGCTTCATAAATCGTTGCGAGATTACCGCTGAGTTCGATTCGCTCGACTACTGGCGCCTGACTGTTGTCGCCGCTAAACCTGGTCGCGATCACCGACGACTGCGGCAGCAAACGCGCGAGGCTTTCGTCCTGACCAAACAAGAGAATCCCTGCGATCGTGGGCACAAGGTCACGATTACTGTTGGTCGCCAGCAACAAATATCGTTCGAGAATTTCGCCGGTGGGATAGCCCTTCACCGTCGTTTCGTCAAACGCGCCGCCGGAAAAGCCGCGCATGAAACTCCACAGGTGCGCTTCGTCGATGTCGGCGATGTTCGCGCCGAGCGCGGGAAGGTTCTCGTAATCAAAAGGCTTCGTTTCATCGAGCAATGCAGACAATTCGTCGTCGGTTGCTTCGCGCTTGTCGGCGCCGATGCGCACAAAGAATCTTCCGTCGCGAGTGCGATACGGCCGCTGCTTGCCCTGCACATCGAGCGCGACGATGCGACGCCCACTGTCGAAAGCCAGACGATCGATAAACGGAATCAGCGGCGGCACGATTTCTTCGCGGCAGATGCGAACCAACTCATCCTGCACTTCTTCAGGATGATCGACGCCTTCAACGCGCAGTTGATCGTTCACGCCAAAGACGATCACGCCGCCGCCTGTGTTCGCCAGCGCGACAATGCCCTGCGCGATGCGCTCGGAGTTTGAGAGCTTTACTTTGAGTTCGAGGTAGGTGTCTTCGCCGCCGCGCACCATGCGCATCAGCTCAGTGCGGGAGGTTTGCGGCGCGCCGCTGGAATACAGGTATTCCTGAAAAGAGCGTTCGGTGACCGGCTCGTGCCGCTGGTTGCTGCGAAATCTTCTGCGAGCCATTTGTGTATTGGCGGGGCCGCGTTGCCCGCCCGGATGCGACGCGTCGCATCGCTGGAATCAGATTTCGTACTTCACGGGGTTACGTTGTCAGTGTAGCATAGCGCCGCCACGATGTTCTCTCATCGCAATCACGTCACGAAAGCTTATGTGGCGCTGGGATCGAATCTCGGCGACCGTGCGGGGAATCTCCTGCTCGCGATTCGGGGAATGCTGGAAGCCTCGTTGTGCGTAAGTCGCGTGTCTTCGATTTACGAGACGGCACCGGTGAGCGCAATCGAGCAACCACCATTTCTCAACATGGTTGTGGAAGTTGGCAACCAATTGCCGACGCCGGAACAAGTCATGGCGCGCTTGCTGAGAATTGAATTCGCACTAGGCCGGACCCGCGAAGTGAAAGACGGGCCGCGCACGATCGATCTCGATTTGCTGATGTATGGCGATCTTGAAAATGACACCGAGTTCCTCAGGCTGCCGCATCCTCGTCTGCATGAAAGACGATTCGTGCTCGAGCCGCTGGTAGAAATTGCGCCGCGTGTGGTGCATCCGGTGTTGAAACGAACGTCGGCGGAACTTTTGGAAGGTTTGGAAGATCCGGCTGAGGTACGGCGTTGGACGCCGTGAACAAGCGGAGCGCACGCATCCTTGCGTGCGGTTCGCGGCCATCTTGGCCGCAGGCACAGAATCAAAAAGACATCGCAGGCAAAGATGCCTGCGGTCCGCCCGCAGGATGCGGACGCTCCTTCAATCTAACTTCGCCGTCGGCAGAAATTTCGGCGGTCGTCGCGCGCGCGTTGCTTGCTCAAACGCATATGCTAGTTGAATTAACTTCGGTTCACTCCACGCGCGACCGAAGAACGAAATTCCCACCGGCATTCCGAAGACATAACCCGCCGGCACAGTTATGTGCGGATATCCCGCGACTGCTGACGCCGTCGAATAACCGCCCGTGAAGTGATCGCCGTTGGCCAAATCCGTCGGCCAGGGCGGACCGCCGGTCGGCGCGATGATC
>DATBSG010000173.1:0-3743 GCA_036559945.1 Pyrinomonadaceae bacterium
GGCACTAACCGCAGAATCCGATCGTCATCAGCGGCCGGGCTCCCGCGCCCGTCTCGATTCGAAGTCGAAAAATAGATAAATCCGTCCGGTCCCTCCGCGATGTCGCGGATGCGGCCATACTTTCCTTCGAGAAGATTTTCCTGGCTAACAACCCGGCGGCCGTCCAACGTCACGCGAATAATCCTGGTGCCGCGCAAACATCCGAAGAAGAAATTTCCTTTGAACTGCGGAAACTGAGGGCCGCGATAGAACGTGCCGCTGGCCGGTGCGCAGGCCGGCGTGTACTCGAGCAGGGGTGATTCCATGTCTTCATGCGTGGCGCGATGGTGAATCACCGGCCAGCCGTAGTTCTTGCCGCGCTCGATGATGTTCACTTCATCGCCCCCACCCGGCCCATCAAAGCCACTCGGCCCGTGTTCAGTTTCGAACAAAAGATTTGTGCCAGGCTGAAAATCGATCCCCTGTGAGTTGCGACTGCCGTAAACCCAAATCTCGGGCCGCGCATCTGCTCGCCCAACAAATGGATTGTCAGCCGGCACAGTGCCATCGTCATTCAGCCGCAGAATTTTACCTGCCAGAGAATTCAACTGCTGTGCCAGCTCGCGTTCAGTTGAGTCTCCCGTGGTGATGTAGAGCTTGCCGTCAGGTCCAAACCGCAGACGGCAGCCGGCATGTGCCCGCGCTGCGGGAATGTTTTCAATAATCACTTTCCGATCAGTGAACCCCGCGGGAGTTTCGCGATAGCGCACAACGCGCACTTGCAGGTCGGTGGTAGTGTACGCGTACGAAAGATAAATCCAGTGATTTGATGAAAACTGGGGATGCAGCGCGATGCTCATCAAGCCGGCTTCCCCTCGCGCCTCGACATCCGGAACCGTGAACAGTGGTTGGGGCTGTAGCTTTCCGTTTTGAAAGACACGAACGCGGCCCGGACGTTCCGTGAAGATCATGCGGCCGTCGGGTGCCCACACAATCGACCAGGGCACTTCGATATTGCTAATGACGGTTTCGATTTTGAAGCTGGTTTGGGACTGCGCAGAGGTTTCAACTTCTCCCGAACCACGACCGGGCGGGGGATGGCTACAGGCGAGAGCTGTGATTAAGAGAAAAAGCGAAAAGACCATTTTCCATTTATCATTTACCATTTTTCATTTGTCGGTTTGAGCGTCCAAGTATTCCTATCTTTCTTTCCGTTCTCGCTCTTAATAGCCAAATGACAAATGGCCAAATGACAAATGGAAAATAAGTTCTCCAGTGCTTCTGCCCACTGCTTCACTGACTAATGTACTCATGCAACAGCTTCAACTCGTCGCCTTGCTCACTAACTTCAACGCGCAGCAAGTCGCGCATCGACAGCATGCCCACCCATTTGTCATCAGCGTCCACCACCGGCAAGTGCCGGCTGCCAATTTCGTCCATTCGATCAAGCGCCTGCTGGGGCGTCTCGTCGCAGCGAATCACTGCGCGCAGCTCGCTCGTGACTTCGCCGAGCCGCAACGTCCCCGGATCGTGGCGCGGCACGACGACGCGATTCAGCAAGTCGCGCTCAGAAAAGACGCCTATCAGCAGACCGTCTTCATCCAGCACGCACACTGCACCGATTCTCCGGCGCGCCATGAACTCCGCCGCGTCCATGACCGTGGCTGAGGCCCTCATGGAATAAGGTTCACGGTCGCGAATGACATCTTTGATTAGCATCGCCGCGCCTCCGGTGTGAATTAATTGTCAGGCTTGCGCCGTATTATAAAAGAAAGGTCGCCGCCCTGTCTGTAGGAAAAATCGAATGAAATAGTTGGGAATTCACCGTGGGACGAGTGAAGCAATTCACAAGCGCGTGGCCGCATGCCTGGTTCTCCGGCGGCCAATGTTTCTTGCAGGCGCTGAACGTCTTGAGCTGGGTTTGCGCTTGTCGCGAATCAGCCGCAATGCTTGCCGCGTCAGAAGTTGCGGCAAGCCACCCGGCACCAACGCGTGCAGAATCGCATGGGCCACGCGCGGCGGCACGGAAACGCCGCGTTGGGCGAGAACGTATTCACTCTCCCACCAGCTCGGGACGAACCTTCCTTTGAATCGGCGCAGTCCCTCAAAGTTATACAACCGACTGAAACGATTCGAAGCTATTTGTAAAGCGCGCGCGACGACGCGATGCTCGGTCGGGATGTCTTTTGGACCATCGGCGGCGAACGGTGATGTTCCCAGCGTGGCTAGTTCGGCTCCCTGTCTTTTTAATTCCTGCAACGCCTCGAACACGAGCAGGGTGGCAGTCCCGGGTGGCGCGTGAGGCTCACGCAAAACGTCTTCGAGGTACCAGCCTTTTCTCGCGGGGATTGGACTGGCGGCGAGAAATCCAACCATTCTTCCATTCGCGCGAGCGGCGAAATACTTCTTATATTCGGCGTGGCGAAAAGGATCGAGGGCAATTAGCCAGCCGAACGAGGTCGCCGCGCGACGGTGACCCAGCCATCGCAGGCAGAGTTGGGCTGTTTCCTGTTTAAGCGATTCGTCGAGCTCTGTTAACGACTGCACTGTGACACCGGCGCGTCGCGCCTGATTGATACCTGCACGCAACTTTTTGGCTGAATCGCCTCGCGGGTTCCAGGTCTTCAGATCAAAATATGGCGCCGCGCCCACCTTCACCGCGCTGAACTCTCGATCCGAAACCATCCGAGCAAACGCTGCGGTGGTAGGGACGAACGCAACGACACGGTTTTGCCGCCGAGCATGTGCAGTAAACCGGCGCGCTAACTCACGCTTGTCTTCAGGAGAAGCCAACGGCTCGCCCCCCGCCAACCAAACATGACCGAACTCTGCGTAAATGACAGCGCCATCAATTTGGGATGTTGACCACGACAACGCGCCGGGCGCGATGCTGACCAACGAGTGCGCATTGTAGCCATGCAGAGTTTGCAAGCGCAGCAATTCGCCGGTCGGATCCGGCGAGCCATGGCGGCGACGTTTCGAGAGCGCGAGACTAACTCGCAAACGAACATAGCGCGCGCCGTATCCGGCGCCACCGCCGGCGGCGAGCCACCAATAATGGTGGATAGGGATGGATAGGTGGTGCAGCAGTTCTTTTGCCTCTGCGCTGCCGATAATAGCCGATGAAACATTTGCTTGGATGCCAAGAAAATGTGTTGCGGCGGCTTCGGAATAAGTGAGCAGACAAAGGTTAGTCTGATTCGCTGAAGGGATCAATCAAATAGCGCGCCCTGCTGAGTAGGACGGCGAAAAGTGTGAGCTTTGGCCTGGGTGTCGCTGCCAACGCGATGCTCGTTGAATCCGAGCTTCCGGCAATAAACCTCGAAGAGTTTCTCCTGGGCGTTCCAGTACTGTCCTTTCCCGCGCATACGATCATGGAAGGCGCTTGAGTTGAGCTTGCCGCCGCGCGCGTCGCGGATGCGATTCAAAACACGATCGGCTTTCATTGGTAGCTTCTCGCGCAAACGCTGTTCGAAATAAGGAGCCACACTGCCGGGCAGTCGCAGCATGTTGATGAAAGCTTTCGTCGCGCCGCAGTCCTTCGCGCGTTGCAACAAACCGGGAATGTCCGTCGAGAGTCCGGGAATTGTCGGCGCGATTCCGATGCCGACTTGAATGCCCGCATCGGCCAGAATCTTCATCGCTTCAAATCGTGCATTCGGCGAAGGCGCGAAGGGCTCGACCGCGCGCGCGATGTCGTAATCGGCAAACGGAATTGAGAAATAGACGCCGAGACTCGCCTCGCGCGCGAGCGCTTGCAGGAC
>DATBSG010000174.1:0-12559 GCA_036559945.1 Pyrinomonadaceae bacterium
CTCGACCGCGAGATCCATATCGCAATCTTCGAGAATCACCACCGGGTTCTTGCCGCCCATTTCGCACTGGCATTTCGCGCCGCGCCGTGAGACCTGTTCGTACAAGCGGATGCCGACAGGATTCGAGCCAGTGAAGGAAACTGCTTTGACGGCTGGGTGACTAATGATTTCATCGCCGGCGTCTGAGCCGGAGCCAAGAACCAAATTCAACACGCCCGAGGGAATACCAGCCTCTTCGAAAATCTGCACAATGCGAACCGCGGTCGCGGGCGTGAGCGTCGCCGGTTTGAAGACTACCGTGTTGCCGGCAACCAGAGCTGGCGCAATTTTCCATGTGGGAATCGCCACCGGGAAATTCCAGGGCGTGACACAAGCAACGACGCCCAATGGCTGCTTAATCGTGTATACGAAATTCGATGGCAGCTCGGAAAAGATCGTCTCGCCGTTCATCCGCCGTGATTCGCCGGCGCAGAATTCCGCGACGTTGATTGATCGTTGCAGCTCACCCCGCGATTCCGAGATTGTCTTGCCCTCTTCGTGTGTGAGAATCTGCGCGAGCTCTTCTTTCGCCGCTTCCATCAATCGCGCAGCTTTCGCGACTATCTTTCCGCGCGCCGGCGCGGGAGTGCGCCGCCATGTGTGAAAGGCTTCGGCGGCGGCTTCGACGGCGGCGCGCGCTTCTTCGCGCGTCGCTTGCTTTACACTGCCGATAACGTCGCCGGTGTTCGCAGGATTGATGTTATTGACAGTTTTCGAAGACGTCGATTCAACCCATTCTCCGTTGATGAAATTGCGATACGCTTCCATGGCAGTTGAAAGAAAGAGCCGGAATTATGTGTGAAAACGCGGCTTAATATATCATCGGAACTCCATGATTGACAGCACAGCAAAAGTCGGCGCGCGGCCCGATGACGAGCCAGAGAACATCGCGGCGATGCTGGCCGACCGCGTTCGGAAGTCGCCCGATAAAATGTTTCTCTTTTCTGATCCTGACGGGCGGCAGTTCACTTATTCACAATTTGAGGCGGCAGCTAATCGCGCGGCGGCGATGCTGACCTCGCACGGCGTCAGCAAGGGCGATGTGGTCAGTCTGCTGATGCCCAACAGCGCTGAATACATCATTGGCTACTTCGCGTGTTGGAAACTGGGAGCGCTCGCCGGGCCAGTGAATTCGCTTTTGAAAGAGCACGAGATCGAGTTCGTCATGAACAACTCTGAAGCGAAAGCGATTTTGGTGAATTCAGAATACCGGCAGCGCATTGATAATATCAAAACAGAACTTCCGCATCTGGAATCAGTGATCACGTTTGATGACGAAGCGGAAGCTGGGTACGCACGCCTCCGGCGTGCTGAAGCTGAACGCGAGTCACATGAAAATAAGAGCACGCCGGAGGCGTGCGTAACCAATGACGACGCGATCATCATTTACACCTCAGGCACGACGGGAAAACCAAAAGGCTGCCTGCTCACGCACGGCAACCTGATCGCCAATGCACGCCAGATAAGTCAGTGGCTTCATTTCACCGAAAATGATCGGCTGCTGACAATTATGCCGCTGTTTCACATGAACGCCGTCTCAGTCACCACGATGTCGGCGCTATATGCCGGCGGATCGACGGTTGTCAGCCCAAAGTTCTCGGCGTCCAAATTCTGGAACGTCATTTCGGATTATCAAATCACTTCGTTCGGATCGGTGGCGACAATGCTATCGATGGTCTTGCACAATTATCCCAGCGGTGTTCCTGCAGGGTTGAAGACGGATCAGCTTCGGTTTGCGATGTGCGGATCCGCCCCGGTGCCTGCCGAAGTAATGAAGAAGTTTGAACAGGCTTTCAATTGCCCCGTGATCGAAGGCTACGGGTTGTCCGAATCGACATGTCGATCGACATTCAATCCACCTGACGAGGGTCGGCGCGCAGGCTCGTGCGGTTTGCCGATCGGAAACGAAATGAAAGTGGTCGATGACCACGACCGGGAAGTTCCCGACGGCGAACTCGGCGAGATCGTCTTGCGCGGCGAGAACATTTTGAAAGGTTATTTCAAAAATCACGAAGCGACCGAACGAGCATTTCATAACGGCTGGTTCCACACCGGCGACGTCGGTTACCGAGACAAGGACGGCTATTTCTACATCGTCGATCGCAAATCAGACATGATCATACGCGGCGGCGAAAACATCTATCCGCGCGAGATTGATGAAGTCCTTTACAAGCATCCGGCGGTCGCCGCGGCGGCGACGATCGGAGTTTCCGATCAACTCTATGGCGAAGAGGTCGCAGCGTTTATTGTGTTAAGAGACGGCATGCGCGCAACCGCGGGAGAATTAATCGCACACTGTAAATCTGAACTTGCTGACTACAAATGCCCCAAGACAATCCGCATCGTCAAAGAGATTCCCAAAGGGCCAACGGGAAAACTGTTAAAGCGCGAATTGGCGAAGACTTTTCCCTCCAGATTCGAATAGGTTCTTCGCTTCACCGCTACAAAAATAATTGTGGCACTCCGCCTGATGTTGGGATACACTCTGCGCAAGCTTGAGACTGTCGCCGCGTTGATCGGGACTTGCAGAGAACGCGGCAAAAGCACACGTACTGCCCCATAACCTGACAAAGGAGACCTCATGAACCTGAACAAAGTACTTGCCTCGGCAAGCTGTGCTCTGAGCGTTCTAGCCTTAGGCACGATTCGCGCACAGGCAGTTACGCGCACTGTTCCTGCGCCTTATCCGACAATCCAATCAGCAGTGAATGCTTCGTTGCCCGGAGACACGATCAGTATCGCACCGGGCGCTTACAACGAGCAGGTGATCGTGACGACGTCAGACTTAACCATCATCGGATCGGGGTCAGGCTCGACGATTATTCAACCTTTGAGCGTAGTCACTAACAGCACGAGCTTGCAGACCGGCAGTCCAATTGCCGCCATCGTCCTTGTCGACGGAGCGAGCGGAGTCACAATCGAACAGCTAAGCGTGGATGGCAGTTTTGCTGGGGCTTTACTTGGCTGCTCGCCGGCTTTTATGGGCATCTTTTATCGCGCCGCCTCCGGCCTGATTGCAGACACGCGCGTCGCAAATATCTTTACGCCGTTGATTCCCGACTGTCAGGGCGTCATTGGAGTTTTCGTGCAGAGCGGGAACGGTGGGCCTAACCAGAACGCAAGTGTGGTAATTGATTCCAACACTGTCGACAATTACGGGAAGAACGGCATCACCGCTAACGGTCCCGGGACATTTGTCACCGTCACTGACAATATCGTTATCGGAAGAGGGGCCCTGGGACTGGGCGACGCGGCACAGAATGGAGTGCAGCTTGGCACCGGCGCTCACGGAAAAGTCGGCGACAACAACATTTCCGGAAACAACTACACGCCGTCAGACTTCGTGGGATGCGGCATCCTCGCATTCAAGGCTGGCGGAGCCATCGGCCAGACGCGCTCGAACACGTTCTCAGGAAATGAGCAGAACGTTTGCAATACCTCCGGAGGCCCGTCGCAGTTCTCGCCCTTCAACTAAACAATCGAAGGCCTGGAACACCTTAAAATAAAAACGGCGACGCAATGCGCGTCGCCTTTTTTTGTTGCCGCAATCGATGTCCGTCAGACTTCTCTCAGTTGTCTTACCTCTGTTTGTCTTGGAGTCGCCCATCGATCAACGACCCAGGCCCCGAGCAACCACAGCCCGCACGCGCTTACCATCACCAACGAGAACCACTGACCATACACTCCTTCAGGAGAAAACTTTTCAGTGGCGGTATGGATTGTTTCGCTGTTGGGAAGGATGCCGGCTTCGGAGAATTCATGGAAGGAGTAGATGCCGACCTGGATCATGAATAGCACAAGGAAGATGCCCGTGACTTGAAAGAATCGTTTCACATTAATCAAATGACCGAAGCGTCCCCACGCCCAAGCCAAGCTCGCCGCAGCCGCCAATCCAAGTAGTGCTCCCCAAACCAAGCGCGGGCTGCGCACCTGCAAGAGCATCAGCGCGGTTTCCATGCCTTCGCGACTGATGGTCAAGACGGTAAAGAGAAACACGCCTGCGAAGGCCAGCCATCCCGTTCGCACTGACACGCGACTGAGGCGGCCCTCCATGTGTTCCTTCAGCTTTGGACCGGTGCGCCACATGTAGATCACCAGCGACAGCACCATCACAATTGCAATCACGCCCAGCCATGCTTCGCGCAGCGCCTCGTTGCCGAGAAATCGAGCGATTGTCGGACCGAGTCTTTGCTCGATCTCATCGCTGTTGCCAGTCTGCATCCGGAAGAGCAGGTAACCGAGGCTGGCGCTTACCGCCAAACCAATGGCAATTGCTGAGTAAACCGCAGGCGTGAGTTGCCGTCGGCCCGATTTGCGCAAGTACGAAAGAATGACCGCGACCAGCAGAAATGATTCGAAGCCTTCGCGGAGAATGATAATGAATGACTGAAGCACTAAAGAACCCTCGATAAGTGAACTCGCAATACCCTTGATTCGGGCGCGGGCTGTCTACCCGGAAAAACCGCTTTGGCAGTATCGCTCAAATTGAAAATGATTGTCAATTTCGGCCGCAGCTCCGCTTTGGGCGAAATCAGGAGTTTTTCTTTGGCGCTCTGTGTGGAAGGACACTACAATTGCGCGGCGATGGCTACTGCAAACAAAATTGTCTACGCGGTTTTCGGCGCCGGGGCTTTGCTATACGGCCTCGTTACGCTGGTGGCGCCGGCAGTGTTGATGTCTGAGGCCGCACGCTCTTTTCCCTTCACTCACATCATGCGCGAGCAGGGAGCCGCCGGAGTTTTCATCGGGCTGATGTTTTTCTGGTGTATCCCCAACTACGAACGGCGCCGCAGTGTTCACTATCTTCTGATGGTGTTCGCCTTTCTCCTGGCGGCGATACACTGGTTTGATTTTTTCGCGGGCCACCTGCGATGGCTCAGTCCGTTGTACAACTCAGTTCCGTTTACAGTCTTGTTGGTGATGGCTGCGTTGAGCCGCAGACTCGGAAGTTCTAGCGATTCCGCGCGTCAGAGCTAGAGGCGTCGAGGAATTCTTGAATCAAGCGGCGCTCCTTCTCGTCCTTAATCCGCGTGAAAAGCCTGGTTCCGAGTTTGGTGATGGTGGCTGGTTTGTCGAACGGTAACTTGCCGTAGACCTGCCCTCCCTGAAAATGACACGGCTGACAGCGCGCCTGGAGAATTGGCTTTAAGTCCGTCTCGAAATCCGGTTTCGGACTTGAGCCGAACGAAATGGATGTAACAACCGACGCGCTTCGTGCGTGGGGTCTTAGGGCAAAGCAGATGGCTGCCAACACGATCAGGCCAATCGATACAATCAGCAGACTGGCACGCATGCGGCGATGCTACACCAAAATCGAGGCGGTAAGAATCGTTTTGGCAGTAAGGCTTAGATTCGCGGCTCGTTCGAATTGAACTGTTGCCACTCTTTTTGGCTATAATACCGCCAGCTAGCCCAGCATAGAAGATTCATATGTCTGAAATCGCGAGACGTAACGAACCAGTTGAGAATCGTTTGCTGGCCGCGCTTCCGGCTGACGAATACGAACGCCTGAGCGCAAATCTGCGCCCGGTTTCGTTCTCCCTGGGTGAAGTCGTTTACGAATTTGGCGGACAACTGGACTACGTCTTCTTTCCTACAACTTCAATCATCTCGCTGCTCTACACTATGGAGAACGGCTCGAGTGCCGAAATGGGCTTGACGGGTAATGATGGGATAGTGGGAATCGCTCTCTTCATGGGAGGAGGCACCATGCCCAACCGGGCCGTCGTGCAAAGCGCCGGCGGCGCGCTAAAGATGAAAGCGAAGACACTGCAAGATGAATTCGCGCTGGGCGGCAAATTCCAACAATTGCTGTTGCGCTACACCCAGGCACTGATTACCCAAATCTCGCAGACGGCCGTCTGCAATCGTCTTCATTCAGTGGAGCAACAACTTTGCCGTTGGCTCTTGTTAAGTCACGATCGTTTACAGACAGATGAGTTGGTGATGACTCAGGAATTGATCGCTGACATGTTGGGAGTCCGGCGCGAAGGCGTGACCGTGGCTGCGGGCCGCCTGCAAGACGATGGTGCGATCAGTTATGTGCGCGGCCACATTCAGATTCTCAACCGAGAAAAACTGGAAGAGACCGTCTGCGAGTGTTACCGGGTAGTCAAAGAAGAGTTCGATCGGCTGCTCGGATGACAGATGATCCTTCGCGAAATCCGGTCGGCGCTACCGTATGGGCCGGAGCCCGTACGTTGGCTTTGTGTGTTAGCGCACAGACCCCGGCTCTTTCGACTGCTATAAGCTCACTTAGCTCTGCTTTAGAAATTACCTTTCGACATCTCGGATCGGGCCAGCAACCTTCTTCTTGAGCCGTCTGCAAATTTCCCGAAGAGGGCTGTAGCGAGAGGACTCTATCTCCGCGTCCAGGCACCCCATCTACAAACTAGGATCTCTGGTGCATTTAAATACTTCGCGACGTGTGTTTGGACAACCTTGATAAGCAGCTTTTGAAGCTGAAAGGAAAAAGTATGAAGAATTCAAAACGTATCTTTTCTGTGTTTATCCTGTTCGCGCTCGCCATTATCGGCGTGAACGCACAGACGCAGCGGCAGCCAAACCGCGTCACTGACCGTCAGGTCAGCGGCATACTTCGGCGACTGGAACAAAGCTCTAACAGATTCCGCGGCAGTCTCAATGTCGCACTTGTAAACGGACGCATCGACGAAACGCGCCCGCAAAACGACATAAATACATTCGAACCGGCTTTACAGAACACGATCGATCAGTTCAGAGATCGGTTCAATCGTCGCCAGGCGGCGGCGGCCGATGTTCAAAACATCATGCAAAAGGCATCGTTCGTCAATGGATTTATGACTCGCAATCGCCTGAACGTAACAGTGCAGAACGATTGGGCAGCGGTTCGAACTGATCTGAACGCGCTGGCTAATGCCTATGGCGTGAACTGGCAGTGGAACCGACAACCTCTGCCGCCGGTCGACTCAGGCCGATCGCCGCGACTGTCCGACAGCCAACTCGACCAGCTAATTCGCCGGATCGAAACTGGCCGTGACACGTTCCAATCCAGTCTCACCCAAGCTTTTGATCGGCGCTACGATCAAACGATAAGCGAAGGCAACATGAATGATGCTGTCCGGGAGTTCAACACCGCGACAAATCAATTGCGCAATCAGTTCAACGCCAGGCACCCTGTGGCCGATTATGTCGAACGGTTGCTCGCCCGGGCGACACCGATCGACACTTTCATGCACAACAACCAGCTCACCAATCAGGTCCAGAGCGATTGGTCAACTTTGCATGGAGACCTAAGCACGCTGGCCGGTGCCTTCAATCTTTCTGCGAATTTGCAGAACGGGGGCGACCAACGGCCACTATACAACTCAACGAGTCGCTTGACCGGAACCTACCGATTGGATTCGTCGCGCAGCGATGATCCTCGCGAAATGGCAAACCGTGCGACCAGGAGTCTTCCCAACAACGAACGACAGGGTGTCGCTGACCGCATGATAGACCGCCTCGAATCGCCGCAAATGCTGGCCATCGAGCGCAGTAATTCAAGGGTAACCATGGCGTCATCGATCGCTCAACGCTCAACTTTTGACGCCGACGGCGTCGAGCGTCAGGAGCAACTTTCCAATGGCATAACGAACCGGGTAACCGCGAGTTTGCGAGGGGATCAGTTAGCCGTAAATTCAACCGGTTCCAGGGAGAATGACTTCAACGTTACGTTCGAGCCAATTGAAAACGGCGGCCGGTTGCGCGTCATACGCGAGATATATTCGGAGCGTCTGAGCCAGCCCGTGATTGTGAATAGCATCTATGACCGCACTTCGGATTCCGCGCAATGGAATATCTATAACGGCGCCGGACCGGTGCTCGGCAACTCAGGTGCTAACAACGGTGAATTCATCATTCGCGATGGCGAAACCGTAGTAGCCGTACTCAACAATGACCTGACCACAAAGCAGACCAAGCAGGGCGACCGGTTCACCATGACCGTGCGCGAGCCCGGTGAATATGAGGGCGCGGTTATCGAAGGCACTGTCGGTGCGGTTACCCAGAGTGGAAGCCTGACTGGCCGATCCGGAATGACGCTTAACTTCGACACGATCCGTTTGCGCAACGGTCAAACGCACAAATTTGCCGGCACTCTCTCGAGTGTAAGAACGGTGAATGGCGACACAGTCAAGGTTGATAACGAAGGAAGCGCGCAAGGCGACAACCAGACCACGCAGACCGTCACGCGCACGGCGATTGGCACAGCCATCGGCGCGCTCATCGGCGCAGTTGCCGGTGGCGGAAAAGGCGCGACGATCGGAGCAGTCATAGGCGCGGCAGGTGGAGCCGGCTCAGTCTATGTTACGGGCAAAGAAAATCTAGAGCTTCCGACGGGCACGGAACTAACCGTTCGTTCGGGTGCGCCGAGATAAACAGCTTCTTCGAGAGAGTTGTTCACTTTACTGCGCGTACTCGGTAATTCATTCGAGGATTCGGTGCGCGCTTGCGATGGAAGGCCGATTGACCTGGTCATCGGCCTTTTTCTTACTCACTGCCCTTCCTCTTTTTTCCCCTCTTGAAGTTCGCATTGTGGCAAGCCCTTCCTTAGCCAGATTGAAAATAGGCCGTCGATTTTCAAAGATGACCCTTGCCCAAGCCCACTTTGTTGTCTGCGGAAAATAGATCCCGCGGAAGAACAGACGTGAAACCAGGTGACTGACGCGATATCTGAACGGCGCATCTCTGATCGAATCGATTGCCTGTGCGTTTCGTTCTGGACTATATGAGGCCTGCCAGGCGCTGTCAGTTTCGCGACGCGCGTCCTCGATTGTCATCTTGAGCGGAGTGTGGGCCATCCAGAAAGGTGCGAAGTCCAGCCAGTGCCTGGGGCGCGTGAGCCGTCCGGCCTTTGCCAGGCGATCGTAGAGCGGAGTCGCGGGGAACGGCGTGAGCTGGCCGAAAACCGGCAGCAGATTTACGCTAATTTCCTTAACACGAGACAGAATGCCGAACAGCTATTTCGCGAGTAAGCTGTCGTATTCTCTTTTGATGGTCCGGTAGCACTTGCATGCCAGGGCGGCGAGCGACGCCGGCTTGAGAATTGTGAGAGTGCCGCGACTGTAACGGATCAAGTTCTTGTCTTGAAGAGCTCCCGCGGCCTTGCTTACGGCTTCGCGCCGCACGCCCAGCATGTTGGATAGAAACTCCTGAGTGAGTTGAAACTCATCACTGCCCATTCGGTCGCGAGTCATCAATAGCCAGCGGGCGAGGCGCGCGTCGATCGGATGATTCAGGTTGCAGACGGCAGACTGAGAGAGCTGTGACCACAACGAGTAGGCATAGCGTTGCAGCAGTCGCGGCAACGACTGGCCGTCGCTGGTGCTCGTTCGCAAGGCCGCCGCTGTCAGTGTCAAAGCGGAACCGGCGCCTTGCACTACGGCGTGATTGGGCGAGGTCTTGACACCCATAAATACGGGCATGCCGACCAGGCCTTCCCGGCCTACGATTCCAACTTCGAGCGTACCTCCTTCTTCCACTTTCGCCAGTAAAGAGATGATGCCGCTGGTAGGAAAATAAACGTGACGAATAAGATCGCCAGGTTCGTAAATCACTTCCCCGAAGACTAAAGGGAACGGTTTTAGGCTCGGTGCCAGCCGTCGATATTCATCCTTTGGCAACGCATCAAGAAGTTGATTGGTTGGCGGCGCGCGAAGTGCAGAAGCTTTCGACATTCAGGAACTCCTCATTCCGATAGTGTCGTGAAAAGACAACAAACGGCACAAGAAGATATCTCTCGAGATCTGCCTGATGTCGGATGGTGGATTAAGAAAACCAGGGTAAGACAATAAGAGTTGGCAGTCTGTGCGCCAGCACACATAAGCCGAAGACTGGGCAGTATGGACAGGACCTGGTCATTGCCTTAGTCTGAGTACACAAACGTTAAGAGAACCGACCCGGTGGAAGAGCCACGAATCAGCTAGTGCTCTGGGAGAACAAAGTAAATATGCAGAGCAATCGCAGCGCATGGAAGGGCCTGGTAGCAGGCGTTGTCGGAGGTCTGGTGGCATCCTGGGCCATGGATCGATTTCAGTACTGGTGGTTGTCCTTCGGCAGAGACGATGAGCAAAGGCTCCAGCAATCGCCGAATCAGGAAGCGAACCAGGAAGAACCTGCAACCGTGAAAACGGCTTCCGGATCTCGGAAGTAAGCAACTGCCCCTCTAGTCAGGGCAGAGAACCTCATTGGCGCCGGCAACTCCCGCCAATAAGGCTTGCATATGTTGCCCGGCCTTCCACGCGCCCGTACGACCCGCGGCCTCGATGCCATCTCTCCAGGCCTGTTGTGCCCCGGCAAGGTCATCCATTTTAGCCAGAACCGTGCCGAGCATCTGATAGGCGGCCGTGTAATCCGGGTTGAGGCTCACGACCTGGCGCAAAGACTTCGCTGCCTCAGCCCAGTTCTCCAATTTGTATTGTTCACCCGCCAAGCCGTACCAGATCATGGCGTTTTCCGGCTGCTCGGCGAGCATTGCGGTGAAGACTTCGATTTTCGATTGGCCCATCGGTTTGTCCTCAATCCGGCAAATCTACCCACTACGCTGTTGGGTGCCGATGCTTACTATGCTTGAGGTTGTGCCGCGCTTCAGCTTCTTCGACTGAGTGGCTCTGGGTTAGCTTGATGTCCTTCTTGGCCATCTGGACCAGCTTCTGATAGTGCTTGTGCAGCGTTCCGATTTCCTCTTCCGTAAGATCTTCGACATCGATTAAGTTATTGCTCGCACCTTCCAACGCGGCAACTATTTCGTTGAGCTTAAGGTGAATAGCTTGCGCGTCCTTGTTTTGCGTACGCTGAATTAGAAAGACCATCAGGAAGGTTACTATCGTCGTGCTGGTGTTTATGACAAGTTGCCAGGTGTCAGAGAAGCGAAACAACGGCCCGGTCAAACCCCAAACAATAATCACCGACAAAGCAGAATGAACGACATTGACGTCCCGGTAGCTTTTGTCGCCTTAAGCGAGAAGCGCTCGAGGATCTGGCTAAGCTTGCTGCTTTTCTTTCGCTTCATAATTACCTCCGTCACAACATTGCATCCGGGATGGCACGTCGCTGACTAAGTTTCGCTGCAACTTTCAGGTAGCCCAGTGAGCAACCGGAAATAACGCTTGCCACGACGAGTCAGAAACGCGGACTACCACCTAAATCTGACAGATAAGATTTGTAGCCGCGTCTGAGAGTTTAGTCGGAGAAATGTCCCTGACGAACGAGATCGAAGCAAGACAGGAAAGCTACCGGCACAGTTTTGAATTCAAGACAGATTTGAGAACGGCCCATGCGGGCGCTAGCTCGACAAGCTATTCCGCGCTCTTATCTTTCTCGTCCTGGGCGGCGGCGCCCGGGTGACCATCCAGAGTGTCTATCAGGAAGAGTGGAGCGTCGGCCTCCGTGTGGATGATTTCTTTAACCGGTTCTTTGGTCTCTCGATCGCCCAACTCTTGACCAAGTTCGTAACCGGCTTGCCAGTACTTCGTGTCTTCGGAATTGATTCCAGCTTCAACTCCCCGTCTAAACTCGCGTGAATTCGCATCCGCATTTGTTTTTTGGTTCTCACTCATAGTCGCCTCCTCTGAGTTAATCGACTTACATCGATAACAGCTGCCGCGCTCGGGCTTGAGCGAAGCGAAACCACACTCGCCGCTCTTCGAGAGTTTTCCCTCGCGTGCCGTCTTGCGGTTGCGTTTGAATTAACCGCGCCGGCCGGAAACCAGGTTGTAGATCAAGATGATCACTGCGACCACGATTAAGATGTGAATTAGGTTGCCACCGAAGTGACCGAGGAACCCCAGTAACCACAAGATCACCAGGATCACGATGATTGTCCACAACATTTTGCACTCTCCTTTGTTAAGCCCGAGCCGTTCTAGGACTCAGCGATGAACGGACTGGTTAATCGCCCAAAACGACGATCTGGTTGTCCACTGATTTCACGCCTCGAACTGCCTTCACCAAACGTTCAGCCCGCGCCTTGGTGGCGGCCGAGTTGGCGCTGCCAGTCAAGACTGCGCGCGCGTCTGTAATAGTTATTGAGACTGAATTCATATCCGTCTCCTCAGCCAGTCTCTTGGTTGCGACTTCCTGCATGTTTGCATCATCGCTCGCGCTGTCTCTCTGGCTCGGCTGTTGAATAATTACAGGTGCCTGCTGGCCAGAAGCCGGTTGCTGAATGATCACGGGCGCTTGCGGCGCCGGCTGTTGAATTATCGTCGTCGCCGGCTGTTGATTGTTCGTCTGGCTGGCCGCTTCCAAATTAGCGTTTCGGTTGGCTCCCTCATTTGCGTTTCTGTTACTGACTAAATAGAGCACCACGGCGATACCGGTAATCGCGAGAATCGCAATTATGGCTATCGTACCCGTTGAAACGCGTGATTCCCGCGGACCGCTTTGTGTTCTTTCAGTTACGACCTCACTTCGCTGGTAAGGGCTATTGACGACGACGTGCTTCTGTATTCTCTCTTCATTGGGTTGCATAAGTTTTTTCCCTTCTCGAATGCCGGTTGAT
>DATBSG010000175.1:0-1861 GCA_036559945.1 Pyrinomonadaceae bacterium
TGGAGGATTAAGTTCTTTTCGACGTCTTCAAAGTTAATCCCTTCGGGCGGGAGCTTGAAACCGCCGGTGGTGACGCTTTGTGACTCCTGCCGAACTTCGGTGGGCAGGTCTTCCGGCGTGATCATGTCGCCTTCGCACAGAAGGATCGCGCGCTCGATCGCCGATTCGAGCTGCCGCACGTTGCCCGGCCAGCCGTAATCCTGAAGCATCCGTTTCGTCTCAGTGGTTAGTCCGCGCACCAGTCGCGAAGTATTCTTCGTATGCTTTTTCAGAAAGAAGTCGATCAGAACAGGAATGTCTTCGCGTCGCTCACGCAGTGGCGGCACATCGATGGATAAAACGTTGATGCGATAGTAAAGGTCATCGCGAAAGCGTCCATCGGCAACCATCCCGCGCAGATCTCGATTCGTCGCGGCGACGACGCGAACGTCCATGGGAATTTCATACGTCGCGCCAACGCGGCGAATCCTGCGTTCCTGCAAAGCGCGCAAGAGCTTTGCCTGCATGCTGACGTCCAGTTCGGCAATTTCATCGAGAAACAGCGTCCCCCGATCCGCAACTTCGAACAAACCTTTCTTGTCCGCGTGCGCGCCGGTGAACGATCCCTTTTCGTGCCCGAACAATTCTGACTCAAGCAAGTTCTCGTTGATTGCAGCGCAGTTAACTGCCTGAAACATTTCAGATGCGCGCGGCGACTGATTGTGAATCGCGCGCGCAATCAGCTCCTTGCCGGTGCCGGATTCGCCCCGAATCAAAACTGTCGAGCTGGAACGCGCGACCTTGAGGATCATCTTCTTCACCGCTTCCATCTTTGGCGAGGCGGAAAGAATCTCGACGTCAATCTTGTCGAGCGTGCCGAGCGCGCGCTTGATCGTGCCGAGCAGCACATCGCGCTCGAACGGCTTTTGCAAATAGTCAAAAGCGCCGCGGCGCAAAGCCTCCTTGGCGGAATCAATGGTGCCATGCGCCGTCAACAGAATCACTACAATGGACTTGTCCATCCCCAGCAACTGCTGGAGCAACTCAATGCCGTCCATGCCGGTCATCTTCAAATCTGTCAGTGCCAGATCGAAGCTGCGTTCCTTGGCGAACTTCAAAGCCGCTTCACCAGAAGCCGCCGAAGTTACGTCGTAGCCGGCATCAGTCAGAATTTCCTGAAGGATGTCGCGTTGCGGTTTGTCGTCGTCAACGACGAGAATTGATTTGCGTGGCATGATGATCTGCTGCGGACAGGAGCCCGCTTCTAAACCTCAGCAGAAGACACGGGCAACGTGATCGTAAATGTCGTGCCTTCTCCTTCCTTTGATTTCACTGAAATTGTGCCGTGATGATCGTCCACGGCCTTTCGCACGATTGCGAGCCCAAGCCCGGTTCCAGTGTCTTTCGTTGAATAGTACGGCTCGAAAATTTTCGAGATGTCTTCCGGTTTGATGCCGCGACCGTTATCGGAGACATCGATGCGCACTCGTTGGCCATTCTCCCCGCCCGAAACCACGATCGAAATCTTGCCGCCTTCGCCGTCCATCGCCTGCAAGCTGTTGATTACCAGATTAGTCAGCGCCGACCGGATTGACTCAGCGTCGGCATTTACCGAATGTGCGCCGCCAACTTCCTCAACCTTTGTTTCGATGTTGTTCTCTGCGGCTTGCACTTGAACCGTGCGCAGCGCTTCACGCGCCACGTCGCCGACATTCAGCAGGTGCGGCTCGAGTTTCGGCGGACGCGAATAGTTCAGAAACTCTGTGATGCGGGTGTTGATGCGTGCGACTTCAGTCTTCAACTGACTCGTGAGGCTATCGAACTTTTGTTGCTTCTGCGGATCGGCCGGCGCAAAGCCTGCGCGCAAATGATCCAAAGTCAG
>DATBSG010000176.1:0-2109 GCA_036559945.1 Pyrinomonadaceae bacterium
TTCATTCAATCGTATCGCCCGCTCACGAACGTAGTGCGGCGGCCGACGGCTGATGGTGCAGGTCAGGGTTACGCGATTACGGGCCACCACGAATTGACGATTCCTCTTCTGGCCGCGGAGCTTATCTGTGGAGAAGCGCAAGGATAACTTCGCTCAACAGTTTCAATCCCGCGATCACCAACACCAGAGACAACCAGCGCCGGATGCCGGCTATCGGCAGTCGCCGCGTTCCCAGTTCCGTGCCGATAAAGCCGCCGACCAGCGCTGCCGGAGCCCAAACAAATGCTGCGCGCGGCAAAGTCGAAACGGCGGCGAAATGCGCAACCAGGCCATGACCGAGAAGCCCGGCTAGCGAGTTCACCAGAATAAAGGTCACCGACACGCCTGACGTTTCTTTGGTCTTTGCCCAACGCATCAGCAGCAGCAGCGGGCTCAGAAAGATTCCACCGCCGACGCCAGTCAGACCCGAAAGCAGACCAATCGCCGCGCCCCACACCAGTCCCGCACCGACCGGAACACTTTGCGTCTCGTGATCATGCCCTGTCTTCGCGCTGAAGAAGATCCGGACAGCGCTATACAACAAAACGACTCCGACGATTGCTTTGTAAATCGACGCGGGCAACGTCAGCCAACCGCCGACGAATGCCGCGGGAATGGAAGCTGCTGCAAATGGCCAAAACGTGCGCCACGAAAAGAAACCGGCGCGAATGAACCTGAATGTCCCTACAGCGGCCACAATGATGTTCAGCGTGAGCGCCGTCGGTTTCATTACGGCCGGCGCCATGCCAAACAGCGCCATGGCCGCGAGGTATCCTGATGCGCCGGCATGGCCGACCGTCGAATAGAGCACGGCGACGACAAAAATCAGGGCCGCGATCAGCAAGGTGACAATGAGCGTCATTCCGATCAAAAAACGAAGTCAGCATCAAAGCATAATAGGCGAACGCCCGCAAACGAGCCGGAAGTGTTCTAATTGCACTTTCCTCTGCCTCCCTCTGCGAAAACCTCGGCGTTCCTCTGTGGTTAACCAACGTCGAAAAGCATTTACCGCAGAGAAAGGGCCCAAGGCAGGCGCAGAGATCGCAGAGGACAAGCCGAGAATTTCAAATTAGGAACTAACAACGAGCGAACACTTTTGCCGCGTTACTGCCGCGGGATATATAATCCGAGTTCCCCCGAAAGCGATCGAATCGAACGTCCACCCGAACTTTCACTATGGAAGCGGCCAAGCTGGAACATTTCAAAAAACTCTTGCTCGCAGAATTGCGCCGGCACGCGCGACAAGTAAGCGACGAACAAGCGAATGCCATCGACATGGCCGGCGACGGCGCGAAAGAGAGCGCCGACCTTTCACTGCGCGACGTTATCAGCGAGTTAGGTTTGAAGCTTGGCGAGCGCGAGTCGCAGATGATTGCCGACATCGATCAGGCGTTGCTGCGGATCAAGGAAGGGTCATACGGACGGTGCGTTAGGTGCAACAAATCAATCGAGGAGCGCCGTCTCGAGGCGTTGCCGACCGCGCGTTACGACGCGGCTTGTCAGGAGGCCATCGAGAACCAACGCAGCGTCGCACGTCCATCACTGTGATTTTTCAGCTACGACTGCTGGCGATTTCAGATTACGACCTGAAAGTTAAATACAGCCTTTCATGACGAACTACCTTTCGCTGCCAACCGGCGACGGCGCGCCCGATGAAGTAAACGCTGTCATTGAAATCCCGCGTGGCACCACGAACAAATACGAATATGACAAGCAGCTCAATGTGTTTCGGCTCGATCGGACTTTGTATTCACCGGTGCATTATCCGGGCGACTACGGGTTCATTCCGAGCACGCTCAGCCTCGACGGCGATCCGCTTGACGTGCTTGTGCTGGTCGATGCGCCGAGTTTTCCTGGTTGTCTCATGACCGTCCGGCCGATCGGAATGCTGGAGATGGTTGACCAGGGAAGAGAAGATGAAAAGATTCTGGCCGTGGGAACAAGCAATCCGGTTCTCAATGACGTGCGTGATTACGAGCAGCTCTACCCGCATTTGCTGCTGGAGATTGAGCACTTCTTCACCATCTACAAGGAACTGGAAGCAAAGACCACAAAGATAACCGGATGGCA
>DATBSG010000177.1:0-4638 GCA_036559945.1 Pyrinomonadaceae bacterium
GCATGACGCGACGACCGCGGACGTGCCCGTGCCGAACTACATCGGCGAGACGGAAAAGGACGTGAAAGGGCTTCGCATCGGCGTTTCCCAGACATTGTTGGGCGAAGGGCTGGACGAAGAGGTCCGCACGGCGATCGAAAAAGCGATCGACGCTTATCGCGATCTCGGTGCGAAAATTGTCGAGGTCGACTTGCCGCATGCGAAATATGCAATCGCCGTTTACTACATCATCGCGACAGCGGAAGCTTCATCAAACCTGGCGCGTTACGACGGTGTCCGCTACGGCTTTCGCGCCGAAGAAGCGCCCACGCTGCGCGAAATGTATCGGAAGACTCGCGACGAAGGCTTTGGTCCCGAAGTGAAGCGCCGCATCATGCTCGGCACATACGTTCTGTCGGCCGGTTATTACGACGCGTACTATTCAAAAGCGCAGAAAGTTCGCACGTTGATCAGAAAGGATTTCGCTACGGCCTTCGACAAGTGCGACGCGGTCCTCACGCCGACAGCGCCAACCCCTGCGTTTCGCTTCGGCGAGAAGGTGGACGACCCGCTAGCAATGTATCTCAACGATATCTACACCGTCACCGCTAATCTCGCGGGCATTCCCGGCATCAGTGTGCCGTGTGGACTGTCATCGGAAGGTTTGCCGATCGGTTTGCAACTGCTTGGGCCATACTGGAGTGAAGGAATGCTTTTTCGTTTGGCCCATGCCTATCAGCAGGCGCATCCGTTGAATGCAGTGCCGAAGATTCACGCATGATCTCCCTAAGGGGTGAAGTCGAGTCTTAGTCCTGGAGGGACGAAATGTTTATAGACTTGGGCGCGAGTAAGATTTGCAAGCTCCTTTAGGAGCGTATGTGGCTTCCGGTTCATCCAATCAACATCCTTAGCACATTTCGCTCCTACGGAGCTGGCATCATCAGTTCGTCGCCAGCTATAAGCATTTGACTCCTAAGGAGTCACTCTCTTTCGGAAAACTTTCTGGTGAAATCCTCCGACCGTTTCCGCAGCTCAAGCCAGTCGTGGAAAAGTTTTGGCGTTTTGATCCACACTCCGAGCCATTCGGCAATCTCCAACTGTTCAGCACGTTGAGCGGAAGTGTACGTTAGTTTTTTTGCGAGAAGTTGCGCCCGTTTTCTTGCATCGATCGCAATGTCCCGCAGATGCTGAACTGAAGAAGCTTGGGCCTGACTTCTAAGCCGTTCCAACTTTTCAATTAGATGTTCGGCGCTGGCCAAGGTCAACGGTTCATCGACGATTGCGAGAGCCTCTTCCGAAGGTGTAGATAAATGAAGTTTGATCTGCTGCTGACGCCACTGCGCGTCAGACTCGATCACTTCCGGGTGTCGCATCTCCGCTCCTTCGTCGGCCAGTATCCGCGCAATGACTGCGGGGCTGTACACTTCATCAAATTCGTCCGCCAGCCGCTCCTGAATGACCCCGAGAACGCGCGCGTCAACGGCCGCCCGATCCAATTCCTGCCAACACTTCAGTATGACGTCGCGGCGACTGGCGTCCGGCATTCCTAACGCGCGGAGGTTGCGCTTCGCTTCCATGCGTGAACCTTAACAGCTAGAATCGTGCTCGAAGCTTGCGTTAGCAAAACGCGGGAGTCAACAGCGTGCGTATAGCCACCCCCAAAAATCTTCGCCGCCCAAACCTGATTCGCTTTGCCGCGGTCACCGTCTTTGTCCTAATCGCCTTTGCGCCGAAGTGTAGCGCGCAGGAGAAGACAACTTTACGAAGAGTCGAAATCGTTGGGCTGCAAAAGTTGTCGCCCGATCAAGTCATCGCCACCAGCGGCCTCAAAGTCGGCGACCTGATTGATGCCCGAACGATTGATGCCGCGGCGGACAAGTTGATGCGTTCGGGCTGGTTCACGAGCGTGAATTATCGAGTAAACACGGCCGACATCGACTCTACAGTAGTCTTCGAAGTGGCTGAAAAAGCCGCGCCTCCCACTGCGTCACCAGGTGATGCGCTTGGAGAAGTTGTTTGGGGCGGCAATGTCGCACTCTCGAATCAGGAGTTAGCCAGCGCATTCGCGCTGCGCGCCGGCGATTCGGTGTCTCGCGCAAAAACCGATCAGGCGCTCGACGCGGTGCGCAAAGCCTACGCTCACAAAGGATACATTAACGCGCAGATCACTGAGTCGACCATGCGCGACGCGGCGAATCGTCGCGTGAACTATCAGTTTACGGTGCGCGAAGGCCAGCAGTACCGCATGGGCGCTTTGACCGTCACGGGCGTCTCGCCTGCTGATGTGCGACAACTCAAGAGCAAATGGACATTAGCCCCCAACGCAGTGTTCGACGATTCGTATCTGGATCAATTCCGCTCAAATGTGATTCGGCCCTTCGTCAGCAGCCTCGCGCAGCGCACCGGCCTCCGATCGAAGTTCGAAGTTAGCACCAAACCGAACATGCAAAAACAAACGGTCGATGTCATCATCACATTCAAATGATTGCCGATCTCACCGACGAACAACTTTCGCAAGACGCCATCTCTTCACTTCTGGCCAAGGCAGCCGCCAAAATCAACGCGAAGGCGTTTGTACCTCATCGCCTGCTTACCAAAGGTGACGCGCAGACAATTGGCGCGTATCTGTGGCCGGCGCGGCTGCGCCTGCGCGATGAAACGAGGGACGAAGAGCGTTTGTTTGCCGTCGCGGCTGACACGAAAGTTCTCGCGCGTTGTCGTTGGCAGCCCGAGGCGCGCGAGCATGCGACGCTGGTCATGTGGCACGGCATGGAAGGCTCAGTTGCCTCGTCTTACATGCTGACGACCGCCGCGAAGGCTTTTCGCGCCGGCCTTAACGTCGTGCGCGTGAACATTCGGAATTGCGGCGGGACTGAACATCTGACACCGACGCTCTATCACGGCGGCATGACGGAAGATCTGCGGGCGGTTCTTGACGAATTGATCAATGAAGATCGGCTTCCACAAATCGTCATCGCCGGATTCTCGCTCGGCGGGAACAAAGTGCTAAAGCTCGCTGGCGAATACGGCGAGTTTCCGCCTCCGGAATTGAAAGGCGTGTGCGCGGTTTCGCCCTCGATCAATCTGCGCGCCGGTTGTGATTTGCTGATGCAGCCGCGCAACTGGATCTATCAACAGGATTTTCTTTACTACCTGAAGCGCCGAATTAAGGCGAAACAGAAATTATTTCCCGACAACTACGATATTGCGGGATTGAGGAGCATTCGCACAATCGAGCAATACGATGCCCGGTATATAGTGCCGGCCTTCGGCTTTGCCAACGTCAATGATTACTACGCAAAGGCGAGCGCGCTTCCGGTCATGGATCGCATTCGGATTCCGACCCTAATCATTCACGCGGCCGACGATCCGTTCATCCCGGTTTCACCCTTGCGCGACGCGGCGGTGACGAACAATCCAAACATCCTGCTGGTTGTGACGGGCTGCGGCGGCCACGTCGCGTTCGTCTCTGCGAACTCACAAGGTGAAGATCGCTTCTGGGCCGAAAACCGGCTGATTGACTTTAGTGAATTGGCTGCAGCGAGATAACTCAATCACTTCTCTCTGGAGTAAACCTCACTTTCGGCGTTTACCAACTAAAACGAATGTTTCAGCCTGCCCGAAGACTCTATGTCGTAGCGGCGATGGCGGTCGTCCTTTTCCCGCCGACAGCAGCGCCGTTGGTTCGCGCGCAGTCCGGCGCTGGTGATCGCCCGTTTGTGCTCTCATCAATGGGAACAGCTTTCGGCGTTCAAGGCGAGTTTGTCGGCGATTATCGCATCGAAGACGATATCATCACCGTCCACGTCACAACCAGCACACTGCACGTCAACGAGGACTGTCCCTACCAAGGAAGGCGAGGCATTGTCGAAATCACCTTTGGGCTTGCTGGTGAATCGGTCAACGGGAAGTGGAATATCAAGACACTGGCGCAGCCGATTAGTCTCGGTATCGTGATGCGTCCCGGTGAAACGCGAGATCTTAATGAAATGAATTTTCGGATTCCGCTGAAAAGAAATATCGGTTCAGCGACACGCTGGTTCGTCGTCGCCATTAAAGAGGAAATCCTCGACCCGCCGCGTAACGCGCCTTCTCCTTTACGAGGGACGTCCTTTGCACATAGTTGCAAGAACATCTTCGCGCCAAATTTCGACGCCTTTCGCCGGCAACCCAACGTTCCGTCAAGCGGGTCGCCGCGCAATTGTCCCTAATCACTTTTCTATTTTCTTCAACAGTCTGTCCGCATGATTGCGTGCGATGAGCGGGATGTGTTCGTCCGTGCGGAGTTCTTTCAAAAGCGGCACCAGCTGTTTCGGATCCGACAGGCCATTGCGGGAGTACATCGACTCTAATTGACTGAGCAGCCCGGGCGTGTTCAGCGGTTGGTTCTCGCGCGCTACATTGATGTCAAAAATGAAGATTGCCTGATCGGCGACGCGCCGGTATTCCTGGGCCAGGGTCCACGCGTCCGAGTTGTTGCTCCAATTGAATTCAGCCGTACGATGACGCGCGCCGTCGGCCATTCGCAATTTATACGTGCCCAGGTGCGAGAAGTCCTTCGATGTCTGGTAATTCTCTTTGGAGTCGAGGAAGCGCAGCGCCCGCCAAAGATTCTCAATCCTGTCGAGTGCCGCCTGCGAAAGCTCGATCGGCTCGACG
>DATBSG010000178.1:0-11805 GCA_036559945.1 Pyrinomonadaceae bacterium
TGCGTGGCTCGGCAATCGTGGCGATGCGCATCGCTTCCGCGAGTTCGAGATGCGTCGGTATCGGCTTGTCGCGATAAAAAGAACATTCGAGAACGAGCAAATCCGCGCCGCGCGCAAACTCTGCGACGTCATGCGAAAAGCCTGTGTCGGAAGTGTAAACAAGCGTCGTACCGCGCTCGTCCGCTACGCGCAGCGCAAGGCTCTCAGGCCGGTGTGGCGTGGAAAACGCTCGCGCTTTGCACCCTGTCAGGATGTCGAACTCATCGGTATTTTCCGTGGATATCTCCTTCAATTCGAGCGGAAACGGCAACTTGCACAGGTTGAAATCATGCGAATCGTCAATCGCCTTCAGAAGCCTTTCGACGCCTGCGCAAGCAAGAATCCGGAGCGGCTTCGTTCGCGATTGCGTTTGCAGTGCGTACTTCATTCCGAAAAGAAACGATGCCAATCCACCGCAGTGATCCAAGTGCAGGTGGCTAATCCATATTGCATCGAGATTCGCCCAATCGAGTTTTTCTTCGGCCATGCGATGCGGCGCGTCGGCGCTGCAATCGAGCAGCAGTGAGCCGCGCTCAGTTTCCAACCAGAAACCAGCCGCCGCGCGTTGCGGGTGAAAAACAGATGTGCCTGAGCCGAGAACAACGAGGCGCATGCAAATAGTGTGGCGCAAGTTGGCAACTTGCGCTACTCGTGTTATATGCTGGCGCGCTCTTAAAAAGAGACTCCAGACTCCGGACGCCAGACCTATTTCTTATGACCGTTAAATCTGATCGCTGGATTCGCCGCATGGCGGAAGAGGCGCAACTGATTCATCCATTCGAAGCGCGACTGATACGCGAAGTCGCGGGCACGCGCATCATTTCCGCGGGCGCGTCGAGTTACGGCTATGACATGCGCCTGGCCGACGATGGCTTTCGCGTCTTCTCGCCGATTCACGGACGCGAGATCGATCCAAAACATTTCGATGAAGGCTCTCTCGTCGAGCCGCCGCTGCGCACCGCCGATGATGGATCGAAGTACTACCTGATGCCGCCGCACTCGTACGCGCTGGGCGTCACCGTCGAGACGTTTAAGATGCCCCGCAACGTCACCGGGATTTGTATGGGTAAGAGCACATATGCGCGCGCGGGACTGGCCGTCAACACCACGCCCCTCGAAGCCGGGTGGATGGGGCGGCTGGTGATTGAGCTGGGAAATCTCGCCGACCTTCCGCTGCGCGTCTATGTTAACGAGGGCATCGGGCAAGTCCTCTTTTTTGAATCCGACGAAGACTGCGACACCTCCTACGAAGATCGCGGCGGCAAATATCAGGGCCAGACGGGATTGACCTATTCGCGCTTGTGAGTGCGCGGAGCGAATGGATCATCTACAGATTCCGCAGACTTCGCAGAGTGAATTCGCTAATTCCTAATCTGGGTAATCTGCACAATCTGCGGATTCAAGCGGAATTCTCCAAGACTTGCACTTGCTCGAGGCTTCTAACGCCAAGATTACTTGTAGCTAATCACCACTCGCTGGATCGTCGGCGGTAGATCCTGCATCTCGTTGCGCGCGAAGCCGGCGTTGCGAAACATCTCATTCAGCTCTGCAAACGTGTAGGCGTCGCCGGACGGCGTCAGGCCAAGCATCATCATGCTGAAGGCCGCAGCCTGCGGCGGTGTCACGCGATCTTCGTTTGGCACGAATTCCAGGGTCACAGCGCGGCCGCCATCAGCAAGCGCAGAGTGAACCTTTTTCAGCACCGCCTCGCACGTTTCTTTATCAAAGTGATGCAGAAAATTCGTGATCAAGACGATGTCATACCCGGTGCCGTAATCGACGTCGAACGCGCTTCCCGGCCTGGTGTGAAAACGATCCGCAACCCCCGCGGTCTGCGCATTTTCTTTCGCGACTTCCAAGACATTGGGCCAATCGACGGCCGTTACTTCCACTTGCGGATTCTTTTTCGCAAATGCTAGTCCGTACAATCCGTGACCCGCAGCGATGTCGAGCACGCGAATTTTCTTGTCGCCCTTTGGATCGATGAGTTGTGCAATCAACTGTGCCGGCATGGCCATCATCGGCGCCATGGCCTGCGCGAACCTGACCCACATCGGATGGTCCGGCGCGAGCGATTCAGTCTTGCCGGCTGAGCCACCCTGCTTCACAGCCTCAGTGAGGTAGTCGAAGTTGTCGACCAGGTGTGGCGATAAGATGAATTCGGTGACTGTCCCCAGGTATGCCGGCGAATGTTTGTCGAGGAACACTGCCGCATCAGGTGTCAATGCATAGTTGCTGCCTTCCTTGGTCAGGAAGCCACTGATCGTCAGAAAGTCGCAGAGGATTCGCGTGCCGCGTTCGGACGCGTCGCATCTTTCGGCAATGGCCTTCGCCGTGCGATTACCTTCGGCGATAGCGGTAAACAATTCCAGTTCGATGCCTGCCTTGACTGCCTGTGTCCTTTGATATGCGTTCAGTGTGTCGAATAAAAGTGCCGGTGTCGGTTGTTTTCCCGTTTGTGCTTCTGGAGCCATTTGATTAGTCCTTCCGTGATTAGATGAATTGTAGGGGAAGAAAAGCGTAGCGAAGAGATGCAGGAAAGTCTAATCGACTAACTTGACGCGGGGCCAAGTTATCGCGCGCTGAGATTCACTGGAGTTTTAACGAAACCGGTTGGGAGAGTCCCTCAATTTCGAGCATCAGACCGTGTGGCGATGACACTGGTTGCTTGTCGGCAGTTACAAAAAAGATTAAGCCCTGACGTCGTCGTTCTTGGTGAGTTAGAGGAGTCTTCAAGTTGAATTCGTAAGAGCGAACATCTTCGTCAAAAGTTTTGCGGGCATGCGGATTGTAGGCAAACACGCCATTGACTCTGAGGATTCTGGAAACCGCTTGTTTGGCTGAGATCGACTTCCACTGTGCGGCCGATTCATCTTGCAGCCTGAACTTGATCTTCTTTAGTTCAACCAGGTCGCCGCTGTTATGCGTCATCTCAAGCCTGACCGGCAACACGCCTGCAAGCTGCAAGTTCGCTTCAAATAGCTCCTGAGTTTCTTCGTCCGTGAGTAGCGGCACGGCCCGCACAGACAGCGAACCCAAATTCACCGGCTGTGCCGAGGCAGGGAATTCAGGCAAACTGTCGGGAGACTTCACCTTGAATAACGTGAGGGTCGGAACGGCACGGTTGGCGAACTTGCCGCAGCCAAAATTTATCACCAGCACCAACAGGCATAGCGCCTTCGCTGACTGTTTCGCTAGTCGCAATGACATGGGCCGCACTCTGTCATGGTTGAAGAGGAAAGACAAGGCACTGATTGGGTCACGATTCTTCCAGACTTTTCGTTCGAAAACAAAAACGGCGGAACTGTTCAGGTCCCGCCGTGTGCTGGGTGCGTTACCGAGGGCCAGCATCCGTGAATTTGCGGCATCACGGTTAGGTGCCACCTCCCCGGCCCGAGGGTGAGAACTCGAGGCGCAATCTAATGCACCGCGGCCGCCGCTGTCAATAGCAAAGTTTTTATCTAGCGCGATATTTGTCCCGAAAGGCTAGCCGGTTGCGGGGACGGCGTCGGCTTTTGGGGACGAGGCCAGGCTTACTAACTGGCTGGCGTCGACCATGTTCAATCCATGATCACGAACGCTCCTAAAGCCTGGTGTTATTTGATCGACGGGCGCCCGCATCAGGGTTCTGTTGCGTTTGTAACCGGTGAAATCAAGGTAAAGGTGCTTGCGCATGAACCGATCGGGCCATCCGGCGAAACGCCACAGCGGGTACTTGATTCCCTGGCCGAACAGCCGTCGGCCGAGCATTCGATAGTAGAGCGGCACGCCGAGTGACCATTTGTATTGACTTCTATCGGCGGCATAGAACTCGCGATTGTACTTCCAGCACGTGAAGAAGAATTCCCATTGGAGATCCGTCATCTCAATTAACTTTGCGCTCGACTTCTTCTCCATGCGTGTGTTCTCCAGCGGAACAAACCATGTCGGCACGAACATTCCCTTTGCGTCGCGCAAATCGAACAAGAGGTTCAATGATTCTTTGGTGTCTTGCTCAGTTTCACCCGGAAGCCCAATTATGAAAGTACAGAATGGAAACCAGTTGTGCTTATTAAGAATCTCCATTCCCTTCAGCACCACGTCGCGCCATTGATTCGCTTTATACGGATAAGCCTTGCCCTTCATGAAAATGTCGAACAAACGCGGGCTGCCCGTCTCGAGCCCGATGATCGGATCGGCTATGCGCTTGTTCGCATCGGTCGAGTCCTCGTGCTGCAGATGCGAGTAAGGAACCACCAACGGCGTGAGCCGCTCAATAATTGTCGGGTCCTTGACGACCGGTGCAATCGTGATGTGCGACGTTTGAATCGTTTCAATGCCTGGCACTGCCGCTACCGAGGTGAACAGTTTTTCCAATGCCGGCACATTGGTTTCGAAGTTCGGTAGTTGCTCATAGAGAAACATGTCCTCGCTCGCGAGCATCACCTCGGAGGCGCCTTCGCGCGCGTTCACCTGGGCGCTTTGCAGAATATGATCGAGTGGAAAAGATCGTCCGACCTTTGTGGCGGGACCGCAGAACTGACATCCGCGCCCACAGCCGCGAGTGATCTCGACGACGCCGAAGGTCGATCGATGCTTAACGACCGGAATCTCTTCCACGGTCGGCTGCGTGTTTTTTGGGAGTTTGATTATGCGCAGCAGTGACGGATCGCCCGACATAATTCGCCGGAAAAGTTCGCTGAAGACCCGCTCGATCTCGCCATCGATCAAATAATCGATCTTGAATTCATCCAGTCGATTCGCGCGTTCAAGCTGCCACGCGCCGGGACCACCCACGACGATCTTTGGTCGGTACTTCGTGATGACTGGATGCGAGACAATCTTGAGAAACTCAGCCGCGTTAACCGGCATGAGGTTTTCGCCGGCGAGTTTTGAATAGACATCCGTGGCGTAAGAAATGCCGAGCGGATTATGCGCATGGATCGCGACGAGCTTGGTTTCGGGACCAACGAACTTGTCAAGATTCTCGACGTAACTGACTACTACATCCGTTTCCGAATACTCGCGCAACAGCAATGTTTCGACCATGCGCAGCCCATTGGGAACGTACTTGGCGCGCCCGTCAGGCCAGGACTCTGTTATCAGGGCATCGGGGTTGATGAATTTATGTCCGTATTTTGCGGGAATCGTCGCCGACAACATCTGTTGCCAAATGCTGTGTCGCCATTCGCTGGCCTCGCTGGATGAGGCGGTAAGAACGATCTTCGGTGAGCGCAATGAAGGGGCCTCCGCTAAAGCATTGAACCGCAACGTGATTACCGAGTAGTCGTAAGTAGCGGCGCGAATTCTAGCATCTGTCTCCTTCGCTTCCAAGCAATATGTCACCGCGGGGAATCGCTTGTGTTCGCTGCCGTACTTATGTGATATAGTCCGCCCCGGTTTTACCCTGACGAACCAAGCGTGCCGAGGTTCTTGACATAACCCTTTTGCTGTCGCGCCAGCTGGCACACGGACCTTGCCGCCCGTTGGCTTAGTTATTGCGCCCGACGCGTGAGATCGAATGCGAATACTACTCTACAACCCTGATAACGGGGTCACTCGCAATTTCATGCCCCATCTTTGGATGTTCCTGCTAAAAGCGCTGACGCCGGAGGGGCACGAGGTATTACTGATTGACGGCAACGCGCGCCCGATGAACGAGGAACAGCTCGTGCGCTACATCCGCCGCGAAAAAATAGGTCTGGTCGGAATTGGAGCGATGACGCGCATGATCGCTCGCGCTTACCGCATGGCCGATGCGATTCGCGCGGCGGGCGTCCCGGTGGTGATGGGTGGCCCGCACGTCACGGAAATTCCGGACGAAGCCCTGGGACGTGATGGCGGCCCCCGGCACGCAGACGCGGTCGCGCTCGGTGAAGCGGACGAGACGTGGCCACGAATAGTTGCCGACGCGGCTCGTGGGCAATTGAAAGAGATATACGAGCCACTCGACGAAACCGGAAAAGAGCGCAAGCCGAGCTTAAAGCCTTATCCCGAGATCCCCTGGGACAAGATGGATTTGGAACAGTTCGATCTGGTGCCCGGAGTCATCCGGCCGCTGTTAAAGCGTCAGGGTTCCGGCTGGGGATCAGTTCACATGATTCCGATTGAATCCGGCCGAGGCTGCCCGTACGGCTGCGAATTCTGCACGGTCACAGGCTTCTTTGGTGATTCGATTCGTTTCCGCACAAACGAAAGCGTCGTTGACGAACTGCTCAGATTGAAGCAACACGCGCGCCAAAATCGCAAACAGGTGATGGTCTTTTTTATTGACGACAACTTTGCCATCAATATCAAGAGAACCAAGTCGCTGCTGCGTGACATCATTGCTGCCGACGCGCAACTGCCGTGGACGGCACAAATCAGCGCCAATCTTCTGCGCGACGAAGAGTTGGTTGATCTGATAGCCGCTTCGCATGGCAAGTGGATCTTCATCGGCATGGAATCCATCGACTCTGTAAATCTGGCTGACGTAAACAAGAACTTCAATAAGCCGGCGGAGTACGCGGCCGTTTTGAACCGCCTCGCTGACCGCGGCATCTACGCCATCACCTCATTCATCTTCGGTTTGGACAACGACACAGTCGGAGTCGCCGATCGGACGCTGAAAGAGATTGAGTCCTGGCCGCCGGGCCTGCCGATCTTTGGTCAGCTCACGCCTTTTCCATCAACTCCACTCTTCGAACGACTGGTTAAAGCCGACCGCTTGACGAGGCCGAAGCATTGGCTGGATTTCGCGCCGTTTCAAATGGCCCACACGCCCTTGAAAATGAGCATTGCGGACACGCACGCTGAGTTAAACAAAGCCTGGACTCGTTCGTATAGTCCTGAACGGAATCAGCAGGCCATCGCCTCAATCAGCGATAAGCCAATCGATCATCGAATCATGCATTTCATCACTAGGCTGATCTTTCGCGGCATCTACTTTCCCCAGATGGGTAAGCGCGCGTGGGCCAAACTAGTTCTCGATAACCGGCGGCTGATTTACAGTCTGACGCGCCAGGGGGTGGCGGAATGGCGCGGCCAGAGAGATGCTGCGCCAGCTTCTGCTGTGTCAGAGAACCTAAAGCGTGCCAAGGTGACGTCACCTCTTCTGTAGGACGAAGGTTCGCGGAATATTCTGCAAGTCACTCCGAATCTCGACCAACTTCCAGACACGATCGTCGATCAATTGTCGGACGCGATCTGCCTGTCCGAATCCAATCTCAAAAACAAAGTAGCCGCCGTCGCGAAGCATTAACGGCGTCGCCCGCAACAGTTCGCGAATGTGTGAAAGGCCGTCGTCGCCTGAGACGAGAGCCTGCATTGGTTCGTGATCGCGCACCTCCGGCTGGAGATGTTGGAGTTCACCCGCCGGAACGTACGGTGGATTTGAAACAATCATCGATAAGTGGGCGACCGCTGAGAGTGCTGAGACAAGATCCGTTTGGATCAGTTCAAATCGGCCTGCCACACAATGCCGTTCAGCATTTCGCCGCGCAACGTTGATTGCTGCGAAGGACTTGTCCGTGGCGACTCCGCGCGCGCCCTTAAGCTCGTGAAGCAATGACACAATGATGCATCCGGAACCGGTGCCAATGTCGGCTATCACCGGCGCCGGATCCTGTTTCAGCAAATCCAGCGCGGCTTCCACGATGAGTTCTGTTTCGGGTCGCGGTATGAGTACGTCCGGAGTCACTTCAAAAATCAAATTGAAAAATTCCTGGAAACCGGTGATGTATTGCAACGGTTCATGCGTGGCCCGTCGCCTCACAAGCGCGCGGAATTTGTGAAGCTCGTGGTCGGTCAATTCACGCTCCGGATGAGCAAGTACGAACGTGCGGGCAACATTCAGCGCGTGCATTAGCAGCGACACGGCCTCCATTCGAGGTTCGCTGATTGACGCCTTGTGCAAAGCGTCCCCGGCTTCATTAAGCACTTTCGCGATTGAATCCTTCATCAGGGTTGCGCGTAATGTAATCGTATATTAGGCTTGCGAAAAATTTGAGAGTAAGTCAGAACGGCAACGTTTAGCTAAGTATTTGCCTGCCGTGTAGGAAGTCAGGCGAAATTGACACTTTAATTCGGGTAGCACGAAGCGAGTCTCGTTTCTTCCCGTACGGACGGCGAAACCCCGACCCAGTCGGGGTTTCGAAGTTCGGAAGGGCCGAGCTTTAACAATTTTTGACGCAAAGGAGAGGGAGCCCCTCCTCAAAAACATGGGAGCTTTGGCAAAAAGCATTACGCTCTTTCTTCTTAACTGGCTCGACGCGCAACTCACCCTCTACTGGGTTCACTCAGACATCGCAACTGAAGGAAACGGTTTGATGGCGCAGCTAATGCAAATTGGCGATGCGCCCTTCATGCTGACAAAGCTTGCCATCGGCGCCTTCGCCGCTTATGTGCTTTACCGATGCTCGCATCTGACTATCGCGCAGCGCGGAATGAAACTGGTGCTGATGGTCTACGGGGCAATCATGTTGACTCATTTTGCGACCGGTCTCTCGGCCCTGGGCTACTCAAAACCTCTCGTAATGGTCACGTTTGTAAGCAATCTTCCTTACACTGTCCTTTCGTTCTTTTCGTAAGAAGCCCTCGGAACAGGAATCGCCAGGTTGGCTGCGGCGGCTTGCAGGCCGCTAGTAACGGAACCATTAGGGCTCTTGACGCGTTTTGCAAATACGACTCTGCGGAAACGTAAACTTGAGCAAATGCATCTCAAGCGCAGCACGCAAATTCCGTCATTTTTACGAGGAGATCTAGCAATATGTACCGCATAACAGCCCGTCAAATCTTGTTAGTCGCGTTGGCTTCCGCCGTGTTTGCCTCGGCTGGGGTTCTCGGATTCCAGCAACTATCGCAGCATTTCAATCCATTTAGCTCGGCTCTGACGGTGAATTCGCCAGCGTCCATCACCGATCCATCAACAGCCAGCGACGAACAAAACAATATCGAAGTCTACAAAGCCATCGCGCCCGGTGTCGTTTACATTCAATCGACAACCATTGCGCGGGACTTCTTCGGCCTGTTTTCTGAAGCCAGAGAGGGCGCGGGCTCCGGTTCGATCATTGACGATCAAGGCGACATCCTGACGAACTATCACGTGATTGCTGACGCGCAAAAGCTGACGGTCAGCTTGGGCGGTGGCAAGAACTATCCAGCAAGAGTGGTCGGCCGCGACCCGGATACGGATCTTGCGGTGATTCGCTTGATCGAAAAGCCTACAGAAGCGATTACGGTAGTGCCGCTCGGCGATTCAGATAGGCTGATTGTCGGTCAGAAAGTCCTGGCAATTGGAAATCCGTTTGGACTCGACCGCACGCTCACGACTGGAGTCATCAGCGGACTGCAACGGCCGATTCGTGCCCTGAACGGTCGGCCGATTGAAGGCGCCATTCAAACGGACGCTTCGATCAACCCAGGGAACTCTGGCGGCCCGCTGCTCGATTCGCATGGTCGGATGATTGGCATCAATTCACAGATCGAATCGCCTTCGGGCGCGTCGGCCGGCGTGGGTTTCGCAATTCCCGTGAACATCGCGAAACGAGTCGTGCCGCAGCTTGTGCAGAATGGATACGTGCGTCGGCCCAAGCTGGGCGTGACGCCGCGCGATGTCGAATCGCTCGGCGCGCAGGTTCGTCTACCGGTTGATTACGGCACGATGATCTGGAACGTGCAGCCCGGCGGCGCGGCGGCAAATGCAGGTCTGCGCGGCTTGGTTCAGACCGAAGACGGTGACATCGAACTTGGCGACATCATCATCGCCCTTGATGGAGAGAAGATCTCGAACAGCGACGATCTGTATCGTGTGCTCGATAAGCATCAGGTTGGCGAGACGGTGCAGATCGAAGTCGTGCGTAACGGACGCCACATGACGGTGCCGGTGCGGCTGACGGAAACGCCGCAGCGGCGGGGATTCAGCGAATAGTAGTCGACTGATAGTCAGAACCGCCTGCGGTAGCGGGCGGTTGATCCAGGCAAAGCAGAAATCATCACTTCAACCGCCCGCTACCGCAGGCGGTTCTGACACTCATCCGGGCGGCCAGGTCATTTCTCTGCCACCGAGGACATGCACGTGAAGATGGAAAACTGATTGTCCTGCGCCGCTGCCGGTATTGATTACCGTTCGATACCCTCCGCTGTCGCTCAACCCGTGATCGTTCGCGACCTTCGCCGAGATACGCAGCAGGTGGCCCAACAGCAACTCGTCCCGTTGTGACGCATCGTCCAGAGACTCCAGGTGGTCGCGCGGAATCACGAGCACGTGAGTCGGCGCCTGCGGATTGACATCGCGAATTACGACACAGCGATTATCTTGAAACACCACATCTGCCGCCGCGGTTCCGTTGATGATTTTGCAAAAAAGACAATCAGACTCACTCATAGGCGCATGATAGCACAGACGTTAAACGATCTCAGGCGGCTACGCCGTCCTCCGATGTAAGCGGTGACGTAACCGATTCGCGCACGCGTTCGATGTTCGCGCCAACAGCTTTTAATTTCGTTTCGATCTTTTCGTAGCCACGATCGATGTGATAGACGCGGTCGATGATCGTCTCGCCCTCCGCGATTAATCCGGCCAACACGAGCGACGCAGACGCGCGCAGATCGGAAGCCTGAACCCGCGCGCCGATCAGGTTCGTCGGGCCTTCGACGACCGCTTTGTCGTGGCTGATTTGAATCCGTGCGCCCATGCGTTGCAGCTCGGAAGCGTGCATGAAGCGGTTCTCGAAAATCGTCTCAGTGATTTCTGATCGTCCGTTTGCCTGGGCCATCAAAGTCATGTACTGCGCCTGCATGTCGGTTGGGAAACCGGGATATTCTTCGGTTTTTAGATCGCCGGCCCGAATCGGTTTCGCGTAGCTGACGCGCAGCGTGCTCTGGTTGACTTCCTCAATCTCCACGCCAACGTCGCGCAGCTTGCCAATGATTCGATTGCAATGCTCCGGATTGCAGTCTTTGATTTCGAGTTCGCCTTTCGTGATTGCCCCGGCGACTATGAACGTTCCGGTTTCAATGCGATCGGGGATGATTGTGTGCTGCGCGCCACCGAGAGCTTCGACACCTTCGATTTCGATCTTAGGCGTGCCCGCGCCCCGCACGCGCGCGCCCATTTTGTTCAGCAGTTCGGCGAGATCGCGTACTTCAGGTTCGCGCGCCGCGTTGTGAATGACGGTTTTGCCGCGCGCCAGCGTCGCCGCCATCATCACGTTTTCGGTGCCGGTGACGGAAATCTTTTCGAATTGAATTTCCGCGCCGACCAATCCCTCCTGCGGTGCGCGCGCTATCACATCGCCGGCTTCGAGAAAAACATCCGCCCCCATTTTCGAAAATGATGCCAGGTGAAGGTCGATGGGTCGCGCGCCAATCGCGCAGCCCCCGGGAAGCGAGACTCGCGCTTTTCCGAAACGCGCGAGCAGTGGCCCCAGCGCCAGCACCGACGCGCGCATCGTCTTTACCAATTCGTATGGCGCCTGCATCAACTCGACATTGGCAGCGGAAATCTTGTGCGTGCGCAACTCGGGCGTGAGCACATGCGCGCCGATATCTTCCAGCAGCCGCCGCATGGTGATAATGTCGCGAACGTATGGAATGTTGTGGAGCGTGATTGTTTCCGGAGTGAGAATCGCCGCAGCCATGCACGGCAGCGCCGAGTTTTTCGCGCCGCTGATCGAGACGCGGCCTTTCAGCGCCACGCCGCCGCGAATGTGAAACTTTTCCACATTGGGAGATTAAAGGATTTGTTCTTGAACTGCGAGTGTTTGCGAACCTAACGACCGGCAGGGATGCCGGTGAACCGCAGGCAGG
>DATBSG010000179.1:0-9872 GCA_036559945.1 Pyrinomonadaceae bacterium
CCGGCATCATCCGCTTCACCCGTAACGACCAGAAGCGTGTGACAGGTTTCTTGTTGAGCACAGGGCGTGTGAGAAGGTTGCGTTTTGATAAAACATAGCGGCTTTGCTGTGACCGACCGCATAACAGATCATTGGACGCGACCGGCGGGAGCATGTTTCGCAACTTGATTCGTCCGGCGATGCTTGAATAAATTCGCGCCGCCGCGTCAACTCAGACGTTATCCCGCTTCGCTCTTTGAAAACCAAAACAAACAGCGCGAGGCTTGTCGCTGCGGCGCGTCGCGCGGGCAAGCGGGTTCGCAGAGACTTAACCAATGGAATCTCAGCCGTCGCTCTCCCCAAACGCGTCGCCGTCACCAGACGCCCGTCAGCCGCAGCAGCGCGTAGATGAACAGCAAGGGCAGCGCGAGCGGCACACCGACCGCCACGGCGTAGGTCGCCGCGCTCGCGAGCGCCCACGCGGCGAATGCGATCACGTCGCGCGCGGACGCTTTCGCGCCCGCCTCCGCGCCTTCGTTCTCCAAAAACAACTCGCGGCGCATCTCGCCGACCCGGCGCGAGAGCAGCGTGTCGTTGAAAGTCGCGCCGAAGAGGTTGCGGCAACGACGACCGCGCACAAAGGCGCGGAACGCGCCGCGCGGGTTGACGATAAGCCCCTGCGCAACGTTCAACAGATCGAGCAGCCAGCCCGCGTAGTACCGGCGCAAGCCCCCGGAGGCGACCTCCCAGGCCGATATCTCCGCCTCGCCGCGCCAGGTCGTAGGGTATTCCGTCACGACGTGATGCAGGTCGTGCAGCCTGACGGCGCGCCGCCGCCCCTGCGTGTTCGGCAGCCAGACGGGGATGCGCCACACCTTGACCTTGATCCAGCGTTCATCGTACCCGCCGTCCGCGCCGAAGTTATTCAGCGCGAAATAACGCGCCCGCGCGTCGCGCAAAGTCATGTCGGGATCGTAGATCATCACGCGCCCCTCTGCTCTTACGAACGCCTCGGCAAACGGAAAGCAGCAACAGCGCAAATTATAGGCTTCGGGAGAATATAAAGTGAAATGAATTAACTTGCGCCGTCTCGTGAGAGATTCTTATATTAGCGCGGCGCGGCTGGAGCAGGAAAAGGAAAGCCAATGCCACGGACGCTCACCGGCACAGTCAGCGGCACGGTGCACGTGGCGATTGTCTATAGCATCGGACTGCACGAGCTACCGCCCGCCATTCGCCGCTTCATGGTCAAGCGATGCAAATGGCTGCGCTTTAGTTCTCTGCTAGGTTTATTGCTCGCGAGGGCGACGCGGGATAACAAACCGTTGGACGCGAGTCCCGATGTATCGGGAGAGCGTGTTTCGCATCATGACTGGTCCGGCAATGCTTGATTGAATTCGCGCCGCCGCGTCAACTCAACCGTTGGGCGCTCCGCCGGCAGGTGAGGAGTGTCTGGAACGGTTCTCATTGAACTGCGTTCATTGCTACATGAAAAGAACAAATCCCATCGCGTTACTTGCCTTACTCGTCAGCACGATTAGTTTCAGCTTTCCGCCTCTTTCGAACGCTCAACAGGTTGGTCCTGGCGTAGGTGCAGGCACGGACGACCCAAAGCGGATCTTATACGAGGCTGATCAAGCCATCCGCAAAATACAGAGCTTGTCTTACGAAGCCACTTACCAAGGTTCCGGTTCCTTATCTACCCACAGCCCCACATCCAGCGGCCGGGTTAGAGTGAGTAGACTCGAAGCCAATAATCCTTTGAAGGCAAGACTGTCAGCTCAAGGAGATTTTCTCGCAACCGGCAGCGCGGATGCACAACCATTCCAGGTCGCGTTCGACGGCAAGACTATGAGGAAGGTTCGACCAAGCGAAAAGGCCGTGATCTATAAGACACTCGCGGGAAACGATCCGGCAGAACGAAGTTTGGGGGTGGTGACTGGTTTCTTCGGTTGGGGAGCTTACTCACTGCTCATGTTGGAATACATCCTCGACCAACCGTTCAAACGACAATTATCCGCGCCGGTCGTTGAATACGAAGGCAGAACCACAGTCAACGGAGTCTTATGCCATGTCGTATACCTCGAGTATCCCGATGCTAAACGCATCACAAGGGAACGATGGTTTTTTGGCGTGAGGGATTACTTGCCGCGCAAGCTTGAACAAATTGCTATAGACAACAACGGTAGGTACGGCGCAAACGTGCTCACTCTGTCAAACTTGAAAGTCAACCCTCTTTTGGGTAACTGGACATTTCAGATTCGTGTTCCAAAGGGTTACGCGATCAAGCCGTATCACGCTCCGGAACGGCTGACGCTATTAGCCGTTGGTGATCTTGCTCCCGACTGGACACTTAATGATGCCGAAGGTAGAGCGCACTCGCTGTCTGAATATCGGGGGAAGGTGATCGTTCTGGACTTCTGGGCAACTTGGTGTGGGCCATGTATTCGGACCATGCCTGAGATACAACGATTGCACGAAAAGTATTCGAGTAACGATCTAATTGTTTTTGGTGTGAACTGTTGGGAGGAAAGTAATTCGACGACCTATATGAAGGCGCAAGGATTTACTTATGGTTTACTCCTTAAAGGTGAGGACATAGCGAAAGCATATCATGTGGACACTTTACCGACGGTATATGTAATTGGTGGCGATGGAAAGATTCTCTATCGTTCGATCGGTGTCGGCGACGACTTGAGTTCTTTTCTTGCTAAACACTTTGAAGCAAAATGAGGCTTCTTGTCTTGAGGTTGACATTGATCATAAGGTAGCGCCCAACAAATCGTTGGACCGGAGCGGCGTGAGCGACTGAGCTAAGGGGCAAGGGCAAAGGGCAAAGGGAAAAAGAAATCGCGCCGCCGCGTCAACTCCGCCGTTCGACGCTGTTGGCACTCCTCACGGAAGGGAGAAAACCATGAGAAAAACAACTCTATTTCTCAGAGTTCTTTGTTTTTGCTTTGTGCTTGTATCTCCAGTTGAAGCTCAACAGCAGACGCAATCATCAGAAACAAAATCGGTCATCGCACTTGTAACGTTGCTAGATGGCTCAACGCAAGAATGGAAGAAAGTAGAATTTGTTTACGCGGACAGAACTTTGTCGCATCTTGAATACGTGGCGGGCGCTTTCGGGAGCATGGTCATCAACGACCGCGTGGCACCAGAACCAGGTGTTTCCATCAAGGCAGAATACTCGGATCAACTCGAATTCAAGGATTTGGTCCTGACCGCCAAACCAGAAATAGACAATCGGGTCATCGGTACAAACTGCGCAAGCACGCCGTGCATCGAAGCGGGCATAAGACTCAAGGGCTCGTGCCAGGTTTCGGGAGAGGCTAAAGATTGCTCCGTCTACCTGATTCCTGCGCGCGGCAGCAAGGTCACTAACAAAGCGAACTTCATTAAGGACATTAATTTCGTTTTGCGTTGAAGATCGCTGTTCCCTGACCGCACCGCCGAACAACTCGTTGGACGCGAGTCCCGATGTGTCGGGAGAGCGTGTTTCGTATCATGACTGGTCCGTCCCGATGTTATCGGGATTGAATGAAATCGCGCCGCGGCGTCAACTCTGTCGTTCGGCCTCACTGCTCAACGAACCGCGTAGCGGTGGCAGAAATTAGCCAGGGGTAAGCGACCGAAGGTCGCACCACCCCTGGATCACGTCAGAAAAGATTTCCGCGCCCTGTAGGGGCGCAATAATCACGGATTCGATCGGCCGCACAACGTTTCGCCGGCTGAAGCCGGCGCTGGAATCAAAGGGGAGCTGATCCCCGGGCTACGCTCGCTGCGCTCGCTCACCCGGGGCTACTATCTGTCGCCGCGCCGCGGCTCGTTGACGCGGACATCTGCATTGACTCTTTGCCGAGTTGGCGTTATCACTTCGGGCGCAACCCAACAAATCGTTGGACGCGAGCGGCGGGAGCGACTGAGCTAAGGGGCAAGGCCAAAGGGCAAAGGGAAAAAGAATTCGCGCCGCCGCGTCAACTCTGGCGTTAGGGCATCTGCACGCACCGTTGCGACATCGGAAGTGATGTTCCGAGCACGTCTCTCCCTTGCAGTTAACTGATCTCAACTGAAAAGAGGTGTAACATGCGTAGACTTACCATCGCGTTGTTTTTGGCTCTAGCAGTCATCCCATCGAACGTCTCAGCCAAAACCCATTCACAAGGTCGGCCAATGGCCCTTCACCTTGTCCAGAAGATTTACGTAGAGGACATGGGAACGTCGCCTGAGGCCGCGCGCTTTCGATTGCTTTTGGAAGATCAGCTTTCCGAGAACGGCTTTGTGGTCGTTGCGAAGCGCGAAGAGGCGGACGCAATTCTAAGCGGCGCAACTTCCGTTTCACGATCGGGGTTCTACGGAGGTCCGGCGGACATAAGCGTTACCGCCCGACTCGTTTCTGCTGACGGCGACCGGTTATGGAGTACTAATATGGGGGGACCAATATATATTCTTAACCCGGTTAAGTCTTGGAAGTTCAGAGAGCCGGTTGAATACCGCGCCCAAGAATTGGCCAAAAAATTGAGGCATGCTCGCGAGCAGTCAGCGAAAGCAGCCGGCATCAAACGCCACTGAGTGAACTACACCACGGCATCGCGCGTGTGAGAACTCTCCCCGATGCCAACAAATCGTTGGACGCGAGCGGCGGGAGCAAGAGCAAGGATGAAGGATGAATTCTGAAGGATGAATCGGCGGGATGTTCATACTTCATCCTTCCGCCTTCATCCTTGCTTTTCAGCGCCGCTGCGTTTACTCAGACGTTAGGCGCCCCTACATGCGCGGTTGCCGGTGGAAGTAGCCCTGAACCGGGCTAACCTTGCTCGCCTACCACGTCAGCGATACTCTTGCGACGTGCGACCTCTTCGGTATTCCATCAACGTCACATTGGACGGATGCTGCGATCATCGTGCAATACCCGCGGACGAAGACTTGCATCGTCACGCGATCGAGAACATCGCTCAGGCCGATGCCCTCCTCTTTGGCCGGGTGACCTACGAAATGATGGAGGCAGGGTGGCGCGCGCCGGCGCGGCCGGGAGCGAGGCCCGATTGGATGGAGCCTTTCGCCCGGACGATCGACGCGGCAAAAAAGTACGTCGTGTCGAGCACTCTGGACCGGGTCGATTGGAACGCGGAGCTCGTACGCGGGGATCTGGGGAAGGCCGTCCAGCAGCTCAAGCGGGAGTCGGGCAAGGGTCTGTTCGTGGGGGGTGTGACGCTCCCGCTGGCGTTGGCGGAGTTGGGATTGATCGATGAGTACGAGTTCGTGGTGCACCCCAGGCTTGCGGGTCACGGGCCGACATTGTTCGCGGGTCTATCGAAGCGTATCGACTTGAAGCTCATAAGCCGGCTGGAGTTCGGCTCAGGGGCAGTGGCAATGCGGTATGAGCCGAGAAGGTAGCCATCGGGCTTGTCACGGCCGAGCCTATGGCCGCTGCCGTCTGCCTCGAGCAGGGCATTTACGCATCTCAAGACAATAACTGAAACCGGCGGTGCCCTCCTCGACGCACGGTCGCTTGCCCTCCATGGCGTGTCACCCGAAAGATTCCGCAATCAACACGGCACAAACGGAGCGAGTATCACGCAGGGTTATCGCTACATCCGCATGGCCACCGAGGCCGGAACTCATGCGTGCGGCCAAAGCAGGGGCGCCTAAATCGACGAAGCTTCGCCGCTTGCAATTGAAGGTCTCGCTCTCGAAATGCTGGCAGAAGTCTCACGTCGAAAGGTGAAGCGGGCCGACGGCGATCCGATGTGTTGGCGACTTCAGTCATGACATAGACTGCGCGGTGCCAGTAGTACCTCTATGACAGAGAAGGTGACAGGTGAGGCAAAGCTGGATGGAGTTCAGGTGAAGCAAATCGGTCAAAATAAAAACAACAGGAGGAAAGTGTATGGCAAAAATTACGGGAATCGGCGGGGTATTTTTTAAGAGTCGGAACAAGGGCTCGGAACTGGCGTTGTGGTATCAGAAGAATCTCGGCCTCGATCTTGAGAATTGGGGCGGTGCGATATTGAGATGGCCTGACGATAAGGCCGAGGACGGCGGCCTCACGGTATGGAACCCAGCGGACCACGACACCAAATGGTTCAGCCCGAGCGAGTCTTCCTTTATGATCAACTACCGAGTTGATAATTTGGACGAATTGCTCCATCAGCTAAAGCAGAACGGCGTCGAGATCGTATCGGGGCCGGAATCGCACGAAAACGGAAAATTTGCATGGATCATGGATCCGGACAAGAACAAGGTCGAGTTATGGGAGCCGATGATTTTTGACGAGAAGAATAAGGCTTGAGCTGAAATCGACGCGCGCGATCGGCAACAGTACGATTCATGGCGGCGTGATGAATCTAAATAACACCGTTATCGAACAGATCGTTGGACGCGTTCGGCGGGACGTATGAGCTAAGGGGCAAGGGCAAAGCGCAAAGGGGAGTGAAATCCGCCGCCGCGTAAACTTAGAGGTTATGCGGCGCTTATCAGCATGTCTTAACGTGTGGAGGTGAGCATCATGAAGGCGAAACAGTCGTTGACGTCGATTGCGCAGCCGGTGCCGGAGCTACCAGTTGAGGATGTGGAACGCTCGCAGCAGCACTATCGAGACGCCCTCGGCTTCGAGATTTCGTGGCTCTACCCCGGCAAAGAGATTGGGGCCGTGTCACGCGGAAAAGTGGTGATATTCTTTCGGAAACGAACTCAACCATTTGAGCCTGCGGTTCACTGGGTGTTCGCTGAAAATCTCGATGCGACGTATCAAGAACTTCAAGCGTTGGGTGCTAACATTGTTCAGCCCCTAGAAGAGAAGCCCTGGGGGTTAAGACAGTTTACGGTCGAGGATCTCGACGGAAACCGCTTCTACTTCCACCATGACTAACTAAGCTTGGATGTTCATTGGCCTTCACCGATTGGAACTATCAATGTTTGTTTTAAGGTTACTGATCAGGGAAAAAGCAGTGATGGGTGATGAGTTATGAGTGATGAGTGAATTCGCGCCGCCCGGTCGACTCAGACGCTAAGTATGCTGAGACCATTAGCATCAACCGCCAACATATTTGTTGCTCTCCTCCGTGGGGTGAATGTGGGCGGCAACAACCTGATCAACATGAAGTCACTCAAAACCAGCTTTGAGAAGATGGGCTTTAAGGACGTGACCACTTACATCAATAGCGGCAACATCATATTCAAGACAAGAGAACGAGATGGCCGAAAGCTGGAAACGAAAATAGAGCTGATGCTATCGAGAGAACATAAACTCGAATGCAGAGTAGTGGTGCGGAGCTTTTCCGAAATGGCGAAGCTAGTTGAGAGCCTGCCGGCAAACTGGGATGGCGACAAGGGCTGGAAACATAACGTGATTTTCCTAAGACACTCAATCGACTCCGAAAGCGTTGTGGAGGCGCTGGCGCCCAAGAACGACATCGAGACGGTGGTCTACCGGCCGGGCACGCTTTTGTGGTCGGCGCGCCTGAGCGACATGAGCCGGACCAGCATGCAAAAGCTCTCGAGCCGGAAGATTTTTCAGGAGATGACTGTGAGAAATCCGAATACGACCAGGAAGCTTTACGAGCTCATGAAGCAAATGTCGCAAGCTTAACGAGTTGATAAGAAGTTGGCTTCGTACGACTTCAGATCCCGAGAACATCCACTAATTCCTGCACCGCCGCAGCGCTCTTTTGCAAAGCGATCCGCTCTTCGGAAGTCAGCGTAATCTCGATCACTTGCTCGAGTCCTTTCGCGCCGAGCTTGCACGGCACGCCAACGTACAAGCCGTTGACGCCATATTCGCCCTCGAGAAAAGCCGCGCAGGGAAGAATCTTTTTCTTGTCCTTCAAAATCGATTCGGTCATTTCCACCGCGGCGGCGGACGGCGCGTAGTAAGCCGAGCCGGTCTTGAGAAGATTGACAATCTCCGCGCCACCGTTCGCGGTGCGCTTCACAATCGCTTCGATTTGTTCTTTCGAAAGCAACTCAGTGACAGGAATTCCCGCGCACGTTGAATAGCGTGGCAGCGGCACCATCGTGTCGCCGTGCCCGCCGAGCACAAACGCAGTGACGTTTTCGACCGAGACGTCGAGCGCTTCTGCCAGAAAACATCTCATGCGTGCTGAGTCGAGCACGCCGGCCATCCCAATCACGCGATGCTTCGGGAACCCGGAACGACGCAAGGCCACCTGGCACATCGCATCCAGCGGATTCGACACGATGATCAGAATCGAATTCGGCGAGCGACTGACGATTTCGTCAACGACTTTTCCGACGATGTCAGCGTTGGTGCGTAGAAGGTCATCGCGGCTCATGCCCGGCTTGCGCGGCAGGCCGGCAGTAATGATGACGACGTCCGAATCTTTCGTTTCGTCGTAGCCGTTGCTGCCCGTCAGGTGCACGTCGAAGCCTTCGATCGGCGCAGCTTCAGCTAAATCCAGCGACTTGCCCTGCGGCACGCCTTCGACGATGTCAACCAGAACGACGTCGCCCAATTCTTTTGAGGCGAGCCAATGCGCCGCAGTCGCGCCCACGTTTCCGGCGCCTACTACGGTAATTTTATTTCGCGTTCCCATAATTAGTCCTTTCGAGTCACGAAGACTCATGTGGATTGAAATAAAAAACGCTTGTTTTGAATGCGAAACGCCGTTAGGCGTGCAATGTTTATAGTTCAATCGTTTCGTATTTTCAAAGTGTTTCTCCTCCCTCTCCCCGTGGGAGAGGTGCGGGGTGTGGGTTTACAACGCCGTAACTTACGCCCCTCTCCCAAAGGGAGAGGGAACAAGCTGATTACAAAGTGAAAGCTTCGCTGCTATAAATATGTCGCTCCTCCGGAGCGATGACGCGAACATGGCATCCACGCCGTCAACTGATCTCACGACCAAATCTGCGACTGAGCTAGTTCGGCTGATTCGCACGCGCGGGGTTTCGCCGGTCGAAGTTGTCGAAGCCCACCTGCGACGAATTGAACAACTCAATCCATCTCTCAACGCGATTGTCACTTTAGCGGACAATCTAATGGATCGTGCGCGCGCCTGTGAAACCGAGCTGATGAGCCGCAGAGATGTAGGTTTGCTGCACGGGCTACCGATCACGATCAAAGACACAATTGATACGGCTGGTATTCGCACAACGAGCGGCTCTCGGATTCTTTCGAACCACGTTCCCACTCGCGACGCGCCGGCTGTGGCGCGATTGAAAGCCGCCGGCGTGATTGTTCTGGGCAAGACAAACGTGCCGGAGATGGCGATTCCTTACGAAACGGACAATCCAGTCTTTGGCAGAGCTAATAATCCTTATAACCCGTTGATGACGCCCGGCGGATCGAGCGGGGGTGAAGCGGCGGCGATCGCGGCCTGCCTCTCGCCGGCGGGAATCGGCAGCGACCTTTCGGGATCGATTCGAGTGCCGGCACATTTCTGCGGCATTGCTGGGTTGAATCCGACGACCGGACGCGTACCGATGGAAGGACACACGCCTTCCGCTTCCGGCGTGGTCGCGCTCGGTGCATGCATCGGTCCCATGGCTCGGCGAATTGAGGATCTCGCATTGCTTTTTGGCGTGCTCGCGGAGCCTACGCAGTTTGAAGCACAAGAGGAGAGCGAAATATTTGATATCAAGAAGCTGCGCAGCGCTCGTGTGGCTTGGTATACGGATGATGGAGTTGTTCCCGTCGCCGATGAAATCAAGCTGGCCGTCAACTCGGCCGCGCAGGCGCTTGCCGATGCGGAACTCGAAATTATCGACGCGATGCCCCCAGGTATTTCCACGGCGCCGCAACTGTGGATCGATCTGTTTTCACATGCCGCGAACAGCGAAATCGCGGCGCTGTATCGCGAAAGAGAGGACGAAGCCGGGCCGCAAGTCGCGCGATTGCTTCGCAGTTTCAGTGAAGAGTCGAACGAATTCGAAGA
>DATBSG010000180.1:0-5610 GCA_036559945.1 Pyrinomonadaceae bacterium
GCATTGGCCACGCACCGGAATTGCATATTGCTGGAATCCCTTCTCGATGATTTTTGCATGGACTGGTTCGGTCTTGCCGGCGTAGCACGCGGTCATCTGGTATTGCGAGGGCCGCGAGTGCAACAGCTTTCTCCGCGCCGGCCGCGGCAGCTTGCTCATCGTGTAGCGCATGGCTTCAAACTTCATGCGATCGAAGGCAGTGAAGTCGTCTTCGTTCTTGAGAAGAAAATCCATGTCGCCTTTGTACATGCGATTGTTTATGGAGGATTCGATGTGAAAGACGTTGAGTTCTTTATCGACAATCTTGCCAAGGCGAATGCACTTGTTAGCTAATTCCGAGCGGGCCGGATCCATGTAGCTGTCGGAGTCGCGAATCGTCTGCGGCTCGTGATGCGCGCGCAGCGACTCGTAATCGCAGAGACCGACCGCGACGGATTTGTGCCCGCCATCCATCGGCACGAAGTTGATGTTGCAGTAAATCAGCAGATCGCTTTCCGCGGCGCGACGGTTGAGAACCAGCGGCTCTTTGTGACGACTCTCGCCAATCTTGATTAGCCCTTCTTTCCACTCAGCATCGTGGTTGTAGTAGCGATCGGGATAGAACGCGTCGTAAATCTTTTGCCCGGCCATTCGCTTCATTTCCCACGGCGTCATTTTTCGGTGAAGAGAATTGGCAATGATGATGTGGACGTCGTCGATGCCACTCGCGGCGAGCATGTCCAGCACAACTTCAAGCATGGTCTGCCGAATGTCGGGTGTAGCCATCGGGGGCAGCGGCAGACTAATGTCATCGACGGCTATCGTGACTTTCATCCCCGGCTCGAGTTGCGCGAACAGCGGATCGCATCCGAGTGGATGATTCAGCGCGTAGCGAATTGCAGCTTCACGATTCGGCAACCCTTTCAGCGGCGGGTTCGGATAAAGCACGCGCGTACCGACGGGAATGTCTTCGAGAATGAAATCCTCGCCCGACGGCATGATGCGCGGTGCGCTGTCACTGTCGATGTAGACGATCGACTCGTGTGTCTTTTTTCTCAGTTGAAGTGCCATATTTAGGACCAGCCACGGATTAACACAGATCTGCACAGACAAGCAGAAAAGAATCGGTGTGAATCTGTGTTCATCTGTGGCTCATTTCAAATTCAAAATCGGCCAATCGTGATGCAAAGCGGTTTGTCGCAGACGGAAATCCGGATTGACCGCTGCGGGATGACCAACGATCGACAGCATCGGCAAGTCGCTCATACTGTCTGAGTAGGCAAAGGATTCGCTGAGATTGATTCCTTCCCGCTCGGCGAATGTGCGAATCCATGATGCTTTGGTTGCTGAGGCAAGCACCGGCGGCAACAGACGGCCGGTCGCCACGCCCTTCACGAACTCCAAACGATTGGCCACGTAGTCATCGATGCCGAGATATTGCATCAGCGGCATGACCGACACATCGAGCGCGCCGGTCACGACCACTTGTCGAAGTCCGAGGCTCCGCGATTTTTCGATCAATTCAAATGCTCCGGGGAAAACGGCGGGCTTCAGGACCTTCTGAAACAACTCGTCCGCGAAAAACCGCATGCGATCCTCTGACTCGCCCTTGTAACGTTTGAAGAAGAGGTCGTTGAAGACTTTTCGGCTATACTGATCGCTGACCGCGAAGAGGGGAACGCTCAGAAGCGTTGCGGCGCTTTTCTTGACGCTGCGAAACAGGTCCGGTTGGTTTCGCGCGTAGAACCCCAGCGTGTGGACCAGGTTCGTGCTGACTAGAGTGCCTTCGAGGTCGTAGAATGCCGCCGCTGCCACAGTTTCTCCGTTCGGGATTCGATTGCTGGGCGTCACTATACCCTGAGACGAGGGCGTTTGGAAAGCTAGAAAATACACTGTATGCGACAGCCATACAATATAGCTCCCGGACTGAGGCAAATCTCGAATTTAGGCCGAAGAGCGGGCATTCTGTGCCTATGCTGGGCCGCTTTTTCCGGCGTTATGGCGTGCAGAAAATCGGCCGGCGAGGCCGTTCCGGCGCCTCCGACGGCGCCATTGGTTAACTCGGCCGCCGAAGCCGACCAACTTTACGCCCAACGAAGCGACCTTATGAAGGTGCGGCAAGGCTTGATCGGCTTACGGCAGGCCTTGGCCAGCAATCCGACGGATTACGAGATCGTTTGGCGGCTCGCGAAGTTCAACTACTTTCTGGGGATGCATACGACGGACGAAACAGAAAAGGAAAAGGCATTTCGCGACGGAATCGAAGCTGGGAAGCTCGCAGTCCAGCTAAATGATGGGAAACCAGAGGGACATTTTTGGCTAGGCGCCAATTACGGCGGCAACGCAGAGATAAGCACGCTCGCCGGATTGACGGACATTGAAGACATCAAGTACGAGATGGAAGCGGTACTAAAATTGGACGAGGGCTTCGAAGGTGGTAGTGCGTACATGGCGCTCGGCCAGGTGTACTTGAAGGCGCCGAGGATTTTTGGCGGCGACGTGGGCAAAGCAATCAGTTATCTCGAAAAGGGATTGAAATTTGGAGAGAACAACGGGCTGCTTCACTTACGACTTGCGCAGGCGTACGCCGAAGCTCATCGAACCGAAGACGCGCGTCGTCAACTGCAAATCTTGTTCGAGAAAGGGCCTAAACCCGGCTATGAGCCTGAATATAACGACGCAGTGAAAGAGGGACGCGAGCTTGAGGAAAAACTTAAGCAGTAATTACGGTTTGCCGGCCGCACGTTTGAGTTCTTCGAGTGTGCGCTTGTGTTCTTCGAGTTTCTTTCCAGCCTCAGCCAACCTGCCCGCCGCTGTTAATCTCTGATACTCCTCGAATTCCTGAACCGCACGGTTAATGAGTTGCTGTGTTGTCTGAGTCGGTGGCGACGGTGACGCCTTCGGTTGAGCTTCGACGGACGGCTTTTGCTCTGCCGGCTTCTGTTCTGTCGTTTGTTTAGCCACGTCACCGAACAAATTCGCCATCGCTTCGTCGAACGATTGGCCAAAGGCCAGTCGCTCTTGCGTCGCCAGCACAACCAGGCGCAATTCGGGCATCGGACTGCTTTCCGCCTTGAGATAAACCGGCTCGACGTACAGCAGGGATTTCCCGATTGGGATCACGAGCAGATGTCCGCGCACCACGCGCGAGCCTTGCTGGTTCCAAAGCGAGAATTGCGCCGAGAGCTGAGCGTTCTGATCAATGCGGGCTTCGATTTGCAGCGGCCCATCGATCAGGCGTGATTTGGGAAAGTTGTAGGCGAGCAGCTTTCCATAGTCCTCGCCGTCCGAACGTCCGGCCATCCAGCCGATCATGTTGTTTCGGTTCGCCGGCGTGAACGGCAGAATTAATGCAAACTCGGTTTTCTTCTGCTCTCCCGGCAGTTGCATGAGCACGAAATAGGGGTCAATCGCCTGAACCTGTTTCCGGTTTTGCTCGTCCAAAACGACTTGTTGCGCCAGGTTCCAGGCGTCTTCTTGTTGAAAGAAGACCCGCGCGTTCTGCACGTGATACAGCCCGAACACATCGCCCTGTGCGCGCAGCAAGGTCTCGGGATATCGGACGTGCGCGCGCAGGTCGGCGGGCATTTGGCTCGCGTCTTTGAACAGCGACGGGAACGTGGAGCGGTAAGCCGCAATCATCGGATCTTCGGAGTCGAATACGTAAAAGTTCGTCGTCCCGTTGTAGGCGTCGATTACTACCTTTACGCTGTTACGAATGTAGTTAACGTCGTTGTCATCGACCTTGTGGTGTCGTGAATATGGGTAGCTCGCGGTTTCCGTGAAGCCATCGATGATCCAATAAAGATTTCCATCAGCGCCCACGACGACGTATGGATCGTGGTCGTAGATCAAGAACGGCGCCAGGCCATTTACTATCTCTCGAATGTTCCGATTAATCAGCAAACGGCTGTCGGGCGTGATGGCGTCAGAGAAAGGAACTTTGCTCAAGTCGCCTTCCGCCCAGGCGATCATCAAGCGCCGCAAGCCGCTGCCGATCCGGATGCCGCCAGAGCCTTCGTAGATCGTGTAGTTGTCCGAATCCCCCTGCGGAAAATCGAATTCCTTTTGTTTCGTGTCGACGTAGACATCGGTGCTGGTCTCCTGCCCAAAATAGATCTGCGGCTGTTTGACCTGAATGTCTGGAACGGAGGATTCGATTGGCATGTTCGACAGAATGAACCGCGGCCGGCCTTCAGCCGTGAATTCGTTCGCCGTATTCATCGTTACGCCGTAGCCATGCGTGTAAATCAAGCGCTGGTTGATCCAGTTCCGCGAAGTTTCTGGCAGCTTGTTTACGTTCAATTCGCGCGCCGCAATCATCATCTGCCGCACCTGTCCGCCCGTTTGATATCGATCCACATCGACATCAGGAAAGTCGTAGTAGATGCGGATCGCCTGCATCTGTCTCAGTGTGTCCTGCAAGGCGCGCCAATCCCAGAGACGAATGTTGTCCAAAGTGGCGCGGTTGTCTTGCAGGTTGAACGCCTCGACTGAAGTCTCAGCCTCGAAATTTCGCTGCTCGATCTTGTCGATGCCGAACGCGCGGCGTGTCCAGGCAATGTTTTGCTCGATGTAGGGTGTTTCGCGCCCTAACTCATTGGGCTTCACGATGAAATTGGTGACGTACGTGGGGATTATTATGGCCGCGATCAGGTATACAACCGCCGGCAAGGCAACCGCGCCGACCAGGATTCTGGTCCGGCGGAGACTGAAAGCGTTAATGAGGCAAATGATCGCAGCGATCACCAAGGCAACGGCGACCCAACGAAGCGCGGGAAGCAAATGATTCGCTTCCATGTACGTCACGCCGGAAAATATTTGGTGGTCCTCCCAAAGGTAAGGGTAACGCGACAGCAAAGTCCGCCACGCAATTACCAACAAACATACAGCCAGCGGACATGAAACTACTGCGATGCCGACTCGCCACGGTTTCTTGTCTTTCGCACTCGCGAGGACAGTCTCCTGGGTAGCGGCGAGCGCGGCATACGCGATTGCTGCGATGAGAATGATCACGGCCAGATACAGCAGCCACGAACTCATCGCGTCATAGACGGGCAGCGTGAACAGATAAAAACTGACGGGTTTATTGAAGATCGGATCGGCGAGACTCGTCTGCGGCGCATGAAAGTACAAAGCAAAAACGCGCCACTCTTCCCGCATCCCGAATCCGAAGATCAGGCCGGCCACAAGCGCGACAATCCACGCAATCGGTCGGAGAAAGCGGCCCGGTGAAATACTGACCGGCTGCTGATTGATAAAGACGGTGCGCGGCCCGATATCAAACGAAGCAAAGGCCCTTTCGATCAGCCAGAAACCACCACGCAAAATAAGCGCCGTCAGAAGGAAAAAGATTACGAACAGCTCGAGCTTGAGTTTGAAGATGTACCAGTAAACTGACGAGTAGCCGAGCGATCCGAACCACAGCGCGGACATGTAAATCGACAACGCGCGGGAGCTGACGAACAATAACAGAAGTGCCGCAATGGCAATCCAAATCCACCAACGTCGTCGTCGCCGGCGGGGCCGTTCGGGCGTGACGTCGATGACATCATCGTCCTGGTTGAATTGAATGGGCTGGCTCAAGCACGGCTAGCATACTTTTAACAGATCCAAAAGACCAATGTTCGC
>DATBSG010000181.1:0-14208 GCA_036559945.1 Pyrinomonadaceae bacterium
TGTGGAACATGCGCGTGAGCAACCTGGCGTTGACTGCTCTTAACGGCAACACCGTGGCCGTGGGCACACCCGCAACTGTTCGTGCAGCAATCGACGCGGCCAGGACTCCGCGTCGCGGCAGCACGGAGCTCGTATCGTTAGCCACGCGCGACCCGCAGGCGGTGATCGGCTTCGGCGCGAATGTGCCGGCCGCGCTTTGGGCTAATCTCAATCTTGGCAGCGATGCGACCGCGCAGGATGCGACTTCGATCAGGCAGGCGTACGGATCACTCAGTACCACGACGACTGACGTGTCACTGATACTGGCTGCGCGGACCGAAACGCCGGCCGCGGCAAAGAACCTGGGCGACACTCTGACAGGGTTGAAGCAGCTCGCCGGTTTCATGATCATGCAGATGACTGGGGACAAGAAGGCCTTGGCCCAAAGCGCTCTGGAGAATCTGAAGATCAACGCGCGGGGAAATGAAATCGAGATTCGGACTCAAGTGGCGGCGGCGAACCTCGCGTCCCTGATGAAATAACTTGCCAACGTCCGATGCAAAAGAAGGAGGCGTAGCGCCAGACTTCGCATTGCCGGATGCGGACGGCAAGACGTGGCGTCTGTCGGAGCGTCGCGGCAAAGTTATCGTGCTGCTATTTTATCCCGGCGACGAAACTCCCATCTGCACGCGGCAAATGTGTTCGGTGCGCGATCGCTGGGAAGACTATGCAGCGACGGGTGCCGAGGTTGTCGGCATTTCCACTGACAGTGTCGATTCGCATAAGCAGTTTGCAGAACATCACGACCTGCCGTTGCGTCTGCTGTCCGATGCGGATCGAAAGGTGGCGGATTTGTATGGAGCGAATTCGCTCGTGCCCGGCAAAGTCGCGCGATCAGTTTTTGTAATCGACGCCGGCGGAATGATTCGCTATCGCGACGTGCGGCCCCTGGGATTGTTTCGGCCGAAGGATGATGACGTGATAAAGGCAATCGTTGAGGCCGGGAATCTTTGACAAGCGCGATCGCTTTGCGATCCTTTGCGGCTTGGCGCCTTTGCGTGAAACTGTTTCGCACGCCAAGACGCAAAGGCGCAAAGACTCGCAAAGAACCGGCGCGCTGCAAAAAGCTGGCGACGCGGCTATAATCCTCGCTGAGGTAATTAATCAATGTCAGATTCGATCAAATGCGCTCGCTGCGGCCAGAAGCGTCCGTCGCTTGGCTACGCACCATTGCCCACTGAACTCGGCCAAAAGGTCGCCCGCGAAGTCTGCCAGCCGTGCTGGTCCGAGTGGCTGCAAACCCAAACTCGGATCATCAATCATTACGGCCTCGACCTCACGAATCCCGAGGCGCAGATGTTTTTGATGGACAACATGAAAGGCTTTTTCTTCGGCGAGAACGAGCTGGCACAGATTGATACTTCGAAGGAAGGCTCGATCAAATGGTGACTCCCCGCCGCTATTTTTGAAACCGAACGCATGTTTCGCGCGTAGAAAAGCCTGAGCATCCTGCGCGTTTCGGCGCCATCAACAATTTGCGTCTCAAAAAAAGGAGAAGCCCCTTTGCTTAAAAGATTTGTATCTATCCGCGCGTTCCTTCCAGTTTTCATTGCATTAATCGCACTAACAACGACCGCCGCGGCACAGACAAAGCTGCTGCGCTTCCCGGACATTTACGGCGATCGTGTCGCGTTCACTTACGCGGGTGACATCTGGACCGCGCCGGCGGGCGGAGGCACCGCCATTCGCTTGACCGCGCACCCGGGTATGGAGGTGTTCGCGAAGTTCTCGCCCGACGGGAAGTGGATCGCATTCACGGGCCAGTACGACGGCGACGAACAGGTCTATGTGGTTCCTTCGACGGGCGGCGTGCCGCGGCAGCTCACCTACTATCCGGCCAAGGGCCCGTTCACGCCGCGTTGGGGCTGGGACAATCAGGTTTACGGTTGGACGAAGGACGGTAAGCGCATCATCTTCAAGTCACAGAGAGATTCATGGTCGCTGCCGATTGCGAAGCTCTACACCGTGTCAGTCGATGGCGGAGCGGCAGAAGCTTTGCCGATGCCGGAAGCAGGCTCAGGCGATTATTCGCCCGACGGCAGCCGCATGGTGTACTCGCCGCAGTCGCGCGACTTTCGTCCGGAGAAACGTTACGGCGGCGGCCAGGCGAACAAGCTTTACATCTTCGATCTGAAATCATACGAGACGAAGCCGATCACGGAAGGGCCGCGCGCGACCCGTGACGCTATGTGGATCGGCGATACAATTTACTACAACTCAGATCGCGACGGGCACTTCAACCTCTACGCGTATGGCGTTGGCAATGGAAAGACGACGCAGATCACTCACAGCAAGCAGTGGGACGTGCGTTGGCCCAGTTCAGATCACCAGAATCGCATCGTGTATGAAATGGATGGCGAGCTGCAAGTGCTCGACACGCGCAGCGGAAAAGCTACGCCAATCTCGATCACAGTTCCGGATGACGGTCTGGCGCGCCGGCCGAGTCGCATCTCTGCCGCGAACAACATCGAATCTTACGAATTGAGCCCGAAAGGCGAGCGCGCACTATTCTCGGCGCGCGGCGACATCTTTACCGCGCCCATCGAAAAAGGGCCGACGCGCAACCTGACGCATTCGTCCGGCGCGCACGACAAATGGCCGAGCTGGTCGCCTGACGGATCGCAGATCGCTTTCATCTCTGACATGAGCGGTGAAGAAGAACTCTACGTCATTGCGCAGGATGGCTCGAAGCCGCCACAGAAAATCACCACCGGCGGCCAAGCGATGCGCTATCAACCTGAATGGTCGGCCGATGGCAAGCGCATCGCATTCGGCGACAAAGATGGGAAAATTTTCGTGGTAACGCTCGCCGACAAAAAGATGACAGAGATTGTCGACGCGCCGCACGGCCAGATTCGTGATTATGTCTGGTCGCCGAGTGGCAATTATCTGGCGTTTAGCTACGGCCCCAACGATAACGGCTTCACACAAATCTACATTTGGAACGCGGCCGACGGTCAAATACATCGCGTCACGGATCAGATGTTCAATGCGCAGGACCCAGCCTGGGACAGCTCGGGCAACTATCTATACTTCATCAGCACGCGAGAATTCGCGCCGCAAATCTCGAACATCGAATTCAATTATGCGACGAACCGCGACTCGTACATCTACGCGATGGCTTTGCGCAAAGACGTGAAGCATCCGTTCCCGCCGGAGAGTGACGAAGTCGCAGTGACGAAAGCGAAAGATGAGGGCGCGGTGCCGGCCGCAGAGCCGAAGAAAGAAGGCGAAGGCGAAGCCCCGAAAGCTGACGGAGCAAAACCTGCAACGCCGCCGCCACCGAAAGCAATGACGATTGATTTCGACGGCATCGACGGGCGCGTCGCGCGCGCGCCGCTCGGCGCTGACAACTACGGCGGGCTTTCGGCAAAGCCGGGGTTCCTGGTTTACGGCGTCGGTCCGGCTTTTTATTACGGACGACAGGGCGATCGCCCCGCGCAATTGAAGCTCTTCTCGCTGAAAGATCGAAAAGAGACGACGCTGGTTGACGAAGGCGCGGGCTATGCGATGTCGCGTGACGGTTCGAAGATTCTGGCGCGGCAGCAAGCGGGGTTCGGCCTTTACGATGCGACGCCGCAGGGCGACAAGAGCCGCAAGCCGGTCTCGACCACCGGGCTGGTTGTCGATCGCGTGCCGGCGGAAGAGTGGAACCAAATCTTCGACGAAGTCTGGCGGCGATACCGCGACTGGTTTTATGTGCCGAACATGCACGGCTATGACTGGGTCGCGCTGCGCGAGCAGTACAAGCCCCTGCTTCAGTACGTCGGTCATCGCTCGGATCTCAATTACGTGATCAGCGAAATGGTGTCCGAGCTGACCGTCCAACATGCTTACATCGAAGGCGGCGACTTTCTGATTCCGCCACGTCCGCGCGTCGGATTGCCGGGCGCGCGCTTTGAAGTAGATCCGGCTTCAGGTCGTTATCGCATTTCGAAAATCTTTGAAGGCGAGAATGAAGAAGACATTTATCGTTCGCCGCTTCGGGAAATCGGGATCAACGTGAAAGTCGGCGATTACGTGCTGGCGGTTGACGGCGATGAGTTGAAGGCCAACGACGACATTTATCGCCTGCTGCGCAATAGAGCCGACAATCCGGTCTCGCTGACAGTTAACAGCAAGCCGACAATGGAAGGATCGCGCATCATTTCTTATCGGCCGATCACGGACGAGGGCAATCTGATCTATCTCGACTGGGTCAACAGAAACCGCAAGAAAGTTGCGGACGCAACGAATGGCCGCGTCGGCTACATTCACATTCCCGACATGGGCGCGAACGGCATTCGTGAATTCATCAAGTGGTACTACCCGCAAATCGACAAGGAAGGATTGGTGGTCGACGTGCGTGCGAATGGCGGAGGCAATGTTTCGCGCATGCTGATCGAAAGGCTGCGGCGGAAACTGCTCGGCATTAACTATTCACGCACGGATGATACCGGCAACACCTATCCCGACGGAGTGTTCCTCGGGCCGATGGTGGCGTTACTCGATCAGAACTCGGCGTCAGATGGCGACATCTTTCCGTGGATGTTCCGCGAAGCAGGGCTTGGACCGCTCATCGGCAAACGTTCCTGGGGCGGCGTCGTCGGCATTGGCAATCGCGGGCCGCTAATCGATGGCGGCAACATTTTCGTTCCCGGCTCGGCGCTCGCGAATGCGAAGGGCGAGTGGGTGATCGAAGGCTACGGCGTCGATCCCGACATCGATGTAGACAACGATCCCGCGTCAGAAATCGCCGGCCGCGATCCGCAACTCGAACGCGGCATCGCGGAAGTGATGAACCATCTGAAGAACCCGGTGAAACTGCCGCCCAGACCGGCAGCGCCGGTGAAGACGATTCGGTGATTCGTCAGCATCTAACAGAGCCCGCGTGACCTAGTTTCACGCGGGCTTACTTTTTGGCGGTCTCAGGCTTAATGGTTAGCTTTTCCAACGGCACCATCGCCGGCATTCCTTTGTGCTGATAGCAACGTTCGCCGGCCATATGCACACGGCGGCGACATGGCGTGCCCTTCTTTGTGCGCGCGCCGCAGATGTAAACCGCGTCGTCTTCGGCGGTGACGTTTGAAGTCTTCACGGTTTGATTTGCAGGGTTCGCTTTGGCGAGGTCGTCCGGATTAACCGGAAGATCTGACAGCGGAGAATTCGCCGCGCGTTGAATTGTGAGTGGCGGTGGCGCCGGTCGCAGGTAGCGGCCAAAGGCAAACACTGCAATCAAGGTGATTACCGCGGCGACGATTGTCTTCGTGCGCGGCGCACCCAATCGCGTCGCGCAATCGTCGCACAGCGCCCCACGAATCCATGCACGCCAGCTTTTTCGCGTCAGGCGCGCGCCGCAGTTTGTGCAGAAATTGGAGTTGCCCATCGTGGGAGCCTCCGGAGGGAAGCACGCGGATTATATTTCGAATATTACAGAACCGCGAGCCGTAGCGAGCGGATCGTATGCTCAACCTTGAGTTTTCCACCCGCTCACTACCATTCGCGGTTCTGTAACAGTTGCAAACTTCGGTGGCCGCGTCGGATACTGCCGGAACCCAGCGAACCCAATTCGGTTAAGATTCAACTAAATGTTCGTGTTTCACCGTAAAGAACTCAAACTAAGCTTCAGGCCACGATCTTTGGCCGTAGTTGTGATCGCCTTTTTCCTGAGTTGGACGGCTTCAATTGCGGCACAAACGCCCGATGACGTGCTGCGCACAGAAACTTCGTTGGTGCAGTTGAATGTCGGCGTCGTTGACCGGCAAGGGCACTCCATCACTTCGCTTTCACAAGGCGATTTCGTTGTCTACGAGGACAACGTGCGCCGGCCGATTCTCGCGTTTGAGCCGACGCAGGCGCCGTTCAGTCTCGTAATGATGCTCGACATGTCCGGCTCGACGGTTAATTTTCGGCAACAGATTCAACAAGCGGCGCTCAGGTTTCTTGACGCGCTCGCGCCGGAGGATCGCGTCGCGGTGATTTCCTTCAACGGCAAAGGCGTACACGATCTGATAGGTTTCACCACCGATCGGCGCAAGACTGCGTATGCGATTACGCTTGCGACCGGCTCAGGCGAGACGATGTTTTACGACGGGCTTAAACAATCTTTGAGAAAGCTGGCCGGAGAAGGGAAGCGTCGCAAAGCAATCGTGGTGTTGACCGACGGTCTCGACACGGAAGTCCGCAAAGGTGATCGCGCGATCGTCGCGAAAGCAGCAGAAGCGGAAGTAAGCACAGCTATCAAACCAGAGGCCAGTTCAGCACTGAACTCAGTCTTAGCCGATGCCGATCGGCAGGGCGTGACGATCTTTCCGTTGGCATTGCCCTCGGGCGATCCCAAAAAGCTTCCGCTGCCTGACCCTTTGATCATCGCGCAGTACGCGGCGGCGCGCACACGCTTGCAAATGCTCGCGGATCGTACGGGTGGTTGGCTGGCGGAGATTAACCGGCTGGATCAGCTTGCGGGGCTGTATGCTGAGGTCGCCGCGAGTTTGCGCACGCTCTACAGCATCGCGTACCAGCCGCCGAACCAGGAGGTGCGCGACGGAAAGTGGCGAACGATCCGCGTCGAAGTCGCGCGCGGCGATCTGATCGCAAAAACGAAGCCGGGATATTTCGCAAGATAGTTTACTCCTCTCCCTTTGGGAGAGGCTGGGTGAGGCGCGAAGCTAGACGAGAGCGACCCACTTTGGTTCGATCAGCTCGCGGCACGGATCAGAAAAATAGATATGGAAGTGACGATCGCTAAGCCCTCACCCTAACCCTCTCCCAGAGGGAGAGGGAACTAAACTTGAAACTTCAAACCTGAAACTTTAAACTGCCTTCATTTCTTTCCTGCACCCGTAGCTCAGTTGGATAGAGCGTTTGACTACGAATCAAAAGGTCGCACGTTCGAGTCGTGCCGGGTGCACCACTTCATCCGTCAATTCGCATTCGCGATGCGCTCAAATCCGGCATTATCATTGCGACTCATCGCGGCGTCGTCCGATCGATCGTTCTCGGAATTCTGCGCACAGGCTCAGTCGATTGCTGTGCTAACGCTTGAGCAACTGTGGTTTCAAGCTGTTCCAGCCGAAATGGCTTCGAAATGAACGCGAAGGCGCCGGACTCTAGTGCCGCGTCCTCGTACATATCGGGTCTGCCTGAAATTACAATTACCGGAATCGCGTGTCGCAGCTTGATATGCCGTAGGACGTCGAGGCCGCCAAGGCCGGGCATCGACACGTCGGTAATCACCAGATCGTAATTCTGAAACTCCAGCAGCTGTAGGGCCTGTTCCGCGCGATCCGCAGTATGGCATTCGTACCGTTCGGAAAAGACGTTCTGAAGCGTTTCTCGCACCACGCGATTGTCGTCAATCAAGAGGATCACCGCCATTCAGATCTCCCTCCCGGTTTTGGGCCGAGCCAAACGGTCGTACCTCAACCTCTTGAAGAAGGGACGCCGTGCTCGCCCCCGATACGGCGTCCCTCTTCGCGCGGCAGCCCCCCACGCGGGCCATCCGCGATCTCTATCAACTCTCAGAAATGACAGGGGCAGTCATTGTTTATTCATTAATGTGCGGTATGGCACGACCAAATTGCTCGAGGTCGGCAGGCTCTCCGTGATAGGCGTCCTTGTGGGAGGAGGAACTCTTCGTTTCCGCACTCGTTGCTCCCGATAGGGCACTAATGACGGTTCAAGGCATCCGGCTCAACAAGCACTTATGGTCGGAGGCAGTATGCCGATGCGGCAAATGTCTACGCAATCAGGAAAAACCACGACTCGGGATAAGGAAAAACCTGACACGAAACAAGCATCTCGAAGCCCCCTCGACCCAAGGTTAAGTGGGAATCATCATTAGTGCGATATAGCCGGCGTTCGAGCCAGCGAGGCTGGAAACAATCGCCGTAAGACTAATCGCATTTGAGATCGTCTTCCCTTCCTTCCTCGACCAGTTCTCGTCGTCTTACTCAAGCGCTCTTGACGGCACATCAAGTGCTTCATAGAGATGCAGGCACTAACCAAGCGCTATGTAGAACAGGGTTGCGCGTAGTTGCTGAAGGCTTTGCCGCAGGCGCGGTCGCGTGTTTGTGAAGCCGAGGTCGTGTGAGGTGCTCTGGTGAACCGTCCGAATGGTACTTCCTCAAGTGATGGCCAGACGCAAAGCGGCGTGAGCTGCTCGGACGGACTATGACATCTGACGGTTAGCCTCGCAAAGTAATCCCGAAATCAACACTTGCACGATCGCAACAGCGACCTTTACGAGACCGCTACGAATCGCGAAACGCACAAGCCCTGCCACCTCGTGAATGTTCAGCCGTTCAGTGAGTTGAGCCCGGTGCGTTTCGACGGTCTTGACGCTGATGTTCAGGTTGCCGGCAATCTGTTTCGTACTCTGGCCTTCGGCGATCATCACCAGAATCTGTTTTTGGCGCGCCGTCAATTTCTGTAGCAACGCTTGCGGCTCGTCTGTTTGACTCGCCAGAGTTCGTTGCGCGGTTTCCGTCGAGACGTACGTTTTGCCCTGCATGACGGTTTCGATTGCTTCCTTGAGTTCCGCCGCGGCGGCGCTCTTTGAAATAAAGCCAGCGGCGCCAGCGCGCAACGCCTGAATCGCGTACTCACGCGCCTCATGCATCGTCAGGACAATCACGCGCACCTGCGGGAAGCGCGCGCTGATTTGCTTCAGCACCTCAAAGCCGCTCATGCCGGGCATGGTGATGTCGAGCAGGACTACGTCAGGGCTGGACTTCTCAATTTGGCGCAAAGCCTCTGAGCCGTCGCCGGCTTCGGCCACAACTTCGACGCTGTCGATCATTCCGATCAGGGCACGGATACCGGCGCGTACCAGCGCGTGATCGTCAACGAGAATAACGCAAGTCGAGTTCACGGCGCTCCTGTGACGGAAAAGATTCTGCTTAAGCCGATGCGCTGGGAGTTCTGCGACAAAAACTCTGTCAGGAAACGCAGACAGTCCAATCCAGCTCGGGGTGACCTAATGATGCTAATTCGAATGTTCGGATTCTAGCATGCAACTGTTGGTGCGAGACTCAGGAAAAACCTTAGCTTAAGTTCGACGCAGTTGTTGCAGTGATGCCCGCACTGTCCATAAGCGGCACCACTACGACGATCCGTGTGCCGCCTCCAACCTTCGAATCGACATGAAGCTGGCCATTGACGGCGAGTGCCCGTTCCTGCATGCCGCGCAGGCCCAGAGCAAAGCTGGACGAGCTGTTGATTATTAGCTGCGCATCAAAACCGACACCATCGTCGGAAATCCCGAGTTGTAATCGCTGATCCCGTTCTTCGAGCGTGACCAGCGCCCTTGCAGCTCTTGAATGGCGGGCTGCATTGGTAAGCGCTTCCTGAGCAATGCGAAAACACGCCGTCTGAACAGTCCGGTGAATCCCATCGTTTTGCAAATCTCCCGTTACCTCAGTCAGGATGCCTGTGCGTGCGGAGAATCGCGTGGCGTACCAACGAAGCGCGGCCGCCAGTCCCAGATCGTCAAGCAAGGACGGCCGCAGTTCGAGGGATAGTTCGCGGACGCGCTGCAAAGTTTCGTCAATGACTTCGATGCTCTCCTTAATGCGCGGCTGGCCCGCCGGTAACACGGCGCCGGAACGACGAATCCACTGCAGGTTCATGTTGATGGCCGTCAGCGCTTGTCCGATCTGGTCGTGCAACTCGCGGGCAATGCTCTCGCGTTCAGCTTCCTGCGCCTGAATCAAACGGCGCGAGTACGTCTGCAACGTTCGCTGCGCGCGCTTGCGCTCAGTAACATCGCGTACCGTGCCTTGCACGCCAATGGGCTCGCCATTTCGATGAATCATGCGGCTACTAACTTCGACGGGCTTGCGGGTGCCGTCTTTGCAGATGACTTCCGCTTCGTAGGTCGTCTCGATCGGCAAATCCAACTTTCGGCAAAAGCTTTCGCGCGCTTCGCGCAGATAATTCGGGGCGATGAAATTCGAATAGTGCTTGCCGATTATTTCCTCGCGCGCATAGCCGGTCAGCTCTTCGGCGGCGTGGTTGACTGAAGTATAACGGCCGCTCATGTCGTGCACGTAGACCGCATCGCGCGAGTTTTCGAATAGTTCGCGATAGCGCTCCTCGCTTTCACGCAAGGCGCTTTGAGCTTGCTTGCGGTCGGTGATGTCTCGTGCAGTGCCTTCATAATAAAGAACGTGGCCATCGTTTGCCCGCACCACGCGCCCGTTTTCCGATAACCAAATTCGGCGCCCATCCTTGCAGTAACATTCAAATTCGAAGCCCGTGACCTTTCCAAAAAGATCAATTCGCCGCTTGAACTCATCTCGGTCAGCCGGGTTTACATAGTGCTGCTGCGCAATGTCTCTGCGCGTTTCAATGAGCTCGTGCTCAGACGCGAACCCCAGCATCTGAACAAGAGCACGATTGGCCGTTATGAAGGTACCCTCCGGAGTCGTTTGAAAAACGCCTTCGTGTAGGTTGTCAAGGATGTCGCGATATCTTTGTTGCGCTTCGCGCAGGGCGGCTTCAACCCGCTCGCGGTCAGTGATGTCCTGCGATGTGCCAAACATATGGATTGGCGCGCCGTGTTCGTCGAAGACGACGCTTCCATGGGCTTCGACGACTCGAATTTCACCATCGGGCCGAACTATCCGCCGACGGTCCAAGTACGGCTTTCCTGTTCGCAGTGAGGTCTCAACAATACTTCGGGTTGCCTCGCGATCATCCGGATGAATGCAGGCCAGGAAAGCTTCGTACGTGGCGGGAAACTGCTGTGGGTGCAGCCCGAAGATGCGATACAGTTCGTCGGACCACGTTACCGTGTCCCCCCGAACGTCCCACGTCCAACTGCCGACGTGGGCGAGCCGCTGCGCCTCGGCCAGTTCAACTTCCCGCTGTCTCAGTTGCTCCTCAACTTGATTGTGGGAAACGATCATCATACCTCCAGGCGGTGAGACTACAGGACATTTCCAGGGACGCGCGCGCGATAATAACAAATTCGCAGGCGGCTGTTTAGTGAAATCTGGGCTGTTGCCTGGAATTTCATGCGGTTGACAGGACCGCGAACCGCGGCAATGATGGCTGCAACTGTCAAGAAGTTGTTTGCCAAGATGAAACTGGCCCAGTTCAGAACAAAAGATTCAAACGAACAGAAACTCGGCGTGCTTTTGAGCGGCGTCGTTTGCGATGTTGCCGAGTTGGCGCGAGCCGTCAAAGCCATGGGATCGCCGGTCGCCGACTGGTTGCCAGACGCGCACAGCACGTTGGACGCGATCCGTCACGCCGAAGCAGTCAAGGAAATAGAGGCTCTACTTCATGGTCACCGCGACCGGTCGTCGAGATCTGCCGTCGTCGCGCACTCAACGAATGAGATAGATTTTCTTCCGGCCGTCTATCCTCACAAGATCCTCGCTATTGGTCGCAACTATGCCGATCACGCGCTCGAGGGCGGCGGTGAACCGCCGAAGGCGCCTCTGATTTTCGCCAAACTGCCGAACGCTTTGAACGCGCACAACGCCCCAATCGTGTTGCCGCGGATCAGCGAAACGATCGATTGGGAAGCAGAGCTGGCGGTTGTGATTGGCAGACGGGTGAAAGCCGTTAGCGAAGCGGAGGCGCTGGATCATGTTTTTGGCTACACGTTGATGAATGACGTGACCGCGCGTGACGTCCAGCGGAAAGACGGACAGTGGATTCGCGGAAAAGGGCTCGACACGTTCGCGCCGCTCGGCCCGTTCATTACGACGCGCGACGAAATCGCCGATGTGCAGAACCTGAAGATCGAAGGACTGCTCAACGGCAAAGTCATGCAATCATCGAATACGAGTAGGATGATCTTCAGCATCGCCTATCTGATTTCTTACATTTCACAAGGCATTACGCTTGAGCCGGGCGATGTGATTGCTACCGGCACACCCGAAGGCGTCGGCTTCTTTCGCGACCCACCGGTGCTTTTGAAGCCGGGAGATGTTTGCGAAGTGCGAGTCGAACATCTCGACACGCTGCGAAATCCGGTGGTAGCTCCACAATGAAATCCCGTTCCGGATACGTCGCGCTTATCGGTCGCCCCAATGCCGGCAAATCGACGCTGCTCAACCGGCTGGTTGGCGAAAAGGTCGCCGCCGTTTCCAACAAGCCGCAAACCACGCGCTTCAAAATCCTCGGCATCGTCAATCGTCCCGAAGGTCAGATTGTCCTGGTCGATACACCCGGCGTGCACAAACCCGGCTACGAGTTGAACCGCCGGATGATGGTCGCGGTGCATGATGCGCTGCTGAGCGTCGACGTGGTTTGTTTGATTCGCGATGCGTCGGTTCCGACCGGCAACGGCGATCGCTTCGTGCTCGATCTGATCAAACAATCTGAGAAACCCGCGCTGCTGCTTCTAAATAAGACGGACAAGCTGGCGGACAAATCTAAGCTGCTGCCTTTGATCGAATGGTACCGGGCTGAGCACGACTGGAAGGCGATCGTGCCCATCTCGGCATTGAAAGGCGACCAAATCGAGGAGTTGCTGCGCGAGATGATCCACAGCTTACCTGAAGGTGAGCCAATCTTTTCCGCCGATGAGTTCACCGATCAACCCGTGCGTGTGTTGGCAGCTGAAATTGTCCGGGAGAAAATTCTCGAAACGACAGGCGAAGAAATTCCTTACGTTACCGCCGTCGTAACAGAGCGATGGGAAGAGGTGCGCGAAGACTTCACGCGAATCTACTGCGCGATCTTTGTCGAGCGCGAGTCGCAAAAAAAGATCGTCATCGGCCACGGCGCGCAGCGCCTGAAACAAATCGGCATACGCGCGCGCCGCGAGATCGAAAAGATGCTCGGCCATCGCTGCCATCTGGAACTGTTCGTCAAGGTCGAGGAAGAATGGCGCGACCAGCAGCACTTACTCGATGAGATGGGAATCGCGCGGTGAAGACGTGGCATGTTATCGATGCAGTGGTAACGGCTGACGCTCGGGAAGCGGCGGAGTACGGATTGATGGAAGCCGGCGCGTGCGGGACTGAGACAGTCGCCGGCACCAACAGTCGAGTGAACGTATTGGCCTATTTCGACAGCGCCAATGAGATTCAGGCGGTGCGAGCAGAACTAGTCGAAGCTCTGCGGATTTATGGTTGTCAGCCCGCTTCTTTGGTTGAACTGAAAACGCGCGAAATAGCCGACGCAGACTGGCTCGCCGAATGGAAAAAGCATTGGCAGCCAGTTGAAGTGGGACGATTTATCATCGCGCCGCCGTGGTCAGAGCCGGTGGCGGCGGCCGGTGGGACAAATACAGATCGCATCGTGATTCGTATCAATCCTGGGATGGCCTTCGGCACCGGCACACACGAAACAACGCGGCTGTGCTTGCGAGCGATCGAGAAATATTTTTCCGGCGGAAGTTTTATTGACGTGGGGACAGGGACAGGAATTCTGGCAATCGCCGCCGCCAAACTCGCGCCCAATGCCGAAATCGTCGCGTGTGACACCGACGCGGAGGCAAGCACAATCGCGCGTGAGAATGCGCGGGCGAATGATGTCGAACAGAGAATTGACTTCCGCGTCAGCACGATCGACGAATCCATGTCTTCGGCTGATGTGGTTTGCGCAAACCTGACGGTGCCGGTGATCGTTGAGTTGTTGCCGTCTCTACTCAGTACGACTTGTGGCCGTTTGATTCTCTCGGGGATTCTTGACTCGCAGTTCGAGATAGTGCACGCGCGACTGATCGAATTGGCCGCGACAGTAAATGAAATAATGCAAGACAACGAATGGCTCGCATTGGTGATTTAGATGACTCGCCGACGTTTCTACGCCCCGCAAATAGCATTTTCCGGCGACGGCAAGACTGTAACGTTGCGCGCAGACGAAGCCCGCCATGCCCGAGATGTTCTCCGCCTCGGGCGCGGCGAAGAGGTTTACGTTTTCGATGGAGAAGGCCGCGAGTACCGCTGCGCGCTGGCTGAGGTGACGCCGCGAGAAATCACCCTCGAGGTGTTTGAGCAAGTACAACCGGCCAGGCCGGAATCGCCGCTACATTTCACGCTCGCCGTTGCCCTTTTGAAAGGCGAGAAATTTGATCTCGTGGTGCAGAAGGCAACGGAATTGGGCGTAACGCGTCTTGTTCCCTTGACGACGGCACGTGCTGATGTACGAATTCGCGAGCCTGAAGATGCACGAAAGAAACTTGATCGGTGGGAACGAATCGCCTTTGAAGCCGCGAAGCAGTGCGGG
>DATBSG010000182.1:0-10879 GCA_036559945.1 Pyrinomonadaceae bacterium
GCTCGTGTCGAAAACAACCTCGGCTATCTCTACTTCACCATCGGACAATACAAAGACGCGCATGAACATCTCGATCGTGCGCGGAAGCTCTTTGTGCGCCTGAAGGACGTGGGCACGGTAGCGCAGGTTGACGAAACGCGCGCGCGGACTCTACTTGCTGAAGGCCGGCTGCGCCAAGCCGAAAGGATGGTTAAGGCTGCCGTAAAAACTCTGGAGCATGGCGGCCAGCAGGCGGTGCTCGCTGAGGCTTTGACCACGCAAGGAACAATCCTCGCGCGCCTGGGAAATTACCAGCGGGCGCGCGACCTGCTGCAACGCGCGATTGAGATTGCCCAGACAGCCGGCGACTTGGAAGGCGCCGGACGCGCTTATCTCAGCAGGATCGAGGAACTGGGCAGTCGCACTCCGACAGATGAATTGGCTTCGGACTTCCGATCGGCTGCCGAACTTCTCGCCAGTTCCCAGGATCCGGCCACAAACAAGCGTTTGATCGCTTGCTCAACAATGGTCATCGACGCGCTGGCCGACGATCAGATCCAAAAGGCCACCGAGAAAATTGAATCATGGGAAGGATTCTCACTTCGCGCCGAAATGACGAAGATCGAAAGGCTGTTGGTGACGCGCGCGCTGCGAGAGGCCGGCGGATCCGTGACCAAGGCTTCGAAGTTGCTGGGCTTGAAACATCATCAGAGCCTTATTTCGGTGCTCGAGAGCCGCCACCGTGATCTGAATGAACAGCGATCAGTAAGAAAGCGTCGCCAGCACCTGTTTTCAAAACCCAAACGCAGTAAGAAGAAAACGGCGAGGCATGAAGCCAGCGCGCGTCCAAACCAGCTATCTGTCCTGCATGTCGAGGACCACCAGCTCGTCGCGCGTATGGTCGAAGAAATCCTGGGTGCCGAAGGATTTCACGTCCAAGGCTGCGCTAGCGGCTTGGCGGCTTGGGAAATGCTGAAGACCAATACCAATTATGACGTGCTGATCGTCGATAACAATTTGCCCGGCCTGAGCGGATTGGAGCTTGTGCTACGTGTCCGCAGCATCCCTCATCGCCGGCATTTGCCGATCATTATGCTGTCGGGAGACGACATTGAAAGAGAAGCCTGGCGCGCTGGTGTGGACGCGTTCCTACACAAAGCTGAAGCTGTCGATCAATTGACCGGCGCCATAAAAAGGTTGCTGAAGGAAAAGGAAGAAGACAGTTAATCGCTTGCACAGATCAACAGCAGCCGCTAACGCAGCATGATGTCTCAACTCCGATTCGGCAATGTGCTGGCATGAAAGTGGAGAAACGCGCGCGCCCGTTCAACAAGGCACTTCAACAAAATAAGTTCAGCAGAGATCCATTGCAGCGGCGATGCTGACGCGATGTACGGCGAGCAGTTGAGCTTACGGAATTAGTCTGAGTGAAATGAAACAACGCCTCAAGCGGATTGAACTTATTGTCGACTACTGTGTTATCGGCGCGGCATTAGCGTTTGTTCTCAGCACTGGTTGGTTTGCTTTGCAATTTCAACATGCACAGCGCAGCAAAGGCTACGCAATCGAGAAAGGAACAAAACTGACATTACCAGGCCAAGACTGGTCAAAGAGCCGCAGTACCCTTGTTCTGGTGCTTTCCAAAAACTGCAGATTCTGTGCGGCGAGCGCACCGTTCTACCGCCGCCTTATTTCAAAGGACATGCGAATACAAAATACAACGTTTGTTGCGGTATTTCCCCAGCCCCCCGACGAAAGCTCGGAATACCTACGTAGGTTGGGACTCGACGTTGAAAGCGTAAAGCAAGCGCCACCCCTCTCTCTAGGCGTAAAAGCAACGCCAGCATTGATATTGGTCGATTCGCATGGGTTGGTTGTCGAATCTTGGTTGGGCCAATTGCCACCCGAGAAGGAGGAGGAGGTTATTGCTCTTATAAAACAACAGTAGATTTCCATTAGCTTCGGGCCGAGGAGATGCTCTTGAATGGGAATCGCTAATGATATGGATTGGAGAGTACAAGAAATTGTCAGACAGCTTCGACAAAGCGGAACTGTCGAGTCTCGTCTCGGAATTGATCATTTGGCCGGGTCGGTCAATCTTTCAGCCTCCCGACTGCGTCACTTGTTCAAAGCCGAGACCGGAATGGGGTTGAAGAAGTGCCTTATTGAATTACGACTCGAAAGGGGAAAAGAGCTCTTAGAAAATAGCTTGCTTAGCGTGAAAGAGATTTCGGTCAGAGTCGGGTACCTGCATGAAAGCCACTTTGTTCGCGACTTCAAGCGCTCATATCAAGCGACACCGGCTCACTACAGGAGACAACGTCGGTCTCGTGATATCCAGCGGAATGTTTGTGAGGAAACGTAGCCGCTTCAGGTCACTAATAGCCGGATTTATCAATGAAAGTTTGTTGTAGTCATTAAAGCCTCAAGAGTATCGTCGCCGCTGGTGAATTGCTACATTTTAATCGCGTCAGAGCAAGCGATTTGATAGTCAGTCACAAAGGCTCTGACCCAAATCTGAACCCGAATGCAGGAAGTCCACATAAGGAGGAACCAGATGATAAGCAAATCCCTAACTAGGCCAGTTGCGATTGCCATTGCGAAGAAGCTGGGTTTGAGAATTGTTGCGCTTCTGACCTTGATCGCAGCGACGGTTGTTGTGTGCGCGGCGGCCACCTATTATATGGGCGATGGCGGCGGATGGACCTATTGGTTAAGCTGTGGAAGTAGTGCCGGAAACTTTTACTACAAATGTGACGGCGGTGGGAATTGTCAGGCCTGTGACACCGGGCCTTGTCAGGAGTCCGCTGATGAACAGTGCGGGATGAGGGAGCCGCCGTTGATCTATTGATGGTTTTAGCTGACTCGAAGCGGTTAGTCCGGTCGAAGCATAAGCATGCATGCGTGACATCGAACGTAAGGCGTGATTTTTCAGCTGACTAGCCGCTGCTGACTAGTCCTTGATCCATTCTAGGAAAGCGCTGCTCCCTGTTGGGGGGAGCTTCGGTTTTCTAATTATGCGATGGTGAATAGCTGCCTATGTCAAAAGGGGTTGAGAGGAAAAGGGATTAGAATGAAAACTTTGACGTTGATTTTGACATTATTCTGCCTCTCGAGTCCCTACTTGTACTCCCAGAGTCTGGACGGCGGACCAAATCGCGACGAAATACAGCTGCAGAAACTCACCTTGATCTCTGATTTGAAAAGTCTCGCCGTCGAGATACCGAAAATCGAGGGCCCACTTGCGCGGGCGTTAGCTGCTACTGCAATTGCAGACGCTGTTTGGACGTTGGATCGAGATTGGGCTAAGACTCTTTTGAGAGAAGCCTACAAGTTAACCTACCCGCCCGAAGACGAACGCATCAAGTCTTCACCAAAACCCGTCGGCGCTCAACCACAACCACCTACTGAAAACGATCGGGCGCGAAATGAGGTTCGAAGCCGAATTCTCAATGTCGCTGGGCGAGACAAAACCTTTGCCGATCAACTCATGCGCGAAAGTTCTGAATATGTAAGCAACTATGATCAGCAGTTGATCTATTCAAATCTAGCTCGTGGTGCTTTAGATCGAGATAACAGAGAAGCTGCGATTCCTCTTATCCAGCAAACAATCGAAGCTGATCCGACTCAAATAACTTTCATTGATTTGGTTAACGACCTAGCGATTAAGGATCGCGCTGCGGCCGACAGACTGCTTCTCCAGTGTATAGATAACTTGCGAGCCCTTCAGTTATCCAGCCAGAACGCTGGAAGGACCTACTTCTCACTAATGTCGCTCGTGTTTCCCAACTCGATATTTCCGGATCCCAACAAGAGAATCCCCAATCCTGGACCGGCCGTCATGAGGAGTTACGTTAGTTACGTCATTGAGAGTTTGGCAAGCTTGGAGCAAAGGGAGCCAGGCAGCATCAAATTCAATCGAAGCGTGCTGCTCTCAGCTTGGCTTCCCCTCAAGGCCCATGCACCCGAGCTCACCCGAGCGTTTTTACAGCTCGAAGCTGCGAGTCGAAGAGCCGGTCAGGACTCGTCATTACCGACCCAAAGTTACGAGGAGACCGATAAAGAGAAATATCGTAAAAAGGCTAGTGATGCTCTAAGTAACAATCAGCCGGACGATAATGCAATTAACTCTGCTATCAGTCGCGACGACTTTGAAACAGCTCGCAGATTGGTTGACAAACTTCAGGACGGGGAGCGTAAGTCTCAATTCATGGAGAGGCTAAATATCAAAGAAGCGATTAGTCTCACAGCCAAGGGAGATCTTCTCGCCGCACAGAGTTTAGCTGAACGACTAACTAAGGCAACTTCATTTCTGCAGGTTTATCCATTGATTGTCAGGGCATACGTCGCCAGCAAGGATCAAGCAGGCGCTACAGCATCGATTCATCGGGCCATGAAACAAATAAAGAGCGCCGATACTAAGCCATTTGAGCTCCCCGCAGGTATACCGGTGTCGGTCGTACGAAGCGGACAAGAATTCGATCCTGTTTTATTGAGTCTTAGCAGACTTGCTAAGGCAGTGTTGCCCATCGATGGCCTGCTTGCTGCGGAAGTTGTAGATGAACTCGTTGGCGTCGCTAACCGCAGCGAGATAGATACTAAGCAAGGTCAAACCGGATTCGATACTGATGTTTTTTGCGAGCTTGCTGCTAAGGACGAGGTACGTGCACGAAGCGCCGCCGAAGGCTTTCAGGATCATTTGCGCCGAATAGTTGCTTTGGCGGCGATCTATCAGTGGAAAGCGAAAGAGCTTGAACAAAGCCACAACAAAACGGTCAAGGTTGGTCTGACATAAGTTTGCGCTCAGGATTTTATTTCACACCTTTAATGTTCGCGGGTTTCGCGAATAGCGCCTCGGCCAGAGGTTTGTTGTATTCGATGGACTCGTAGTTGATGCGGCTGGTTTGCACGCCGTTGCGGAAGTGATCGATGACGAACGGCGCGGTGATCCCGGCAAGAACAATCGGCTTGAAGAAGCGATCCTCTTCCGTAAACTCTTCCATCAGGTCCGTGTCCGGATTCTTCTGCTTGCGTTTGTAGATCACCTTTGCCGGCGATCCTTCGATGGCCGCGAACTCGTATTCAATCCAGAACCCGTCCGGGTAAGTCAGCTTCACCGTTTCGTTGCGCCGGCCCAGGCTCGCTTCACGGCGTCCGACGTAGCTCAACGTCGCGCCTTCATTCCGCCACCAGCCGTGCAGCAGATTTTCCATGCTCGTGCGCAGGCCTGTGCGAAAGTCTTCCACCTGCTTGGACGTCTGATCCTTCAAAGTCTTTGCGGCCGCATCAAACAGCCAGCCTTGCATCTTGTCGTTGGTTTGAATGATACGGTTGCCGCCGCCCATGAATTCAGTCCGCTCGCGGTCGGGATAGGCAATGTAATCAACGAACTTGATCGGAATGCCGGAGACGCCGTCGCGATACTCGGTGAAAAATCCTTTCGCGGTTACGGTCTGAACTTTCAAGTAAGCTTCCCCGCCCACGGATTGAATTGCTTTCTGAACAATCTGTTCGGCTTTATCGTCTGACTTTGGTGTCGAGGTTTCGGTCTGGGCAGCGCAGGTGGCTGCGATAGTCAGAATCGTTATTAATGCGAGTGTGATTCTTTGATACGACATCAATTTGAGCTTCCTCAAGGTCAGGCCGCGACGGATTACAGCACAGAATACGATAAAGCCTCAAACCCGAAGGCTTGAGGCTTTAGATTCATGAACTGACAGGCGGGCAGCCTGTCGTACTTACCCACCATTCGATTGGATTTCAGGTTCGTCAGTGGCCCGCGCGAGGATTTCGCCATCCACGACATCGACGACGAACCGCGAGGCCTGCTTCCACATGTTCGTAATCGGTAGCTTCAGGTGCTCATCGATATAACGTTTCAGGAAACGCGCACCATATTGTGTGCTGAAGCCTTTCTCGGTGACGTGGTCAAGCGCGGCTTCGGTAACTTCGAAGGATTTACCCTGGCGCTTCATCTGGCGGCGCGTCTTCTCCAGATACAGCTGGGCGATCTGCTTGACTTCGTCCATCGTCAGCGGAGAGAAAACCACGATCTCATCGATGCGGTTGCGAAACTCAGGCGAGAAGCGCGTTTCCGCCGCCTTCATCACTTCTTTCTTGACCTGACGGAAGTCGCTGGTCGTTTTCGTTCCGAAGCCCAGCGGCTTCTCGAACCTCTTGAAGCTTTCCGAACCAAGGTTCGATGTCATGATCACGATCGCGTCGGACAAGTAGACGCGTCGGCCGCGGCCGTCGGTCAACCAGCCTTCATCAAACGCCTGCAGAAACAGATTCATCAGGTAAGGAGAGGCCTTCTCGACTTCGTCGAGCAGCAGCACGGTGTAAGGGTTCTCGCGCAGTTGCTCAGTCAGGATACCGCCGCGTTCGGATCCGACGATGCCGCGCGGCATACCGATCAGCTTTTCGATGCTGACTGTGCCATCGCTGTATTCCGACATGTCGAGACGGACCATCTTGTGATCGTCGCCGAACATGAACTCCGCGACGGCTTTTGCCAATTCTGTTTTGCCGACGCCGGTGGGCCCGAGGAACAACAGCACTCCATCCGGCTTGTAGTGCGACTCTTTCAGCGGGCCTTTGTTCAAACGTAGGCGTTGGGCGACAGCCTTAATCGCATCTTTCTGCCCGATGACGCGCTGCGCAAGCTGGGCTTCGATCAGCGCGAACCGATCGCTCGTGTCGCGAAAGATCATGTCGCGCGGAATCCGCGACTCCTGAGAAATCACCTCGATCACATGCTCAGGTTTCACCACCATCGCGTGCGGCTCGTTGATCTCGACCTTAACCGCAGCGGTGTCGAGCCAGCCGATCGCTTTATCCGGCAAGTGCAGATTTCGAATGTACTTTGGCGCCATCTCGAGGGCGGTATTGATAGCTTCGTCAGAAATTTGTACCGAGTAATTTCTTTCGAGCCGCGGCCGCAAGCCGAGCAGGATTTCTCTTGTCTCGCCAATTGACGGCTCGTCAACTTTTACCAGGCGGAAACGACGCGCCAGTGCTTCATCTTCGGCGATGTACTCTTTGTACTCGGCCATCGTCGTCGCGCCCATGATGCGAAGCTCGCCCTTCGCCAAGGCGGACTTGAACATGTTGGCGGCATCGGACGAAGTGCCCAGCGCGGCGCCGGCGCCGATAATCGTGTGCGCCTCGTCGATGAAAAGGATCAAGTTGTCGCGCTCTTTCACTTCATCGATGATGCCTTTGATGCGCTCTTCAAACATACCGCGCAGCATAGTGCCCGCGACGATACCGCCCATTTGCAATTGTACGATGTGCGAGTTGCGCAAGCGCGCGGGGACTTTTTCCGGCTCGAGCTCGATCATACGCGCGAGACCTTCGATGACAGCGGTCTTACCCACGCCGGGTTCGCCGACCAGCATCGGCGAGTTTGCGCGTTCCCGGTGGCAAAGAATTTCGATGATCTGTTGAATCTCTTTTTCGCGGCCGATGGTCGGCGGAATCTTGTCCATGCGCGCCATGCGATTCAGCGACACACCAAAGTGTTTGAGGTAGGCTGGCAGCTCGAACTTTTTGCGGTATTGTTCTTCCTGCCGCTCGCGCTCGCCGATGTTTGTCTTGATGCGATCGGCGACCATGTCAGGCTTCGCACCGAGTCCGCGCAAAACCTCGACCAGCAGGCTGTCGTCTTTCGAAAGCACCTCGAAGATGTCCGTCGATTCAATTGTCTTGCGACCGCGTGATCGTGCGCGTTCCATCGCGCGCTTGAACAAATCCGTCGTGTCGGGAGCGATGCGAAAACCTTTGCCGACGTGCTGACGCGCATTATCCAAACGGCGACTGATTACGCCGGTTACCGCGTCCGGGTCTACTGACAAACTACTCATAGTTGAGTTGAAGAGGTCCGGCTCTTCTTGCGCGAGCGCGTGGATGATGTGCTCAACCGTGATGTAGTTTTGATCGCGACGTTTCGACTCGCCCAGCGCCTTTTCGAGCACACGCTGACCGCTATCGCCGAATTTATCTTTGTATGCCCCCAGATCAACCATGTGCTCCAACTTTCCTCGTTTCTACTTCCGCTCGCTCACATTGACTGACGCTCTGGTCAGTCAAGCTTCAATTCGATGCCGAGAGAATATTCGCCGTTGCGTTTTAGTGCAACCGGAATATTTCCGCAATTCAACAGGCAATTCGCTTGCCACCGACAGTGTCTCATAAAGTCGCGCGGCAAGTTGTAAATTTATGCGGCCGCTGCGGCCTTGTCTTTTGCGAACACCATTTCACCGTTGCGAGCCGAGACGGTAACCATCTCGCCCGGGAGGATTTCGCTACGCAAAAGCTTCATTGCCAGCGGATTCTGAATCAACGTCTGAATCGCGCGTTTGAGCGGCCTTGCCCCGAAGCTCGGATCATAGCCTTCGCGGGCCAAAAGCTCCTTCGCGGAATCGTCCAGCACAATCGAAATGTTGCGCTCGTGCAACATCTGCCGGAGACGCTCCAATTGCACGTCGATAATCTGGCTAATCTGCTCGCGCGACAGCCGATGAAAGATCACGATATCGTCTATGCGATTGAGGAATTCGGGTTTGAAGTGCTCGCGCAAGACCTGCGTAACCGCTTCGCGCACCTGTCTTTCATCATCGCTGACGGATTGAATCTCGCGCGACCCGAGATTCGAGGTCATGATCAAGACGGTATTCTTAAAATCCACCGTGCGCCCCTTCGAATCAGTCAGGCGCCCATCATCCAGGATTTGCAGGAGCGCGTTGAACACGTCCGGGTGCGCCTTCTCGATCTCGTCAAAGAGAATGACGCTGTAAGGCCGGCGGCGCACGGCCTCAGTCAACTGACCACCCTCTTCGTATCCGACATAGCCTGGAGGCGCGCCGATCATGCGCGCGACGGCATGCTTCTCCATGTACTCCGACATGTCTAGGCGCACCATCGCGCGCTCATCGTCGAACATAAACTCCGCCAGCGCGCGCGCGGTCTCTGTTTTGCCGACACCTGTGGGGCCAAGAAATATGAATGAGCCGATCGGCCGGTTTGGATCCTGAAGTCCGGCGCGCGCGCGGCGGACGGCGTTCGCGACGGCAGTGAGTGCTTCGTCCTGGCCGATCACGCGTTGACGCAGACGCTCTTCCATCGTGAGCAGCTTATGCATTTCGCCTTCCAGCATCTTTGACACCGGCACGCCCGTCCATTTCGCGACGACTTCCGCGACGTCTTCTTCGTCAACTTCTTCCTTGAGCGTTACGCCATCCTGCTGAATTTTCGCCAGTTTACCTTGTTCGGTTTCAAGCTTTCGTTCGACTTCCGGAATCCTCCCGTATTGGATTTCAGAAGCGCGCGCCAAATCACCCGCGTTGCGGGCCTGATCCAGGTGCAAGCGCAACTGTTCCAGCTCGGCTTTCGCGGCACGCATGCGCTCGATGGCTTCCTTTTCGGATTGCCATTTTGCTTTCATGCCCGAGGACTTCTCTTTTAAGTCAGCAATGCGCTGCTCAATTTCGTGCAGCCTTTTCTTTGAGCGTTCATCTTCTTCACGCTGCAACGCCTGGCGTTCAATCTCAAGCTGCATGATTTCGCGTTCAAGCTGATCGATCTCCTGGGGCAGGGAATCAATCTCGATGCGCAGGCGCGATGCAGCTTCATCAATCAAATCGATCGCTTTGTCGGGCAGAAAACGATCCGTGATGTAGCGATTTGAAAGCGTCGCCGCAGCGACAATCGCCGAATCCTTGATGCGCACACCGTGATGAACTTCGTAACGTTCTTTCAGACCGCGCAGGATCGCAATCGTGTCTTCAACACTGGGTTCGCCGACGTAGATTTGTTGGAAGCGACGCTCGAGCGCGGCGTCTTTTTCGATGTATTTCTTGTACTCGTTGAGGGTGGTGGCGCCAACGCAGCGCAAATCGCCGCGCGCCAGCGCGGGCTTCAGCATGTTCGAAGCATCAATCGCGCCTTCCGCGGCGCCCGCGCCAACGAGCGTGTGCAACTCGTCAATGAAGAGAATGATTTGACCTTGGGCGTTTTCAATCTCCTTGAGGACCGCTTTCAGACGATCTTCAAATTCACCGCGATACTTTGCGCCCGCCAACATCGATCCGAGATCGAGCCCAACCAGACGCTTGTTCCGCAAAGTTTCAGGAACGTCGCCCGACACGATCCGTTGGGCGAGGCCTTCGACTATTGCAGTCTTGCCAACACCCGGTTCGCCAATCAATACGGGATTGTTTTTTGTGCGGCGGGAAAGGACTTGAATCGTGCGACGAATTTCATCGTCACGCCCGATGACCGGATCCAGCTTGCCTTGTCGCGCGAGCTCGGTCAGGTCGCGAGCGTACTTCGCCAGCGCCTGATAGTTTGCTTCCGCATTTTGGTCCGTGATGCGCGTTCCGCCGCGCGTCTGCTCAATGGCTTTCAGTAAGTCGTCGCGGTTGACTCCATGCTGGCGCAGAATCTTGCCCGCATCCCCCGCCTTTTCGTCAGCAATCGCCAGCAGCAGATGCTCGGTCGAGATGTACTCGTCCTTCATTTCATCTGCCTGCTTTTGCGCGGCGGTGAAGACTTGGGTGAGTCGTGGAGAGAAGTACTGCTGACCGCCCTGAACGCGTGGGAAGCGAGCGACTGCTGCTTCGCAGTCGTTCTTGATGACCTGAATGTTCGCGCCGAGTTTTCCGATCAGCGGCCGGACGATGCCCTCAGGCTGATCAAGCATGGCGCAAAGAATATGCTCCGGCTCGACCTGCTGATTTTGATTGCGCTCGGCAAGCTCAATGCCCGCCTGGATCGCTTCCTGTCCTCGTAACGTGAATTTGTCTAACCGCATGATGCCCAATCCAGTTCTGGTTCAATTTTGTAACTCACGTTCGTCGAAAGCAAACGGGGCAACTGACGATGTCGCCAGCGCCCCGTC
>DATBSG010000183.1:0-7970 GCA_036559945.1 Pyrinomonadaceae bacterium
CGTCATCATGGGCCGCCTGATTCCCGCCGGCACCGGCATGGAGTACTACCGCAACGTCGATATCGACCGCGACGAGACCATCGGCGAAGCCGCGGCGCAAGAGGAAGAGTTTCCCGAGATTCTCGGCGGCGTCGAGATTCCTCCTTCACCCCACACCGTCCTGCCGACCACCGGCGACGCGGACATTGTGGGTGAGTCAGAGGAGACAGTTGAGGTTGGTGAGCCGGAAGAGTAACGGGGCAGTAGCCCGACCATGAGGGCGGGCTCAGATCTTTATTTGGAGCCGGCGCGGTGTCAAAGCCGCGCCGGTTTTTCTTTCTTGCGACCCTCGACACATTTTCCTTTCCAATCTGCTGACCTTGCGCTATTATCCGCGCGAGGCTGGCGCCCCTGCGGCCTCATTGAAAGTGTTCCGGACTTGGCGCGAACTTATTAAGATTAGCTGAAATGTTCTGCAACCAAACTTCTTACTTCGCATTTATCTACCGCTTCTTCGATTTGGAGGGGCGGACTTGCGGGGCTGAGCGTGAAGGAGTGAAGACCGACTAAGAACTTAAGCGCCATCAAAAGGTATTCAGCCAGCCGCAACTCAATTGAATGGGATGCGGCTGGCTTTTTTCGTGGCGGAAGTTTCAGGTGTGCGCCACTCAAGAAACAGCAGTTGAATCTATGACCTTAGGGGAACTACTCAATGAGCATTGAAGACTGGCGGACGGACATAGATGCGCTCGACCGCGATTTGCTGCGCCTGTTAAACCGGCGCGCGCGGCTGGCTTTGAAAGTAGGCGAGTCAAAAACCGCCGCCGGCATAAATCTTTGCGACCACACTCTGGAACGAGAAGTGATCGAGCGGATGTGCCAGGCCAACGAGGGGCCGTTGGACGACCGCGCAATCGTAGAACTGTATCGCGCGATCATTCATGAATCGCGACGAATTCAAAGCCGTCTAGCTGATCAATCGAGCGAGGAACAAACCGAGCATAAACTCAACTTGCCAACTGATCGCCGCCGCATTGCTTTTCAAGGCGCACCCGGCGCCTTCAGCGAAGAAGCCGCAGTCAAGCTTCTCGGCAAAGAAATCGCGCTGGTCCCGCGGCCAACTTTCGAGTCACTTTTCGCGGCCATCAACGAAAAAAGTGCTGACTACATTCTGGCGCCGATTGAAAACAGTTTGGCTGGCTTCGTTCATGCCAGCTTCGATCTGCTCTTGGATAGCAAGCTCTTCATAATTGGCGAAGTCATCATTCCCATTAGTCACTGTCTCATTGCCTGCCCGGGTGCGTCGTTCGAAGCGATTAGGGCAGTTGAATCGCATCCCGTCGCGCTCGATCAGTGCCGCCGCTTTTTGGCGGCTAATCCGCAAATCCGGCGAATTGCCGCGGAGGACACGGCAGGCAGCGTGGCACGCATCCTCGAGCGTGGCGATCCGACGCGCGCGGCCATTGCGGGCAGACGCGCGGCCGAAAAATATGGCGGCGTGATTCTGCGTGAACATCTGGAGGACAGCAGCGAAAACTACACTCGCTTTCTCTTGCTCTCGACGACAGCGGATTTTCCTGAAGCTGCCGACAAGCTGTCCCTCGTCATCGAGTTGCCGCATCAACCGGGCGCGTTACATAGCGCGCTCGCGCCGTTCGCGCAGCGTGGACTTGATTTGCTCAAGATTGAAGGTCGACCTGTGAAAGGTCGGCCGTGGGAATACTGCTTCTATCTCGACGTGCGTGGTTCAGCCAATGACACTGAAGTGATTGATACGCTGAACGAGCTACGTCGTGGCCGGGTGGAGGCGAGGATTCTTGGAAGTTATCGATGGGCGCGCGTGCCGAGCGATTAAAGCACAGGGGAAAGGGGAAAGGGCAAAGGGAGGGTAAGGAAAGAAGTCAAAACTGAAAGGTTAAGACACTTTGCTCTTACCTTTTAGCTCTTTGCCAAGACAATCATGATCCTGATCCTGACACCCAACATCGAACCCGAAAGTGCGAGCTATCAGCAATTGATGGCGCATCTCTCACGCCTGCAAGATATCCGCGTGCGCGTGCATCGCGAGCAGGGGATTGAGCAAACCCTGACCGAGATTTACCTGATCGGAAATACCTCAGCAATCGCGGTCGAAGATATGAAGGGGCTGCCCGGCGTCGAGCGCGTCGGGCGTGTTTCGGAAGAGTATCGCGTGCTGGGCCGGCACCGTGACGATCAGCGGCCATCGCATTTCGATTATCAAGGACTGCGCTTTGGCCAGGACACGCTGCATGTCTTCGCGGGATTGTGCGCCGTGGACACGAGGCAGCATGTCGAGCTGATGATGCAGGCTCTGCACAAACACGGTCACGTGTGCACGCGCATGGGGGCATATAAACCGCGGACTAGTCCGTATTCATTTCAGGGGCACGGCAAGCAGTGTCTGCCGTATGTCTTTGAGCTGGCGGGAAAATATGGAATCAAAGTCATCGCCATGGAAGTCACGCATGAATCACAAGTTGATGAGATTCAGGAAGCGCTGCGCAGCACTGGCGATGCGACTGGCGTGATGCTCCAGATTGGCACGCGCAACACGCAGAATTTCGAGTTGCTGAAATTTGTTGGACGGCAGAACGAGTTTCCGGTTCTGCTCAAGCGTGGTTTCGGCATCACGCTAACCGAGTCTCTGCACGCCGCGGAGTATCTGGCGAGTGAAGGGAATCGCAAAGTCATCTTCGGGCTGCGGGGCGTCAAGACGAACTTTGGCGATCCGCACCGGAACTTCCTCGACTTCGCGCACGTGCCGGTCGTCAAGCGCCTGACGCGCATGCCGGTTTGCATCGATCCCTCGCATGCCGTGGGCTGGCGCACGAGCGGTCCGGAAGGCATCCTCGACTTGATGCATGCAACGGCTCAGGGCCTGATTGCCGGCGCGAATATGGTCTTAGTGGATTTCCATCCGGCGCCGGATCGCGCTCTGATTGACGGCCCGCAAGCGCTGTTACTTGAGGAGTTGCCGCACTTCCTCGCCGACGTGGCCGTCGTCCGCGAGGCCTACGAAAGACGGGTCGCGCTGGCCGAGCAGGCGCAGGAACGTCAGACGTTATTTGCAAAATAATACTTCCCAATGGGGCAGCCTTGCGCTAACATGCCGCGCGAGGCGGATGTCCCCGCGGCCTCGTTGAATCTGTTCCCCCGACCTGCCGCGTGTTCTGATAACAAGCGGACAAGTGAACTGTTATTCAGGTACGTACGCCTCTGGCGTGCCAGCATGCCGGAGGCATGCGTACCGATTCGGTCTCGGTTTTAGTCAGGAGGTTCAAAGTGAGAAGAACTTTCCCCCGCCTCGTCGTTGTCCTGTCCCTGTTTGTCTGCGGTTGTTCCGTCCGCGCACAGAGTCCCGGTCAGTTGAAGACGGGAGTCCTCCCCAACGGTCGGGCTACTGCCCCGCTGGTTGAAGAACCGAACGCGCGGGAATCGCTGCCCGATCTGGTTCGGCGCGTGAAGCCTTCAGTCGTCTCAGTGCTGACTTATGACGCGAAGGGCGAGCCGCTGATCAGTGGCAGTGGGTTCTTCATTCGCCCCGGCGAAGTCGTCACCAACATGCACGTCATCAAAGGCGCGCAGCGCGTCGAGATTCACACGCTCGACGGCAAAGGCCGAACATATCCTGTTCCGGGCGCGCTGGTAATCGACGAAGAAGCTGACCTCGCGCTGCTTAGTGTGAACCTACCGGAAGAGAAGTCACGGCCCTTGCCACTCTCGACAAGCTTACCGGAAGAGGGCGAGCAGATTTTCCTGATTGGCAATCCACTGCGGTTGGAAGGATCAGTCAGCGACGGCATTGTCTCTGCAGTGCGCGAAGTGCCGGACGTCGGCCGCATCATTCAAATTACCGCGCCGGTTTCGCACGGCAACAGCGGCAGTCCACTCTTCAACATGCACGGCCAGGTGATCGGCATCGTCACCGTCAAAGTCACGAATGGCCAGAACATTAATCTTGCGCTCGGCGCCGCGCGTATTGCATCACTGCAAGGCGATCAACTGATTTCTTTCGATCAGATTGGATCCAAAGACCGTTCGAACCAGCCGGAGGCGCTCGCGGATCTTTGGTATCGCGGCGGCATCGATTCGATGTGGCTGGGAAACTATGACAGCGCGCTCAACTATTTCGAGACGGCAGCGAACCGCAATCCGAAGCGCGCGGAGACGTGGATTCAAATCGGCTATTGCAAAGTGAAGCAGGGCCGCAACGACGAAGCCATTCGGGCGTATCAACGCGCGCTGGCGCTGCGCCCGACCTCAGCCGACGCACTCAACAAACTTGGCGACGCGTACTTCTACGCCGGCCGATTCAACGAAGCAATCGCTGCGTACCAGCAAGCCGCGCGGCTGCGGCCGAAAGACGGCGAAGCCTATTACAACCTCGCGCTGGCCTATCTGGAAATTGGCGATCGAGAAGCCGCACTGGCCCAGAGTCGCGTGCTGGCAAGTGTCGATGCCGAGCTGAATAAGAAGTTGTTGAGCGAGATGCAGCGGTGAGACAAAGACCATTTGAGATTTGGCATTTGAGATTTGTCATTTGGCCATTTGAACTCGAACGAGCGACGGACTATCCCGGCGCGACTAATTGACAAGCTAAAACAAGACCTCGCGAAAACAATGTCAAATGACAAATCTCAAATGCCAAATGCCAAATGTCAAATGATTAGTAGTTCGTCAGAATATCTTCCGCAGCGAACCCCATCTGCTGCAAACGATCTCGCGTCTGCTCAATCATTTCACGCGAGCCGCACACCAACGCCACTGGCGATTTCAGGTCCGCGAGGACGTGATCCAGAAGCGATTGCACGTAACCGGTGCGGCCTGACCAATCGTGGCCGTCGGGACGTGAGATGACCTGGCGCAACTCCACGCCTGCTTTTTCCCAGTCGTCAATTTCATCGCGATAGCAAAACTCGTCCGGCCTGCGCGCACCGTAGAGCACGACGAGGTCGCCGTATTTTTCGCGGCGATGCAAAACGTATCTCAGCGCGGATCGCAGCGGCGCGACGCCCGTCCCCATCGCAACGAACACCAAGTCGCGCCCCGTCTGTGCGTCCAAATCGAATCCGGCGCCGGTCACCCCAAGCAGATCGACGACATCGCCATCGCCCATGTCAAAGAGTGCGACGCTCGCGCCGATGGTGCGCTTCACGAGAATTTCCAGTTCGGAATCTTCAGGAGAACTCGCGAATGCAAAGTAAGCTGGTTCTTCCCCGGCCACGTGCAGGATTCCCACTTGGCCCGGCCTGAAAGAAACGGTTGACGAGTCCGCCGACACGAAATCAAACGAGCGAATTTCGCGGCCCTGATCACGGACTGTGGTGATGATGAGTGGACGTGTTCGTTCTGATGACATTAATCATTCAAAGTGTAGTGCAACATTGAAGAAAGCGAAAAACGTAAGGACCGGCTGCCGGTCTGCGTCCCAATTCTTGTGTGTTCGTCGACTCGTCGGTGTTAGAATGTCGGGGATGATTCGGACGTTCAGTCGCAATCTACCGCTGGCACTCGGAATCTTTATCCTGTCGGCTGGCCTGGTGACTGCCCAATCTGGTCGGCGTGGCGTCAAACAACCACCGCCGGCGGTTGTTAAGCCGTCCGTGTCAAAACCCGCAGAACCATCACCCACGACACAGAAAGCCTGGAGGGTGCAATTGTTGGTTGGTATTCAGGACCCGAGTCCGTTTGATGGAAATGCTTACTACCTGGCTGACACCGTTCTGGCCGCGTGCGTGGGACGTTTAAATGAAGCGGATGGCGTCAAGGCATCAGTCGCCGCTCGTCGAACGACGCGTGCTGATGCAGTCAAGGCCGCCAAAGCCGAGACTGAGCGGTATGTTGTGTGGATGCAAGTTGGGAATGACAGTGCTGACGCCAATAGGCAGGTCAACAACACAACCAACGAAATCTACTTAACCTACATGGTGCTTGAACCCGGCAGCGCGAAGGTAAAAAAGTCGGGCCGTGTCCAACCCGGAGTTTACAAAGTGGGCAACGTCGGCGTCGGTGGTCCATCCTCGCGACGCAGCCCGATTTACTCTGATTACGCCGTCAAACAGTCAGCGCGCCAAGCAGCAGAACAAATTCTCTCGGCCTTCGGAATTCGTGCGGATGGGCCTGGACTCGCCCGAGTGCCATAGCTTCTATCGTCCCGTTCGGGATCACCCACTAAAGTCACATCGCTCCATAAAGCCTGTCAATCACTGCTCGGTACTTTTCATCGATCACGCGCCGCTTCACTTTTAGTGTGGGGGTGAGTTCGCCTCCCTCAACCGTGAATTCATGTTCGAGTAACGCAATCTTCTTAATTTTTTCGAATTGAGCGAGACCTTGTGTGCCCGCCGCGATTTGTCGTTCGAATAGATCGATGATGCGTGGACTGTGACAGAAGTCCGCGCGTGAATGGAGTTCGAGCCCCTTGTATTTGGCGTAACCTTCGAGTTGTTCCCAATCCGGAACAATCAAGGCGGCGGCGAACTTGCGCTGGTTGCCAATCACCACAACTTGATTCACAAATCGCGAGCCTTTGATCATCTGCTCAATTGGCTGCGGGGCGATGTATTTGCCGCCTGAAGTCTTGAGCAACTCTTTCTTGCGATCGGTGATCGTGAGAAAGCCCTCGGCATCGAGGCTGCCGATGTCGCCGGTTTTGAACCAGCCGTCGTCGGTGAAAACCGCGCGCGTCTCTTCCGGCTTGTGCCAGTAACCCTGCATGACATGCGGCCCGCGGGTTTCGATCTCACCGTCGGGCGCGATGCGCACCTCGACGTTGCGAATCGGTTTACCCGACGTGCCGATGCGAATGTCCTGAAGCTGGCCCGCAGTGATTACCGGCGAAGTCTCAGTCAGTCCGTATCCCTGCACGATGGGCAAACCCGCGCCGAGAAATGCCAGCCCCACGTCATTCGAGAGCGGCGCGCCGCCCGAAACGAGAATGCGAATGCGGTCGCCCATCGCCTTGCGCAGCTTCTCGAACAATATGAGATCGGCGAGTCTGTGCTTCAGCGAAAGCCAAAGCGGCATGCGTTTGCGATCCGACTTCAGTTGCGCGTAGCGCCTGCCAACCTCAATTGCCCATTGCACCAAACCAGCGTTCAGCTTTCCCTTGGCCATGGCGCGATCCTGAACGCGCGCCAGAATTTTTTCATAGATTCGCGGGACACCGACGAAAACCGTCGGATGAACCTCGCGCAGGTATTCGCCCAACGTTTCGAGTTCGCCAAAGTAGACGCTCATGCCGTGATGCAGGTACATGTTCATCGCCTGCCGCTCGAAACTATGCGACAGAGGCAACACCGACAGTGCCGAATCCTTTTCGCCAAATTCGAGGTGATTCGACGAATCGATCAGGTTCGAAACCATGTTCGCGTGCGTCAGCATTACACCTTTCGGCTCGCCCGTGGTGCCGGACGTGTAGATGATCGTCGCGAGATCTTCAGGTTGAGCAGCCTGAGCCAATTCGGCGCTGAGGTTTGGTTCCTTAATGTCGAGTTCGCGGCCAGCTTTATCAAGGTCTGCGAGGGTCAACACGTTTGATTCACCAATCGTCGTCCCTTCGAACAGAACGACGTGCGAAATGGTTGAGCAACTCTGCGCGGCCGCGCAAACTTCGTTGAACTTTTCGCGCGTCGCGACGAACAAGGCGCGCGGCGCGCAATCGTTCAGAATATATTCAACCTGAGATGGGGTCAGTGTCGGATAGATCGGAACAGTAATCGCGCCGGCGAATAGGCAGCCTTGATCGGTGAGCACCCATTCGACGCAGCTTTCGGAAAGCAGCGCCACGCGATCGCTTTTGCGCACACCGAGCGAGTAGAGGCCAAGGGCAATGTGCCGCGCGCGACGCACCATGTCTGAGGTGGAAATCGAATGCCACGCGCCGTCTCGTTTGTAATTAAGCGTGTTTGGTTTCGGATGATCGCGCGCAACACGTTCATAGATTTCAGGCAGCGTCGTCGGCTCGTCAT
>DATBSG010000184.1:0-14665 GCA_036559945.1 Pyrinomonadaceae bacterium
TTCAAGTTAGGCCGAGTTCGACCGATCCTTGGGCCCAGCTTCACCGTCACCGGCTTCACGGTTGATTCCGAGCCGGAAATCGGCTTTGGCATCCAGAAGGACATCGGCCGTCACTCGTTCTCGCTAACTTTCTCGAACACACAGACAACGACGACGTCGCGTTACAACTCGAGCAATCTGGTGTTGCCTCCGAGCAAATTCATTATCGGGTTCAATCTTTATCGGCGGTTTTTCAAATAGAGCCGTTTGTATTGAGTCAGGAAATTGTCCAACAACATTCCCGGCAGCCAGTGCAGCGTAAAGGGTGATGCTTCATAACTTCACGAGTAATTCCGGCATGTTCCGGACAATGCCTTAGAAGCAGCGATTGGGAATCTGTCAACTGACTGAAAATTTTTCGGCCAAACTCCTGCGCGTTCCATCTAACAGTATGGTTTTCGGTGTACAATTCGGCTGATTCAGGAGCCCACACTTACTCCTATTGTTCTTCCTTGATTCGCTCTGCCCCATAGGGAGCAAACTTGGTCCCGCTTAATCGACGGCTCATTGTGAGCACTTCCACGCGAAGCCCGATTCTGGCCTCCCAGGCGATCTTTTTGGCAATCTTTGTTGGTGCAGGTTTCATGGCCGTCGCCACTGCTGAGAGCCATCGCGACAGCGTGCGTCCTGGCTCAACAGCTCAAGCTCGAAACTATGTCGAGACGACGAAGTCTTCGGCGCGAGTCAAGTGTTCACAGGCGTCGTCAGTGATCACCGCTGTGGCGGGCTCAGATCAGACTGCTGCTATCAACAGTTCATTCGCTACTCAACTTCAGGTGGCCGTAATGGATTCGGGCGAGCCGCAGGCCGGCGTTGAGGTCACGTTCACCGCGCCCACGGATGGCGCAAGCGGAACCTTTACGGGCGGCCACTCAACCGCTCGTGTCATCACGGATGATGACGGCGTGGCAACTGCGCCTGAGTTTACGGCCAACGGACGCGCAGGCAGTTATCAAGTTTCAGCCACGATCGCTGACGCCTCGACAACATTTGATTTGAGCAACGGCAAAGGCGATCAGACGATCGATTTTCCCGGCATTGCCGCGAGAACATTTGGCGATTCGCCTTTTTCGGTTAACGCCACGGCATCATCGGGTTTGGTGGTGAGTTTCAGCATTGTCTCAGGGCCGGCGACGGTCAGCGGGAACACGGTGACGATTACTGGCGCGGGCAACGTAACTATCCGGGCTTCGCAAGACAGCGACGACAATTACAATCCGGCGCCCACTGTAGACCAATCGTTTGCCGTCTACAAAGCAAATCAGACTATTTCCTTTGAGCAACCAGCGAATAAAACCTTTGGCGATCCCGATTTCATAATCAACGCCAGCGCGTCATCCGGTCTAGCAGTGACCGTCACCGCGGTCGGCCACTGCACGATCGATGGTTTGACAGTTCAACTGACCGGCGCCGGTAGTTGCACGCTCACTGCCTCGCAAAACGGCAACGCGAATTACAATCCAGCCCCCTCAATAACCGACCGGTTTTTTATTGGTGACGTTGGGGAAAACCAGTTCGTCCTGACGTCCTTCGGAACAATCGGCGACGGTGTGGCCGATGACGGACCGGCGTTACAACGCGCTTTTGACGCGCTGGCGAACGCGGGCGGCGGGACTCTATTCGTCCCCCCGGGAAATTACGCGATTATTACACCGGTAGCTCGAGACTTCACGGGGTTCGCGTCTTCCGTTTCTATTCAAGGCATTGAATCCAACATCGTCGTTAATAATCAGGATGGCGGCTTCGAGTTGGCGCAAGGGCTTAATCTCGTTTCGGAATTCATACCGAAGACCGGTACGAACGCTGCGATCTATTTGCACGGGCTGAACAAGTTGATGGTGTCGGACATCGGATTCACCGGCACACCTGATGTTTATAATGACGCGGACAACACGCTTCTGCTTGGCGCTATAGAGGAAGCGATCATCAATCATTGCGAATTCTACGGACTCTCTGCGAATGGAGGGGGAATCGTCCTTGCGTCTGACAGCGGTTTACGTATCGAGCAGACCAAATTCCTTGGCAGCTTCGGCAACAGCGGCACTTACACATCGAACGTGTTGAATATTCTTTGGAAGAGCATCGTGCTCACCGACGTTGTTTTCCTTGACTATGGATTGCGACCGAATTTCTACGGCAAAGGCAATCATGCAGCCACCCTGTCGTGGGTACAGATAGGGAACGCGGCACCGGTGACGGCCACGTCGCCGCGTCGTGAAGTTGTGTATCGCAACTTATTCTGCGACGAGGGCGCATATTTTGGACTTACGAGTATGCCTGATCGTTACCAGCCGCCCAGTGCGCCGATCGACCTGGTATACATTTCTGGCTTGCGCATGAATGTGGGTAATTTCAACACCACCGGACACTATTTCCGAGGCTTACAGGACGTACTCATCACAGACTCCCGATATATGTGGAGCCATAATGCAGACTCAGCGATGCAATTTCTTGGCGCGTCAAACGTGATTCTCGATGACCTGGAGTGCGTAGATCATGCCGACCGGATTCGCGCCGATGCGGCCACGCTAAAGCTGACCGCCATTAATTCTATTTACGGGGACCTGGCGTCCGCAGCACAAACCACCAGAGTCATTACCACTGCAAATCCAGATGACGATCCTGTAGCCTACGTACGTCAGCGATTTGTGGCCGTACTCGGACACGAGCCGGAACCGAGTGGCCATTTCTACTGGGCGAACAAAATATTGAGTTGCGGTGAAGATGCGCAGTGTGTTGCTGGGCAAAGAGAGGCCCTCGATAGTTATTTGAATGAGGCGCCGTCGGCGACCGTGACCATCGTTGGGCAACTTGTAAACGAGCAGGACGTGGCGATGCCGAATGTCACCGTGACATTGAGCGGATCACAATCAGTGACAACACAAACGGATGCGAATGGTCGCTACTCGTTCACCGGGTTACCCTCGAGCGGGAGCTACACTCTTACGCCGGAATTTGCTCACTACACATTTCATCCGTCAAACCTCACGGTTACGACTCCAGCGCACGATCAAAAACTTGATTTCACTGCTACTCTCAATCACTACACCATCGGCGGCAGCATCCGGGATCCGGCCGGCGTCGCCGTCGCTGGCGTTACCATCAGTCTTTCCGGCTCAGAAATAGCCGCGGCTACAACCGACGCTTCCGGCAACTACAGCTTCACGGTTCCGGCGCTGGGCAACTACACGGTGTCGCCGACAAAAGTGCACTATGTATTCACCCCTGCCAATCGGACTTTTAACAATCTAAGCGGAAACCAGACGGCAGGCTTCGCAGCCACACTGCCCGTCACACTGAGTGGTCACGTCACCGCAGATGGTGCACCGCTGCCGGATGTGACGATTGCCATCACGGGAACAGAATCGGCGAACACCATGACCGACGCCAGCGGCAATTACTCTTTGGCCATCAGCGTCGGCAACTATGTCATTACGCCCTCAAGAGAGCACTATTCGTTTAATCCCCAAACTGTCAGCCTTAACAATGTGACTGCGAATCAAACGGCCAACTTCACTGCTTCGCTCAACCACTACATAATCAGTGGCCGGGTGTTGGATTCCAGCAATTCCGGCATCTCCAATGTGAGCATCAACTTATCAGGCACCGAGACCGGCAGTGTGGTGACGGATACAAACGGCAATTTTTTCTTCGCAGCACTCGCGGCGGGCGGCAGTTACGCCGTTACGCCTTCGGATGAGGATTACGCGTTTGAACCGATTTCAAGAGAATTCGCTGACCTGAGCGCGGATCAAAATCTAACCGTCGTTGGAGCACTGTTGCCACCCGAATTGCTGCTCGATTCAAGCCGGCCCGAAGCGAACCAACTCGTGGCGCTCGACTCGGTCTTGTTAACATTAGGGCCTTTTAGAGTGCGGCGGCTCGCCGACTGGATTGCGTCGGGAACCGACCAAAACACGAGAGTGATGATCTTTGCGACAAATGTTGACTTGGCTACTGGTGAAAACTCGACGGCAATTGTTGTAAACCTCGTCGACAGTAATAGTCAGAGCTACGACGTGCCTGCCGAAGACATCAGGCTGGTGGCCAGTCCCGGCATCACGCAGATCGTCTTCAGGCTCCCGCACAACCTCGCGCCCGGCTCGTGTCAGTTGAAGGTGAAACTACACGGGCTGGCAAGTAACGTTGGGACGTTGCAGATTGTTCAGTGAGAATGCGTCGATCAGTTCACCATCTGCGCACTGACGAGTTCCTTCAGTAGCGTGCCTTCCGGATCTATCTGAATGTTCAGGGGAACTTTGCCAACACGAATTTGAGCGGTCGCGACTTTGCCCTTGGGTTGAAGCATCAGCCGCGTCGTCTTCCCTTCGCTGGTGATGGTGACCGGAACAGGATCGAGGAAAGGTGGGCCAGCCTGAGTCTGTTTCAAAACGATCGTAACGAGATTTCCGCCGTCGCGCTGTTCGACGGCTTGCGATGACCATTCGTAGACGGGATGGCCTGAGCCGTAAACCCAGCGCGCGAAGAATTCGCGCAGACTCGTTTTGGATGCTTGTTCGAGCGCGCTTCGCAAGTCTTCCGTCGTCGCATTCCCAGACACGTGCTCGCTGTAGTAGGTGCGAAGGCCACGAAAGAACGCTTCGTCTCCCAGACGCATCCGCAGCATGTGCAGAACCCACGCACCCTTTTCATAATTGTTTTCGTTGAGCAGCTTCATCAGGTCCTGTGTCTGCGTATCGTGAATCGGCGCGTTGCGCTGCTTTTCGTACGCGAAGTAGCGCTGCGCGGCGTCATTCATGTAGGCACGGAAGGTTTCTTCGCCGTCGAACTTTTGAATAAACAGTCCCGCGAAGTAAGTTGCGAACCCTTCGCTCAGCCACAGGTCAGACCAGGTCGACTCAGTCACGGAATCCCCGAACCACTGGTGCGCAATTTCGTGCGCGACCACGCTTTCGAGTCGTGAAGGGATGCCGAAGTGCGTGCTCATCTTTTCGTTGCCCCGCGAATCGAAGAGGGTACTGGGGAAGACGATCGCGCTCGAATTCTCCATCCCGCCGAAGCGCGTCGCGCCGATAATCAGGGCCAGCTTCTCGTAGGGATACGGTGCAACCGTCTGATTGAAAAATGCCAGCGCGGGCGCGGCCGGCGCGAAACCCTTCGGTGCGTATTCGCGATCGCGTTGTGGGGTGTTGAAGAGAAGGTTTGTCACCGATTTGTCGGGCGAGTTAATGATTGCGCCCTGATTCACCGCGACGATCATGCAGTAGGGTGGAATCGCTTTCGCTTCTTCAAATTTCCAATGCGAAGTCGCCGCGTTGCCGGTGAGCGTCACGAACTTTCCGTTAGCGATGACTTGATACCGCTGCGGTGCGGAAACTGTAAACGAAATGCTCGCCTTCGCCGAAGGATGATCCAGCGATGGAATCCAGTAATGCACACGATTCGGCCAGTTGTCACCGGTCGCGGACTGGTTGCCGTCTCGATCTTTCGCGAACACGAGTCCGTCTTTCGGCTGGCCGTGGTAACTGATCGTGATATCGAGCTTTTGTCCACGCCGCATTGCTCGTGGCAGAAACACATTCAGCAACTCTGAAGTGCGATCGTATCGCGCCGGCTTGCCCGAGACAGTCACTGAATCAATCGGCATCTCTCCGAAATCGAAATCGACTTGCGTAAGTCTCGGCGCCAATACCTGAACTGTGGTCTGCGTGCGCGCTGAGCTGAGCTGTGTCAGCTGATCATCAAAGGCAAGGCTGACGTCGTAGTGAAGCGGCTTCCAACTGGTGACAATTCGCTCGCGGCGTTGCGCAAATGACGGCAGCGCGGCAAACGCCAGCAGGCTAATGATGATAACTGTTCTTCGCATTATGCTTTCTGGATTCCTATCGAAGTCCCAGCATTAACAATGCGGAACGATCTGAAACCTGGCCTGCGGTCTCGACCCAATTCTCGTATGACGCGCGTTCGTCTTCAGTGACGGGCCGATTGCCCAAACGCGCAGCGGGCGTGCGCTCAAATGCGCGATCGGTCAAGGCCATGTGCCGCTTTCTAATGTGAAGCGATTCAGGATTCGCGAGCGCTCGTTCCGCTGATTCCACGTCGCCAAACAGTTCTTCGTACGCCCGCAAGTGCCAGATCGATTTACCTTCAAGTTCGTCAACAGCGATCACACGCAACAAACCGTAGCCACTCTCGAGCTGAAATATCAAATCATCCCCGGGGGCGAACTGCTCGCTCATGCCCATAAAGTTAGCAGCAACCGCGGCGGATGTTCAATCAATTGAAAATCGCGAATCCCGATCCTAGAATGCAGTGACCAACTTTGAGCTCCAGGCCCAACTACTACGAGATACTCGGCGCGCGAGAGGACTCCTCGGCGCGCGAGATTGAGCGTCTGTACAAACGGCAGGCGCGCCAGCGACATCCCGACCGCGGCGGCGCCGAAGACGACATGAAGGCGCTGAACGAAGCCTACAGCGTTTTGCGCGATGGAGATAGTCGCAGAGCATACGACAACGAGCGGCGTCAAAAAACGCGGCCGATGCGGGCGGACATTCGTTCGGCGCCAGCCGCTCGCGAAGTCGGCGTGTACGGACAATTGTTGAGCGCCCTGCTGGCCATAGCGCTGGGATTGATGTTGTTGCTGCTGGTTCGATTCAATGGTTTGTGGTTTCTTTGGCCGCTGGCGATTGTCGCCGCCGGCGTGATCTTGTTCGGAGTGATGTTGGCACACTCCGCGATGACGAACGCGCGCGCGTCATTGACGGCGTCTCATCCGGCGCGTCGCTTTGCTGCAATTCCCGAGATTGCGTTTTGGCTGGTTGTTATTGGCGGAGGATTTGGCATCTATTTCATCCTGGTGTCGATCTAGAATGACGCGCATGCGATGATTACCGGGCTCGATCTACTCTTTCTGGAAGTCAATAATCTCGAAGACTCGCTTTCTTTTTATCGCGACGTCCTGGGTTTTGAAATCGATTCTCATGAACCTCATGCGGACCCGCCGATCGCTTCTGTGAAATCAGGTTCGCTACGTATCACGCTGGTGCAACAGGTCGAGACGATGCTGAAGCGAGGACGAGGCGTGCACTTCGTGTTGGGAGTTACCGACGTGGACGAGTTTTATCGCCAATTGCGAGGGCGAGAAGTTAGTGTCGCAGAACCGCGAGACGAGAGCTGGGGCGGCCGATTCGTCAGCTTACGGGACCCGGACGGCTACCGTTTATTTTTCGTGACATGGGCGTGAAAACGCGGTCGGAACACGCGCCAGGAATGGAGATGAAGCCATGAGTTATCAGCACATTGAGAACTTACTAATCAGGTATAGAGGTCAAGCTGTCGTCATTAAAACTATTTCTGGCGGAGTTTACGAGGGTCTGATCAATGACGTGACAAATGATTACGTGGCACTCAAAGTTCGTGACGCCGCCGGGGGAGACGATGTAGTTTTCGTCTTGCTGCATGCGGTTGAATCAGTGTTGCCCGCGCGCTCGTGATGCATCAGAAAAGTGAAGCGGACCACAACGAGATTTTTTATAAAAAATTTGCGCTTTTGGTTGCATCCAGTAGGTGACTTGTGCATAATCTCCGTGCGCCCGCCTCCCCGGTGGGCGAAGTGGTCGCGTGGGGTGAGGACACGTGGCCTTAGGGTGGGGCTTGTGGGAGGGCCCCGCCCGCTTTTATTTTTGGGCACCCTCAATAAACTTCGAATCTGATCGACGTCGTCTCGCCTGTTGACTTTCAATAGAACTGGCATAACATACGGCACGGATAATGAACCCCCAGGGCACGTTATCTTAGGACAATGAAGCAGCGAGCCACCATCGGGTGAGCAACCGCCACAGTTGGCGCTTTTTTTCGAAAGTTGCACGCTGTGGCATTTTTGCGCTCTTCGTGGGTAAAGGCTCGTTGCGGTTAGGGACGAATGGCCTCATTAAAGCGTCTGCTGGTCGGCAGCCCGATTAGAACAGCGCGCTTAGCACACGAACGACTCACCAAAAAAACCGCGCTGGCAATATTTGCGTCGGATGCGCTTTCCTCAACCGCATACGCAACCGAACAAATTCTGCTGGTGTTGGCCGCCGCTTATTTCGCTGGTCAGAGCGGCGCGTTCGGCCGAGTAGTTCCGATCTCCATCGCGATCAGTCTTCTGCTGGTAATCGTCACACTTAGTTATCGTCAGACAATTCACGCATATCCTTCCGGTGGTGGTGCATTCATCGTCGCCAAGGAGAACCTCGGCACGATTCCCGGACTAGTCGCCGGCGCATCGTTGCTCGTAGATTACGTTCTCACGGTATCGGTGTCGGTCGCGGCTGGGGTCGAAGCAATCACGTCAGCCGCGCTGGACACTCGTTTTGCCGGGCTGCATGAGCATCGGATATTCCTCTGCTTGTTTTTTATCACTTTCATCACCGTCGCGAATCTGCGTGGCGTGCGAGAGGCAGGCGCGATGTTCGCCGCTCCGAGTTATGCATTCATTTTCAGCTTCCTTTGTCTCATCGGATATGGGCTGATTCGCTTTTATCTGCATCCCGATTTGATGGCCCCGCAAAACGATGCCGATTTGAAATTTGCCGAGGGTTATCAACCACAACCGTTGCATTTGCTTCTGCTGTTGGGCGCATTTGCGAATGGTTGCGCTGCGCTGACGGGAATCGAAGCCATCTCAAACGGCGTGCAGGCGTTCAAGCAACCAGAAGCGAAGAACGCGGCCACGACACTGACCTGGATGGCGCTGCTTTTGATCGTGATGTTCGTCGGCGCCAGCGTGCTCTCGTACTTTTTCCATGTCCACCCGCACGAACATGAGACCGTGATTTCGCAAATTGCGCGCGTCGTGTTCACCGGGCCTATCGGTTGGTTTTACTACGTTGTCCAGGCCACCACGGCGGCGATTTTGATCCTAGCAGCGAACACGTCATTCGCAGGCTTTCCGCGCTTGGCGTCGTTGCTGGCGCGCGATCGATATCTGCCGCGCCAGCTTGCGAGTCTGGGCGACCGCCTGGTCTTCTCAAACGGCATCATCTTGTTGGCGGCGTTTTCGGGATTGCTGGTTTGGGCGTTCCGCGGCGACACGAGCCGCCTGATTCCGCTCTACGCTGTGGGCGTTTTCCTGTCGTTTACTTTGTCGCAGGCCGGCATGGTCATTCACTGGTGGCGCGAAGGACGCCAGCTACAAGCAATGCGTGCGGCGGTCGTTGGTGCCGCGGTCGGGACTGAGCAGGTGCAGAAGAAGCAATCGGCGGAGCTCATGCTGACGGGCAAGCTCGAAGGAATCCGGTTGACCAAATCAGGCGAGGAACCGAGGACGCTCGCAGAGGTTGCCCAACTCGAGAAGAGATCGCATTGGAAAAAGTCTTTGGTGATCAATGCAATTGGCGCAACCGCCACGGGTGTAGTCCTGTGTGTTTTTATCATAACGAAATTCATCCACGGTGCCTGGGTCGTGGTGTTGCTCATCCCTCTGCTCGTTCTGCTGTTCCTCAAGATCCATCGCCACTACATCGAAATTGCACAGCAGCTCTCAACTGAAGGTCTTGAGCCGCTCCGGCCGATTCATCACGAGGTCATCGTGCCGATTTCGGGAATTCACCGCGGCGTGATTGAGGCGCTCGAGTACGCGAAGTCGATCGCGCCGCATCATGTCACGGCCGTCTACGTCAATCTCGACGATGAGGCCGCGCAGAAATTGCGCGAGAAATGGCAGCAATGGGGCTCAGGCGTGAACCTGGTCGTCGTGGCTTCCCCGTATCGGTCACTCGCCAGACCACTTTTGAATTACGTAGATCGAGTCAAACGCACGACTCAAGGCGTCGTGACGATCGTGCTGCCGGAATTCGTTCCCGCCAAGTGGTGGCAGAATCTTCTGCACAATCAAAACACTTTGTTTTTGAAGGGGGCGCTGCTATTCAAGAAGGGAATTGTCGTAACGAACGTTCCTTACCACCTGCACCATTAGACAACAAGCGATCCGAACGGGTTACGCGTTCGCGCTCATCGCGCGGCCCGCGAGAAAACACGAACGACAATAAACGGGCCGGCCTTGTGAAGGATAAAAAGGTACGGTCGTTTGTTGTCCGCATTGCGCGCACACTACGGTAACTTCGATGCGTTGTCGGACACCGGCCGCATGTGAAGCGGAAATGGCTGCCAGCCGTTCGTTCTTTGCCTGCTTGCATGCCTTGCAACGCTTGGGCGGGTTCTTCAGTCCTTTGTCATGAAAGAAAACCTGCTCGCCGGCACTCCAAACGAACTTCTCGCCACAATCAACACAGTTGATTCGTTGGTCATTAAAGTCAGACGAGTTGCCGATTTCAGTTGTGAGGACTTCGCTGTCCGACATCTGTTGACCTCCCAGGTTGGTTCGAGCCCAGACGGACCGTCGGGCGCATTTCCACTACGCAATGGAGGCTGACGAGGAGGCCGAGAAGATCAGATCGAATGCTGGTTAGCGTCGGAAAAGCGGCGAGCACTCAAGGTGTCGGCCACAGCGCCGTGCAACTTATAACTAAGCCGCGGGGCTGTCAAGCCTTTTTGCTGCAAAACAAATCGCTCGATTTGCGATTCATTCATTGTTAGCATGTCTCCACCAATCATGAGAGTTCTGGTAGTCGGATCGGGAGGCCGCGAGCATGCGTTGGTTTGGGCTTTGAAGCGGACGTCTGTGCGGCCGATGGAAATTTTTTGCGCGCCTGGCAATGCAGGAATCGGCGAGATTGCCGAATGCGTGGCGATTGGCGCAGTCGACGTCAACGCGCTCGCCGATTTTGCCGAGTACCAGCGAATCGATCTGACGATGGTCGGGCCGGAAGCTTCGCTTGCCGAAGGGATCGTGGATGAATTTGAGCGGCGCGGTCTACGGATCGTCGGACCGGAAAGGGAAGCAGCGCGACTGGAAACGAGCAAAGCGTTCGCGAAAGATTTCATGCAACGTCATTCGATTCCCACTGCGCGTTATCGCGTTGCGACTTCGGTTGCCGAGGCGATCGGTATTTTGCGGAGCGGCGCGTTCGGCGGCGAGGAATCAGCGGTAGTGATCAAAGCGGACGGTCTGGCCGCGGGCAAAGGCGTAGTCGTTGCGCAATCGCGCGCGCAAGCTGAAAAGGCCGTGACTGAACTGAACGCATTGGGGTCGGCGGCCCAACGGATTGTCATCGAAGAGACGCTCTGCGGCCGGGAAGCGTCAGTGCTGCTGTTTTCTGACGGGAAAGACTTTCATCTAATGCCCGCCGCACGCGATCACAAGCGCGTCAGCGAAGGTGATACCGGACCGAACACTGGTGGCATGGGATCGATTACCGATCCGAGCGTAATCGATGACCCAACTTTGAAACGCGTCGTGAGCGAAGCCGTTGAACCGACACTGCAAGGAGCCCGAGCAGACGGCATTCCTTTTCGCGGCGTTCTGTTTGTTGGCTTGATGCTGACAGACGCCGGTCCGAAGGTGCTGGAGTACAACGTCCGCTTCGGCGATCCGGAGACGCAGGCAATTCTGGTTCGACTGCAAACAGACCTGATCGAAATCCTCGATGCGATTGTCGATCGGCGCCTCGGCGAAATCGACGTGCAATGGTCGAAAGAATCCTCTGCTTGCGTCGTGTTGGCGGCGCGCGGCTATCCTGGCAAACCTGAAACTGGCGCGCGCATCGACGGACTTGCTCGAGCGGTACAGCGCAACGGCGTCGCGATCTTTCATGCCGCGACAGCGCGCCGGAGCGACGGCGAATGGTTGACTGCCGGCGGGCGCGTTCTCGGCGTCACTGCGGCTGGCAAAACGTTGGATACGGCGCTATCCCGTTGTTATCAAGCTGTCGCAGACATTTACTGGGACGGCATGCACTATCGCGGCGACATTGGCCGAACATTCGCGCCCGGCGCTGCGGCCTCTCCTTAACTGCTCACTGCTTACTGCTCACTGCTCACTCTCTGGTATACTCACCGCGAAAATTGGCCGAACTGCAACAGATTGTGCCCCGCTGACGTAATATCCGAAGGCGCTCCGTCGAGACCGCGGTGAAGCCAATCCGAATACAAATTCGACTCTCTGGAGGATGAAAAAATGGGACTGTGGTCGCGAATAAAACGTTCAATGCGCGCGCTGTTTGGCGGCGTGATCGAGAGGACTGAGGATCCGGAGCTCATTCTCCAGCAGACAATCCGCGACATGCGCGACCGGATTCCTGACCTGAACAATTCCGTCGCGCAGGTCATGGCGACTGAGAAGCTGCTCGCGAAGAACAAAGAGCGGCTCGAGACGCAGGTCGTCGATTTGGATTCCAAGATCAAGGCATCCATCAAGATGAGTCGCGATGACATCGCGACCGCGTACATCGGGCAGCTCCAGCAGGCGCAGCTCGATCTGCAGCGGACTGGCCACCAGCTCGAACACGCGACGCTGGCGTCGAAACAGGCGCTCAAGGCGCGCGACAATTACATGCTCCAGATGCAGCGTCGCAGCGCCGAAGCAATGCAGCTCATTAACCAGTCCAAGCAGGCCAAGCTTCAGGAACAACTCGCGCAGACGATGGCTTCCTTCCAAATCGGAGATGATGCCCAGACCTTTGACGAGATGCGCGACAAGATTGATCGCCGCGCGGCGGCCGCGGAAGCACGAATGCAGTTGGGGACCTCGTCTGTGGATAGCCAGATGCAGGAAATCGAAAAGGAAGCGATGGACATGCAACTGCAGGACAAACTTGCAGCATACAAGCGAGAGATGGGCCTGCTGCCCGAAGGCTCAACAAGCGCTACGCCGCAAGCTTTGCCAGCACAGGGCGAAACTACTCCGCAGTCGTAGAGCGGATGTTTCTCCCTCTCCTTTTGGGAGAGGGTCGGGGTGAGGGTGCGAAGCTTAGCGGACAAATTCATGTTGTTTCTCTCTTGAGGCGTCGCCTCACGCCGGGGCGCAAGCCCCAAATTGAGAACAAGTGCACTCAAGATTTCGTACGATAGATGGACTTGCCGAAGATCGATTTTCGATACCTGAAAGAGGCCTTCAAAGAGCCTCTCAACTTTTGGGGCATGGCCGGGTTCGCTGTTGCCGCGGCATTCTTCTGGGATGTGACGCCGCTGCTGCTCGGCCTCGGCGCCGAAGGTTTATATCTCGCGGCGGTGCCCGCTAGTCCTTTCTACCGCCGCTATATCCAGCGCCGCGAGAAACAGCGACAGCACAGGCTTCGAGACGCGCAGCGCGAACAGATCATCAAAGCATTCGATCCGCGCGAGCGTGAGGCCGTCGAATACCTCCGCTGGATGAAGAACCAGATCTATTCCAACTACAAAAAATTCACCACCAGCAAGGAAATCCCCGTGAATCTCCAGACGCTCGATCAGCGTTGGGAAGACTTCGTCGATCTGTTGGATGTCTATCGCCGTCGCAAGCACCACCTGCGGTCGATCAATCGGCAAGCCGTGCAGAACCAACTGAAGCAGGCGGAACACGCGATCCAAACCGCCACTGACGATCGTCAAAAGCGCATTCAGCAGGCCAACGCCGAAATCCTGAAACGTCGTGTCGCCGCGTTCAACGATCTCGAAAGATCAGTTCGCCTCGTCGAAGGACAACTGCAGTCAATTGAAAATTTCTTCGGGCTGGTAAACGATCAGGTAGTCACGCTGCCAACGCCTGAGCGCGTCTCCTCACTGCATTTCGAAGAACTCAGCGATTCGATTGCCATGACGCGCCAAATGCTGGAAGAAACAGCGGACACCTTTGGCATGCTCGACAATCAGACCCGCGAACTGGATTTACTGCTGTCCAGCGGATCAACCAAATGAGCGTGTCAGAAGCCCAACCGTCAGGGAGGGCAACTCCAGCAATCACCCAACGTGCGAGTAGCTGATTTGCCGCGATGTCACTCGTAGCGCCGTTAGGCGCGAAATATTTATAGACCCCGTCGTTTAGATTGCTTCTCATTCCTGAGCGAGACGCACGTCTCGCTCAGGAATGGAGATACTGCGTGAGGTCGCGCGTCGCTATAAACATTCGGCTCCGAGCGGAGCTTCCAATTCATTCACCGCAATTTCGCTTGACTACCTTGATCCGTCCGTCAGCGCGCCATCCTAAGGCTCTGATTTGCCGCCACTTAACCCTCAAGTAATGCCTCAGAAAACCCACTCTATCGTGTTGAAAAAAAAAGTCACCACAACATATTGACATCATGTTAACTCAGGAGTATAGTGCGTCCTGCTTTGGTTGTGACGGCTGGCGGCGGCGGCAGAAGGGTTCCAAACCCGACTCCGCAAGGGTAGTAGTAGCTTCGCAAAACCGACCGTAATACCTGCGTAAAATCGAATCTTTTTTGAACGGCGATCATGAATCGTCGATGGCGTTTTATTCCTCGAACTAGCGCTCGCGTGCGGTTCCCCGCGCGGGAAAGGTAAAATAGATGAACCCCGCAACTGGTGCGAAAATGACGAAGGCATCACAAGACGGAATCCTCCAATCAATCGTTTCCTTCGGGCGCGAAATCGCGCCGCTGGGTTTGAACGCCCGGCGCGTGATAGCGAAGCGCTACTCGCTGAAAGACGCCAAGGCAAATCCGATTGAAGAGTGGAGCGACATCGTCGCCCGCGTCGTCGCGCACGTTTCAGTTGCGGAAACCGACCCCGTGCAGCGTGATGAGTTTTTCAACGCGATGACCGACATCATGTCGGCGCGCGA
>DATBSG010000185.1:0-46627 GCA_036559945.1 Pyrinomonadaceae bacterium
GGCGAAGTTTGGCGCCGACACTCCGATGGAACGTCCCGCGCAACCTGAGGAAATTGCGCCGGCATTCGTTTACTTTGCCTCTGAAGCGGACTCCAGCTATGTCACCGGCGAGGTGCTCACCTTGCTGGGAGGCGAGACTACAGCAGGATAAGAGAGTCAAAAAAATAAGGACGGGTCTCAGGCTGAGTCATTCTGTTCAGATCTTGTGCCGGCGCTCCACGCGCAGGCTGTTGAATCACTACCCGATAAGCGAAACCTTCATGGACCGCTCCACCCGCGCGCAAGATTTCGTCCGGCGCGGCGCGAGGCGGCTATCCGGTCTCAGGTGTTCGGTAGGGGTCGGTGCGCAAATATCTGAGGCCGGAATCGACCATAATCGTGACCAGTTCGGCTACTCCAATTACTTGAACTGACCCGGCCCGAGTTCCATTCCAATCGGGATGATGTCATCAACCGGTAGACCGGCTATTTCAGCGTGCTCGCGGCAGGCTTCAGCGCTGGGTGCTTCAAATTCACAGAAAGAATGTTTGCCGTCGGCTGTGACGTGGCTGCGTATCCATTGCATGCCCATTTGGTCGCACGCAGAGACGACGTTTTTGCCAACCGATTCAAGTTGTTCAGAGGTTAGTGGTGGTAGTGTGCGCGTAACCATGAAACGAGGCATCGAGTTTTTCCCCCTTCTCTGAAGAGATCTTAAGAGCGATCAGTCGTTGCCCGTACAATCTTATTGTTTAGGCGGGATTGTCAAGAATTAAGCGCTTAGAAACAACTGTTGTTTGAGTGAACGGGAGGATAGCCGAGCACTGACTCATTAAACCGTGTCAGATGCCAGGGCGTACTGAATCGCTTTCTCGGTCGGCATGGCTCGGCCCTCCTGCCACGCAATTTCACTTGCGGCCTCGCCCAGCTTCTGACGAATAACAGTTATTGCTTGCTGCAACTGTGCTTGGTCGTCTGGCGGAAGATGCGCGCTAAAATCCTCTCGCAACTTCGTGCCAGCGCTAGAAAGACGCAGCGCCCGTTCAAGCCGTCCTTGCGAAGTTGCAATTTTCGCAGACGAATCAAAAAGATTTGCGATGCCGCGCACGTCTCCCAGCTCGCTGAAAATGACCATGCTTTCTTCGTGGAGGTGACGCGCCTCATCATAATCGCCGCGTTCACCTGCCAGGTTTCCCATGTCAGAAAATAAATGGGCCATCGCTCGCTTTTCTCCCAGCTCCGTCAGTAGCCTCAGGCTCTGATCATAGAATGGACGCGCGCGTCCATGATCACCTTGATGGCGGGCAACATCACCCAAATGATGCAGCGAGAGGGCGACCCCGCGGTTATCCTGAAGTGTCTTAAACAGCTCAAGGCTCTCGTTGTAATGAGCATAGGCTAAGTCGAAATCTCCAGTCAGATCGGCGACATTACCAAGATTACCCAACGCCAGCGCTACCGCGCGTTGATTGCCAAGCTCTCGCCAAAGTTCGAGGCTCTCTTCATAAAGAGTCCGAGCACCAACATAATCGTGTTGCCGAAGAGCGATTATTCCCAGGTTATTAATCGAATTAGCGACGCCCCACTTGTCTCCAAGCTGACGGTGCAATGCGAGCTTCTGATCAAAAAGGCCACGGGCTGCCAAGTAATCGCACTGGCTGTCCGCAAGAATCCCTGCTGCATACAAAGCCTTGAGGCGCGGCTTCATCGTCTCCGCCGTTTCTTCTAAGGCCAGTAACCTTCGTAATACTTCTCGACCTTCTGCCAGGTAGCCGCGCATTTCCCAAAATCGCCACATGGCTCCCGCCAATCGCAGAGCTGTTTCAGGCTGTCGATTTTGTTCGGCCCATTGTGTCGCCGCGCGAAAATTTCCATGTTCCAGTTCAAACTTGTCGAGCCACATTTCCTGCTGCGTTCCCAGCAATTCCGTCTCCCCCTGTTCGGCAAGTTTCAGAAAAAAGGCTGCATGAGATTTACACAACTGATCGGCTTCTCCGCTGGCGGCAAGCTGTTCGAGACCAAACTCGGTAATCGTCTCTAACATCGTGAATCGAGAATCAGCACCCGCCGTTTCTCTCTGCTGCAACAGGCTCTTATCAATCAGCGAACTCACCCCATCGAGCGCATCGATTTCCAGGTCTGCGAAACGATTGCATACTTCTTCGATGGCCTGGAGATCGCATCCCGCAACAAAAACCGATAAGCGCCGAAACAGCTTCCGCTCTTTCTCGTCGAGCAGATCGTAGCTCCAGGCAATGGCGCCGCGCATGGTTTGCTGCCGTGAAGGCAGGTCGCGCGCACCACCGCTCAATAACTTCAAACGATTTTCCAGACGCGCAAGCAGCGCTCGCGGCGGCAGGACCTTTATACGCGCAGCCGCCAACTCGATTGCCAGCGGCAAGCCATCCAGCTTTGAGCATATCTCCACGACGGCTTCCGCATTCTCAGGCGTAAGCGCGAAATCCGGTTTGACCGCGGAAGCGCGATCAAGGAACAGTTCGACCGCCGGATATTGAACCACTACGTCAAGCGAAAGCGATTGTCCGCGAGCAGGGACAGACAACGGTAATACTGGAAATTCATGTTCGCCGCCGACACGCAAAGGCTCGCGGCTGGTGATGAGGCACTTAAGCTGCGGTGAAGCATTTAGAAGTTCCGAGATCAAAGGCGCGCTCGTAACGATTTGTTCAAAGTTGTCAATAACCAGAAGCATCTGACGCTCACGCAAAAACTCTTTCAGGCTTTGAAGCAGAGACTTGCCCCCTGCTTCTTTTATTCCGAGCGCCTGCGCAATCGTGGATGCGACCAGATTTGGATCGACGATCGCGGCCAGCGGCACAAACATCACGCCTCCAGTAAACTTATCGAGCAACTCCGCCCCAACCTGAAGAGAAAGGCGCGTCTTGCCCGTGCCGCCTGGACCAGTGAGGGTCAACAGTCGCACGCCGTCACGAGTAAGTTGCTTTTTGATAGCGGCCACTTCAGCTTTGCGTCCGATCACCGATGTCAATTGAATCGGTAAGTTATTAGGAGATGAGCTGCTGCTTGCCGGTGCCGGTGACGCCAGCGACGCCAGCGACTGTCGAAATTCGGATCCGCGCTGAAGTTGTGAAACACGCTCCAGTTCACTCTTAAATTCAATTTCCTTCTCCAACTTCTTAAGATCTTGAAACAACTCGCTCGCTGTTTGATATCGCTCAGTCTTATCCTTCGCCAGGGTTTTGAGTACGATCCGCTCGAATTTATCCGCAAATTCGCCCGGCGGTTGTGCCAACGGCGCAGGGGCTTGGTCCTGAATGGAAACCAGAACGTGACTGATGGTAGCGCCTTCGAAAGGCACTCGACCGCTTACCATTTCATACAGCACCACTCCCAAACTCCATATATCAGCTCTCGCGTCAACGTCCTGCCCACGCGCTTGTTCTGGTGACATATAACTAACCGTGCCGAGCATCATCCCGGGATTTGTTTTCACTTTAGTAGCTGCATCGAGATCCGTTTTTTCGCTTAGCTGATTGAGTTTGGCGATACCAAAATCCAGCACTTTGACGTAACCATCTCGGCGAATCATGATGTTTTCCGGTTTGATATCGCGATGGATTACTCCAGCCTCGTGCACCGCTGCCAGCGCCGCACAGACCTGGGCGCCGACGCCCAGCGCGTCTAAAACCGACATCGGGCCGCGCGTCATGATCCTTCTGAGCGTCTCGCCGTCAATGAATTCGCTCACGATAAAATCAACCGAATCGAAGCGGCACACTTCGTAGATTGTGAGAATGTTCGGATGATTCACTGCAGACACCGCACGTGCTTCTTGTTCAAAACGGCGCAGTCGTTCACCGTGTTTGGTGAGGAAAGAAGGCAAAAGCTTCAAGGCCACTTTGCGGTTTAGTCTCGTATCTTCCGCGAGATAGATCTCACCCATACCACCCGATCCGAGGTGAGAAACGACTGTGTAGTTACCCAGCGCTTGCCCCTTGGTGAGCTTGGCCTGATGATCGGTGACAAGCTGTGCCGCAATTTCAACAGCCGGTGACTCGAGGAAGTCTCCGGCCCGTTCGCTGGAAATTAATAAAGATGCTACCTGGCTGCGAAGCGATTCGTCCCCCTCGCAGGCTTGATCGAGAAACGCAGACCGCTTGTCCGGCTCATGTGCTAACGCTGATTGCAACAGCACTTGAATGCGTTGATACGTTTCGGGATCCATTATCGAGTTACGACTCAATCACTGTTTTTTAATTCGTGATAGAGCCATGTCTTCGCCATGCTCCAGTCGCGTTTCACCCTGTCCACCGACAGGCGCATGACTTCGGCAGTTTCTTCAATAGTCAGGCCGCCGAAAAATCTGAATTCGACTATCCTCGCTTGCTCCGGCGCTAGTGAAGCCAATTGATTTAAGGCTTCATCGAGAGCAATCATCTCACTCGCGCTTCCTTGAGCAACAAGCGCTGCTTCGTCCAGCGAAACCTGTCGAGCATCCCCACCGCGCTTCGCGTATTGTCGCCGGCGAGCATAATCAACCAGAATCTGACGCATGAGCCTGGCCGCGATGCCGAAGAAGTGGGCCCGATTCTGCCAACTGATGTCCTGACCCACGAGCCGCAAGTATGCCTCGTTACCCAGCGCGGTAGTTTGCAAAGTATGACCTGCTCGCTCGCGACTCATGTAATGGTGCGCCAGGCGGCGCAGTTCCGCCTCAACCAGCGGTATCAAGTTATCCAGCGCCGCTTGATCGCCCCGGCTCCAGCCGGCGAGCAAATTAGTTACATCGTGCGGCGAAGTTTGAATCATGCGGACCCTATGTTCCGAGCAGATCGCCAGATACTTTCGCGCGGCGATGCATCGAACTCCAGTACTCGAAAACTGGCTAATAATTAATCAATAATTAGTTAAGGACTTCCAAACGCTTGGGCATTTATCTTCTTCGTCGTCCATTTCGCAACTTTTATCCGATTGACGTTTTCGGACGGCTGATTCTAATACCGGGGCAGGTATTGAGCAATAAAACGCGCGGAGCGACGAGGACTGGACCGACATCAGAAAGATCATCACCGCTGGGAGGGTTGTTATGAAAAACCGCAACGTTGAAGCTGCCAAAAGTTATCTCGATGGATTGAACCGGAAAGATTTGAGCAATGCGCCGCTCGCTCCCGATGTGACCTTTGAGGGTCCTTTGTCACCGCACAAACTAATTGGCCCGAAGCCCGTGATCGAGTTTCTTTCCGGCGTGTTCCCGATTATTAAGGATGTTCGAATCAAGCAGCACATCGCAGACGGTGGGAGTCACTTATGCCGGTCTATATGGTCGAAGGAAATTACCGGGAATTCAAATGGAGCAGTTGGCTGCCGCACAAAAAGCAGCAATTGAAACCAGCGAGAAGTTTACCGCCGAAGGCAAAGACGTGCGCTACATTCGCACTACTTTTGTCCCGGGTGAGGCGCACTGCATGTGCCTCTTTGAGGCGTCGAATGCGGAGCTGGTGAAGGAAGTAAACGAAGCAGCCCGAATTCCCTTCACGAGAGTCATCGAAGCATTGGACCTGACCCCGCATTCGCCCACGTGATCCGGCCGACAGGAGCCAGTAGGAATCAATATGCGAACCTGATTAGGTTCCCGGGATGAACGGTGGACCAGTAGATGGGGCTAAGATGGTGGCGGTATGTCTTTGTACGAAGCCAGCCGAAGCGATCCTTTGATAACCGCCGGCGCGTAAATACTGGCTCATATCGTTTCGTAAGATTACGCGCCGACGTTCTTAAAATCCGTTGACCGCAAGGTCGTGTGGGTTCGACTCCCACCCTCGGCACCAATCGTATCAACAACTTACGCAGTGATCGAAGGCGCTGACAGAATCACTCAGAAGATGGCGGTAGTAACTCAAGAGATGGAGCTAAGATGTTCTGGCGACAGCGGGTGTGTCAGTCGGGAGTCGCACCCGTGCCAGCGCAAGATGTCGGCCATCTCCAACGGCGGGCCGCACGCTTAGCAGCGCGCTTCGTCGACCTGATATGCCAGAGCTCGAGTGGGCTTTCGGTGACCCGCACTTTCTCGGTAGAGACATAAGTGTGGACCTGAGTACATTGCGATGGCCAGCAGAGTCTGGAAGGCCGACCGAGCTGTCGTGTTGATGTTGTCCGGCGGGCTTGGCCTCACACCGTTTGCATAATTCTTATCAACGCAATTGACATTGATTCTGCAAAGGCATATAAGGTCAGCGATTAGCAGGCTTGAAGCCCACGATAGGCTGACGATGCGCCTTGACAGCGCGCCAGGCGACAAAAAAGAAGACTCGCGCAATTTGTCATCCCTCGAATCCTGGCGAAGTCGGGAATGAACCCAAAAGAGTTCCCCCTAACGCTCTAGCTCGTTCCCAGATTTGCGAAGACTTTCTTAACTCGATTTTTCGGGTTTTTTTGAACGACTCGTTTATCGAAGCGCGAAAAAGATCCACAGACTGGTTCAGTAAACGTCAGCGCTGCCGCAGGTTCCATTTGTCGAATGTCGCGTGCGCACCGAAGGTACGCACCCTTAACCCTCAAGGTAACTCTCATGCGTGAGCGGAACGCGGTGTTGTTAAATGCTTTGGATGAGACCAGCGCGTCAAGTTCGGCAGCACTACGAGCAATCCTGCAACCCTACTTTGCGGTAGCAATTCTGCCGCAGCCTCGCATATCAGAAATCGCGGCAGCCAAAAATGTATTTGACCGGATTAGGGACTTTAATCCAGTCATCGTGTTTCTGGTTTCGCTAAGAGCCTCAACAAACGAAATAGTGAAGTTGCTCGGCGCGATCAGTCAGAGCCTCGCAGGTACGCCGATCATTCCGGTGATTGACGAAGCAGAGCCGCGGGACGTTTTTCAACTTCTCAGAGGTGGCGCTCCAGACTTCCTAACCACACCTCTCCGATCATCAGACGTTCTCCCCCGCACCTGGAGAGTGATGCGTAGTAGTCCTGAGGAAACCGATGCGTTGGTCCCTGCAGGTGTCTCCGATTTTCAACACTTGATTGGTAGGAGTCCTGACTTCATAGCACAAGTACAGAGAATTCCGTTACTGGCTAAGTGTGACGTCAATGTATTGCTGGCGGGGGAAACCGGAACGGGCAAAGAGGTGTATGCTCGCACAGTTCATTACCAAAGTCCGCGCGCCAGCAAACCATTTCTCCCCGTTAATTGCGGAGCGATACCATTCGAACTGGTAGAAAACGAGTTGTTTGGCCACGAACGTGGTGCCTATACGAATGCCTCGGCCTTTCAGGCGGGTCTGATAGAAGAAGCTAATGGCGGAACGCTTTTTCTGGATGAAATCGATTGCCTCCCCTTGCTTTCGCAAGTGAAACTTCTGCGGTTTCTTCAAGAGAAAGAATATAAACCTCTTGGATCGTCGAGAACGCGACGAGCTGATGTCCGAATTATCGCGGCAAGTAATCTGGACTTGCAGGAAGCGGTGGGCAACGGCAAGTTGCGACAAGATCTCTTCTACCGTCTGAACACAATTTCTCTGACCCTGCCTCCTCTTCGTGAGCGACGAGAAGATATTCCGCTGCTCGCGCTTCACTTCTTAAACAGATACGCTGTCGAGTTCGGTAAGCGCGCCATGGAATTATCAACTCAAGCCTTCCACCGGCTGACTGTTTATGATTGGCCCGGAAATGTTCGTGAACTCGAACACGTGATCGAGCGCGCCGTCGTTCTTTGTGATGGTTCAGTTTTAGAGGCGAGCGATCTGGTTTTACCTACACCGGTGGAAAGTCAGCACGATTCCCTGCAGCAAGCGAAGGCAAAAGAGATTGCCCGATTTGAAAAAAACTACATTCAAGGACTGCTTAGCGCATGTCGTGGAAATATTACCAGGGCCGCACAAGTCGCGAAAAAAAACCGGCGAGCATTCTGGGAGTTGATTCGAAAACACAAGATAGACGTTGAGAAATTCCGATCCTCAACTTCCTAGGTGCGCGTTTCTCAAACTCCACTCGGACAAATCTGTCCTAGCGACAATCCCCCAGCGTAAAGGCTTTAGCCTGACGGCCCTTGGTTGATAGGTCAAAAAAGCCCGAGTGAGCCTCGGCTACAACAGTAAAAATCGTAGTTGGCTTTGGGCCCAGCGATTGCTCGTGCTGAGGAACGCGTGGGTCTAAGTTCATGTATGAGACGAGACGATCGCGCGTCGAGAAGGCGATCCTTGAGTATCTACGGAAGCATCCGGACGCTCAAGACACGCTGGACGGAATTGCCGAATGGTGGCTACCTGAAGAGAACGTAAAGACAAGGACGGCAACCGTCGAAGAAGCGCTTTCACGGCTGGTGGCCAAAGGATTGGTCAGCGCTCGCAAAGGGACGGATTCGAAGACTCACTATCGGATTGAAGCGCAGAATCGAAGACGATGACCGGGACTGAATCGAGCTTTCAGCGAATAGCTGGTCCGGTGATTCTGGCGTTTAGCCCTTATGACGTCAAAACATCTCTTACGCGTGCAGGTCTATAAAAATGAGTCAACCCTAGTTGCAGAGGTCTTCCGTGTGACAGGTTCCGACGGCTTTTGTTTAAGCAAGCGGCCACACCAGGGCGCTTGTTGATCGAATTTCACGCTTTTTCTCTTGGAGGTTAAGACATGCCAGTCGCACCAACTTATCCCGGAGTTTATATCGAGGAGATTCCCAGCGGTGTTCGCACCATAACCGGGGTCGCAACTTCAATCACAGCGTTTGTTGGCATCGCATCGCGCGGTCCGACGGACGAACCACAATTCATCACCAGTTTTGCGGAATACGAGCGGATCTTTGGAGGCATCGGCCCGGGAAATCCGATGGCTTATTCCGTCTTCCACTTTTACCAGAATGGCGGTAGTCAGGCGATCGTTGTTCGCATCGTAGCGGCCGGGTCTGATCCTGCCACCATCACACTCGACAACGGCGTAATTCTGACTGCCCGGTCCGTCGGCTCGTGGGGCAATTCATTGCGCGCGCGCGTGGATAATCTTGACACCACCGGCACCGACTACAACCTGACGATTCGCGATACGACTACAGGCGCGCAGGAGCGCTACGCGAAAGTCAGTACTGACGCGAATTCGGCGCGCCGTTTGGACCGAGTGTTGGAATCCTCTGCGCTGGTCAGTTCAACGGGCGCGAATGATCAACGGCCCACTAATCATGCCGACCCCAGCGCGCCGGGCACCGATCCATTTAATGCTCCAGCAAGCGAAGGCACATACACAGCCGGTGCGAATGGCGATGATGGAGGAGCAGCCGTCGGCGACAATGAGATAATCGGCGTCGAAGCCAACAAAACGGGCATTTACCAACTGCTGAAGACCGACATCTTCAACATTCTGGTGCTTCCCCCACTGGCGGTGGCGGAGGTGGATGCAGATCCGACGTTGGTTTCAAACACGGTGCTGGCCCGAGCGCTGACGTTATGCTATGACCGGCGCGCAATTCTGGTGGTCGACTCGCCCGCGGCTTGGGAAGCGGTGCAGGATGCAGTCACCGGAATCGGAAACTTTGCCCTCAGTGGCGAGAGTTCCAAGAACGCTGCGCTCTATTTTCCATACCTCCGCATCACCGATCCCGATCCAACGCAGCGTGGCCGAACAATCGACATGCCGCCAGCCGGCGCAATCGCCGGCATCTTCGCTCGGACCGACGTGCAGCGCGGGGTTTGGAAGGCGCCGGCGGGAATTGACGCATCGCTCAACGGCGCGCAGGCGCTGAGTCTGCCGATGACGGACCTCGAGAATGGTCGCCTGAATCCATTGGGTGTTAACTGTCTCCGCCAATTCCCGATCTTCGGTCGGGTGGTGTGGGGCGCGCGCACGCTGCGCGGCGCCGATGCGTTGGCAGATGATTGGAAATATCTTCCCGTGCGTCGCCTGGCGCTCTTCATCGAGGAGAGCCTGTATCGTGGCACCAAGTGGGTAGTCTTCGAGCCGAACGACGAGCCGCTGTGGGCGCAGATCCGGCTCAATGTGGGGGCGTTCATGCAGAATCTTTTTCGTCAGGGCGCCTTTCAGGGGAGTTCACCGCGCGAAGCTTACTTCGTGAAATGCGACAAAGACACAACCACCCAGAATGACATCAACCTGGGTATCGTCAACATTCACGTGGGATTCGCTCCACTGAAGCCCGCAGAGTTCGTCATCATCAAGATTCAGCAAATTGCCGGTCAGATTCAGACCTAAGGAGGCAGTATGGCTCAGTTCAGTTTTGATCGTTTTGATCCCTACAAGAACTTTAAGTTTCTCGTCAAATTTGAGGGCCAGACCACTCCGGTGGCGGGACTTAGTAAGATCAGCTCTCTCAAGCGCACCACAGAGGTTGTGAAACACCGAGAGGGCGGTGATCCGAGTAGCAGCCGCAAGTCCCCGGGACGCACCGAGTATGAGCCAATCACGCTCGAACGTGGCGTGACCCACGACAAGGATTTCGAGCAGTGGGCCAACAAGGTTTGGAACTTTGGCTCGGGGCTGGGTGCGGAAGTTTCGCTCAAAGACTTTCGAAAGAACCTAAGGATCGAAGTCCTTAACGAGGCCGGTCAAGTAGCGATTGCCTACAAGGTATTTCGTTGTTGGGTATCCGAGTTTCAAGCGATGCCTGACCTGGACGCGAATGCCAATGCCGTCGCGATCCAGCATATCAAATTGGAGAACGAGGGATGGGAGCGCGACTACGAAGTACCTGAGCCGACGGAGCCGTCCTTCACTGAACCTAATCCGTAAGGCCTATGCGCCCGCTAACAGCCGCGAGACTCCTAAAAGTTTGGGAGCGCGCTTCGCAGCGAACGGCTGTTGAGCGCGCCCTCCTGTTGCTTGCTGCCGCTTGTCCGGAGAACCCGGTTGAGGAACTCGCGCGACTTTCGATCGGCGAACGCGACTCGTTGCTGATTGCTCTCCGGGAATGGACATTCGGGCCCCAGTTTGTTGGCCGGGTGCCCTGCGCGAAATGTGGTGAACCGTTAGAGGTCGCGTTCAACGTCGCAGATATTCGACTCGATTCGCCGCCCCAGCCAGAATCATTTTCAGTCGATTCTGACGGCTACGAAGTTCACTTTCGTCTCCCCAACAGCGAAGACGTAACTCTGGCGTGCAATTTGGACGACGCGGATCAAGCCTTGCTTCAGCGTTGCGTACTACGCGTGACCAAGGACGGAGCGGAAAGGTCTCCGCACGATTTGCCCGCAGAGATTGCGGCCATCGTCAATGCGCGGATGGCCGCAGCCGATCCGCAGGCGCAAGTGGAAATAGCCTTGTCGTGCGTCGCGTGCCGTCATAAATGGTCATTGGCATTCGACATCGTCCAGTACTTCTGGAACGAAATTAACGCGTGGGCCAACCGAATGCTGCGCGAGGTTCATGCGGTCGCTTCTGCTTACGGTTGGCGTGAGGAAGAGATTCTCTCGCTCAACCCTCGGCGCCGACAATTCTATGTGGATCTAATCGGCGGATGATTAACTATCTGACAGATCTGATCGCCCGGAATCGTAACGAGGTTGAGACGATCCAGCCTCGCGTCCCTTCGCGGTTCGAGCCGCAGACAACGGCGCTTCATTTTGAGGTGTCGGAATTCGCGGCGACCGAAGACAGTGAATCCGCAGAAACCTTCCCCCGCGATCTCGAAGTCGCCAACTTGTATGAAAGTACGCCGGTAGCGTTGCCGTCGTTTCGCGCGCAGCTGGCAATCGAGCAGGAGGTTGAGACCGAGTCCGCTCCTCCGCCGTTCCAGACACAGGCCCGCACTGCACCGGCCAAGTCGGCGGAAAAAAAAACAGGCGTAGACGCGCGGCGAGGACCTCCGGTTGCAGCTCCGTTGCAGGATAACCAAAATCTCGGCCCGTTCACAAAGGATGATCGACCGCAGGAACACGAAACGTCCTTCTCGGTTGAGTTATCGCCACCGCCGAAGCTCCCTCAAGCGCCTGCGGTACAGGTAAGAAAGACTGTTGCATCCGAGGAAGTCCGCTCGGTTGCACAGCCTGGAGCGGAAAGACGCCCACGAGACGGCAAAATACGATCGTTAAAGACGCCTTCCAAGTCTGAGGCCGAAGTGCCCCATCCGAGCAACGATGAAACTTCGGAAACCGCCAGGACTGAAAATCCGCGACCTCGCGACGCGACAAGGTCTCTGAAACGGGATAATGCGGCGACCGCTGTCGAACGTTTTCATGTTGGACCCGAAAAGGATGCAGGCAACACAGCAATAGTCCGGCCGATCGTCAAGACCGCAAAAGCGAAACAACGCATGGATCCGGCGCCCGGGCGTGAACAGCACCCATATTTAACACCGAGCCTGGGCTCGCCACGCGAGAAATCAGAGCTCAATGTGCCTTCGCGAAAGATGGATATTGAGCCGCAAAGTATCGTGCGGCAGACGCTTCCACCTTTAGCGCGCGCCGAAGGCGAAACTCTGACCGGTGTGTCTGACGCGGTGAGGCGCCAAAACTCTCCTAGGCGCGAGCCGCTAATGGTTGTGCCTCGCCTTCTTGAGCGCGTTCGCCGTGAGGATCCGACATTGCCTGAACCGGTGGATACCAGCCCAACGATTAACATTTCCATCGGACGAATTGAGGTGCGGGCAACCACCGTACCCACGACGACCGCGGCGCCAAAAGCGCGACACGAACACATCCTCAGCTTGGAGCAGTATTTAAAGGAACGCGTGAGTGGAGGCGGATCATGAGCAATCCTCTGGCGATCGCGGCCGTCACCACAACGCTGCGCAGCTTACTCATGGCGCAGTTGACGAATCCGCCCGTCAACGTGACGGCACGCCCGCTCGACAAGGCGCGCAACGGCGGCACCGGCAATCAACTGAACCTCTTCCTTTATCAAACAATGACGGACGCCGCGTTGCTCAACACGCCGAGACCGAATCAGCAAAAGCCGGGCGAGACGGGACTGCCGCCGTTACCGCTAACGCTCTATTACCTGTTGAGCGCTTATGGTCTAAATGATGATGATATCGACGCGCACACGCTGCTGGGCCAGGCCATGAGAGTGCTCTACGACCATCCGCTGCTCGGCGCGGATGAGATTAGAGATGCGTGCGCGGCTTCACTACCGGACAGCGACCTTCATAATCAAATCGAGCGGATTAGGATCACGCGCGAACCACTATCGCTGGAAGACACGTCGAAGCTATGGTTGACCTTTAAATCAGAGTACAGAATCTCGGCCGCCTACCAAGTCTCCGTAATTCTCATCGACAGTGCGCGAGCTGCTAGAACGCCGCTGCCCGTTCTCACGCGCGGGGCAGCCGATCAGGGCGTCACGACCCAGCCGGATCTAATCTCACCTTTTCCCACGCTGGAGCGCGTCGCTCCCCCAAACCGGCAGTTCAGCGCGTTGCTTGGGAATTTGCTGACGGTCGATGGAGTTAATCTGGCGGGTACAAATGTCGCGGCGCGTCTGTCCCACCGGCTGCTGGAGGACGATCTCGTTGTGCCGCCTGAACCAGGAAACAGCGATACGAGGCTGGGAGTAACAATTCCTGACGACCCCGTTAATGTGCCCGCGGGATTCTATTCACTAGTCGTAGCTGTCACTCGCCCGAATGAGACGTTCAGCCGCACCACGAACAGTCTCATGTTTTCCCTGGCGCCGGCAATGCCTGGGCTGCCGATATCTGTGGCTCGAGTCGCTGGTGATGCCACCATCAACCTGAATTGCCGGCCGGAAGTTAGACCCGGGCAGCGGGCAGTACTTCTGCTTGGCGACCGAGAAATTCTCGCCGACGCGCATGCGACTCAGACGGGCTCGTTGACCTTCGTGGTGACTGATGCTGTTCCGGGAGAGTATTTCGTGCGTTTGCGAATCGACGGAGTTGACAGTTTGCTTGTGAACCGTGCGGATCAGAATGTTCCGCCGACCTTCGATCCGACGCAAAGGGTGACGATCACATGACCGATCAGGCGGAATGGAACCAGGTTAACGATAAATATCTGGAGGCCGCGCTTACGTGGTTGCGTCTGCGGCTCGACGCTCCCGCCCGTCTGGCGCTTCTGTCGCCGGAGGCCGCGTCAACTGATCAGGAACGAAAATCTACGCCACGGCGCCCGTTGGACGAGCACGTCTTGTCGTCGGCAACTGCCGAACAAATCAAATCCGCGGCCGATGCCATGACCGCGGCTGCTGATTTTCAGCCGCCCCCCGCCCTGGAAATATTGGCGAAACGTTTCGGGCTTTCGGAATTTGAGCGCAACGTTTTGTTGCTTTGCGCCGCGATCGAATTGGACTCACGTGTCGCCCCGCTCTGTGCTCTCGCGCAGGGTGACGCGAACCGTACCTATCCGACCTTCGCCCTGGCGATGACTTTGTTTGACGGCGCCGCCTGGGACGTGCTCTCGCCTGAGCGGCCGCTGCGTCATTGGCGAATGATTGAGATCAACCAACCCGGAGCCCAACCTTTAACGACCAGCGCGCTTCGCGCCGATGAATGGATCGTCAACTATCTCAAGGGCCTTAGTTATATCGACGACCGCCTAACGCCGCTGCTGGTTCGGATGGACTCAGTGGCGCATGAAACGCTGCCCGTCTCGCAGCGCTCAATCGTCGAAACGATCGTCGGCCGACTTCGGAGCGCGATTGCCATTCAGCAGTTTCCCGTAATTCAACTGATCGGCATTGACAGTTCTGCCAAACGGTTGATTGCCAGTCATGCCGCCGCGGCGCTCGGCCTCCATGTTTACCGGCTGCCCGCGCGGCTGCTGCCGACGCAGGCAGGCGACCTGGAGACGCTCGCGCGTTTGTGGGAAAGGCAGAACGTGCTTCTGCCGGTGAGTCTTTACCTGGACACTTTCGACGCCGAAACGGGTGCCACTACCGAAGCGCAGCAGGGCACGCCGCCACTCAACCGATTTGTCACGCGTAGTAACGGCATTTTCTTTCTCGATACTCGTGAGCCCTGGCCGGGTCTTGATCGTGAGAGTGTCGTCATCGACGTCACGAAACCGACGGCGGCTGAGCAGCAGCTGGGTTGGACCGAAGTTTTGGGACCGCACACGAACGGAATGGCGGCCAAACTCTCGGGCCAGTTCAATTTGAATCTTCGGGAAATTCAGCAAATCGCTCGAGCTTCGTTTACGACGAACTCGGAAACCTGGGAAGACCTGCTCACCATGCTTTGGGACGCGTGCGTGACTAGTACTCGCCCGCGTCTTGACGCTCTCGCGCTAAGAATCGATCCCAAGGCCACCTGGGACGACATTGTGCTGCCGCCGGCGGAGATTGAACTGTTGCGCGAAATCTCAGATCAGGTCGGGCAACGAAACACGGTCTATGAAACGTGGGGGTTTCACAAAAAAATGAATCGCGGGCTTGGCATTAGCGCCTTGTTTGCGGGCGAGAGCGGTACCGGGAAGACCATGGCCGCCGAGGTGATCGCGAACGAGCTGCGACTTAATTTGTACCGGATAGATCTTTCGGCCGTCGTCAGCAAATACATCGGAGAAACGGAAAAAAATCTCCGCCGGTTGTTCGATGCGGCTGAGTCAGGCGGCACGATTCTCTTTTTTGACGAAGCGGATTCGCTGTTTGGGAAACGCAGTGAAGTCAAAGATAGCCACGACCGGTATGCGAACATCGAGATTAATTACCTCTTGCAACGAATGGAGTCATATCGCGGGCTGGCCATCCTGGCCACCAACATGAAAAGCGCGCTCGATGCGGCATTCATCCGCCGCTTGCGGTTTATCGTCACGTTCCAGGCTCCGACGGTGGTTGAGCGCCGGGCAATTTGGCAAAAAGTTTTTCCGGCAGACGTGCCTGTCAAGGACCTTAACTTCGAACGGCTTGCCAGGTTCAACCTGACCGGCGGCAACATTCATAGCATTGCGCTTAACGCAGCGTTCCTGGCAGCGCGTGACGAATGTGCAGTAACGATGCCTTTGATTCTACGAGCCGCGCGCGCTGAATACCGCAAGTTGGAACGTCCGATTAATGAAGCCGACTTTCGCTGGCCCACGGCCAAAGGAGCGACTGCATGAAAATCAATCTGCACATCGAGCGATTAGTCATTAGCGGGTTGCCAATCGCGAGACAACAAGGACCGCTGATCCAAAGAGCAGTCGAATTAGAGTTGGCGCGATTGCTTTCTGGATCAAACTCGCTGGACAACTCAGGCGGAGGCGCCACGCCGGTCGTACGAGCGCCGGGCTTCGATGTGGGAAGCCAAGTGAACCCGGCGAATTTGGGGCGTCAGATCGCGGAATCGGTATATGGAAGTATCACTCGGTAAATCGGCAGGACGGACTAGATGCGCCGGACCCGAAAACCATAAGGGGCAAACCTCGCGGAAAAAGAAATGAACAAGCAAGCCCATGCTCAGGAACAGACCTCAGTTGCGGCGGCCACCGCCGGCCGGACGCACGGTTATCTGCAGCGCAAGTGCGCTTGCGGGCAGCACACGATTGCCGGTGGTGAATGCGGCGCATGCAAAGACGAGAGGAAAGCGCGATTGCAGCGGTTGGCGACGAGTGCCTCTGAAGTTAGTGGCGTGCCATCAGTTGTGCACGATGTTTTGCGAACGCCTGGGCAGCCGCTCGATCCGGGAACTCGATCACTCTTCGAATCAGGATTCGGACGAAACCTCACCGCCATCAAGTCGCGCGCGACTCAGATCGCGCGATCCGGGTTGACCGTCGGTGCGGTAGACGATCCGATGGAAACCGAAGCGGATCAAATTTCCAATCGGGTTGTTCGATTCCCATCGGTAGCGACGTCAACTAAGTCAAGCAATCCTGACTTTGGTGCGGTACGTGTCCACACGGATTCTGGTGCTGCGCAATCTGCGCAAGCAGTTAATGCGCGCGCTTACACAGTGGGCCACGATGTGGTTTTTGCTGCGGGCGAATACTCACCTCATTCTACTGAAGGCAAACGTCTCCTGGCGCACGAGCTCACACACGTGGTGCAGCAAGGCGCCGCGAGCTCAGGCAATGCGAGCGGCCCGATACAAAGAACGCCGAACCTGTTGCAACGCCAGCCAGAGACGGCCCCAGTGGAAACTGAAACACCAGTCGAGGCGACAAGCCCGCCATCGTCTCCGCCGCCATTCGGCGACGTTACCGTTGAGGGGCCCTGCCCAAGACCTCCAACTAACCTTGGAGCCCTGAGACCAGATCCGCCCTGTCCTTCAAGTACTGAGGAGCCGGATGGTGATCTGTTTGAGTTCTGCACAGACTCCGACACGTTTCGTACCGACGCCGTGCGAGTCCGCTTGCAGCAATTTGTCCGCAGTCAACGCGCCGATACGACGTTCACAGTCCACGGCTTTGCGAGCATGAGCAATACTGCTACTTACAATCTCAACCTGTCATGTCATCGAGCCAAACGCGCTGTCCGAGAAATGCAAAACGCCGGTGTGCCTTCGCAGCAAATTCGAATCGCCGCACGGGGGCGAACACGCCGCTTTGGTCCAACATTCCCAGACAACGAGGTAGTTAGAGTGTCACCGTCGAGCCAGGCGACGGCTACGACTCCCGCGGGAACGCCGAGCACTCCACAGGACGTGGTGAATCAGGCAGTCGCTCGGATAATGGCTCGGGACTATCGCCTTGCTGCAGATGCATACCTCTCGCGTTGGACTTGTGGGCGCATGCCCAATCTGGCGGAAATGGTTCGGCGAACCACGATCCTGATCGAAGGATCGGATCCGCGAACAAGCATGCCTCGTGAACCTCTTCAACCCTCGCCAAGGCTGGGACACGCGAACATTGCCGGGCTACGCGAGATTGTGCTGGCCAGGGAAGTTTTCAGTGAGGCTGGCGATCCGGTAGCGTGTGCCGCGGCCCGAATCGTGGACATGGCATTCCACCATTTCGTGGCACAGACACTTCAGCTGCCTCCAAATGATCAGTCAAAGGTGCACCCCTCAGCACTGTTCCTCGTGGAGTTAGCCGGCCTGGCACCGTGCCAGACACCCGCGTCACAAGACCCGAGCGGCTTAATAAATATTCCGGCGCAAGATTGGTGGCCAAGGCGCACGACCGATCCTTTGGCTTCCGATCCAACTAACTGTCCGGGGGCGCCTTTGATCGGACCGATATCACCTCAGAGACAACCAGCGCGTCCTGAGGAGCCGGCCGAATTCATAACGTTTGATTTCTCGACCACGACCGGTGAGGCGGACATCAGGCCGATCGTGAACGTACCTCAAAACGAAATCCGCGCAGAATCTCCGACGGGCGCATTCAGTTTTAGGGGTGAAGCGATCGGCAGAGGAGCGCCCGCAGTGCTGAGTCAATACCGAGTCGGGTTCCTTCAGACTCTCGTCGCCGATCAGACAGTTGTCGACTATGTTGGCGGACAGGGAGTACAGCTGTCTGTGCCCGTGCCGATGCGTGACGGTTCGCCTCGGCAGGTTGATCAGCCGCCGTGGTTCATGCCGCCGTTGGTAGCCACTCCAGACTCAGCCGGACTGGCGCAAACCACGCTGTCGGATTCGCCTTCGATGACGATGGCTTACGAATTCATAAATCCCGAACTGCTTCGGCGAGCATCTCCGCCAGACATGGTCCAACACAACAACGTCGTCAATCGGGCGCGTAAACAAGCTACTTTTCATACCTGGCTGGCAGCTCGTCGCGAAGGCGCGCCGCTCGATCGTTTCAACACTCATTTCATCGAGGGACGAGAAGTAACTTTTAGGCTGGACGTTGATGTCATTGGCCGCCGCGCCACCGGTCACTATCGCACCGCAGTCAATCCGACTCCGTTGCGGGATTCAACGCCGATGCAGCTGTCCGGGCCGACGCCGGCTGAAGTACCTCCTCTCTGGCGCATGCTTCCGGTCACGCCTCCGACCCCTCGTGCTCAAGCCGGTGGTGTCAGTGTCGATGAGTTTCGCAGGCGAGTTCGAGACACTGCCGATGAACTCGAGCCGTTGCGTGAGGTGCTTGGGCTGACCGGAAGAATAACGGTTAGCGTGCTAGTCGATCCTGAGACTGGACGTCTTCGGATCACAACACCGGCGCGTCCCACGGTCACAGTCGTCGAAGACGAAGGAGGTATTGTTTCCCCAGTCGGACGACAGACGTTAGCAAACGAATTTCTCAACCGACTGCGGAAAGACCTGATTCTGGCGCCGATATCCAGCCGCGATATTGCTACGGTTCCGATACCGACGACTTTGACCCCGCTTCCATCACATCGTGCACCGCGAATCGAAAATCCTTTCTCGCCTCAGCGTGGCGTCGGCCTGCTCACGATGATTGGTGAGGAGCAAGAGCTGGCGCGTAGCGATACACAAACGCGGACACAGCCCGACGTTTACGATCCGACCTTAACGCCCAGGGTCACGATCACTCCGCAAGCGGAAAACTATTGCGCCGATTTCCGGGTGTCGAGTTTTGACCTGGATGGAGTGTGTGGCGGCGGTTTGGACACAGCTGGGTGCGTTCGCTATTTCCCGTCGACCGAAAACACCACAACCATTCGCCCGGCTTATCGTGAGCAGCGATTAGGAAACGATACCTTTATGTCGCCGACCAGCCTCGAAGTCATTTCGTTTCCCATAACATTCGTATTGTTTACACCGAGCGACAGCCCCGGCGGTTATACGTTCAATCACGAAATGCATCACCTGATTGATTCGTTCAATCAGGTCCAAATGCTGAAGGACCGAATGGCTCGCAATATCCGCGGCCGATTGATGCAGGCCCGTCGATTAGCCGCCCAAAACCCGAGACTGAGTGACGGTTTACTTTCACCAAACACGCTGCTGGAAATTTCCAGACAAGAAACCATTCCGTTCTTCAGGTTTTTTGCTGCGGAGTTCCAGGCGAGAGGCGACCGGCTCCACAGCGAGGAACAAAGACGGCGCGGGTTGCCGGCTTTCAGCGCTCCGTCGAATTGGACCGACTTCCGCCCAGTTACACCGCGAGGCGGAGCCACCGGAAGCTTCACGTCGCGGCCCTGTTAGAAGATTTCCGGCGATAGTTGAAGTCAGTGAGAGTTTTGCGGAATGAACCGACAGTCATCAGTTAAGCCAATTTTGCCGGCGTCGCATTCGCCGTTTATGGCCGGCTCACTACTGCAACGCAAATGCGGCTGTGGGCAGCACACGAGTGGAGGCGCATGCTCCAGCTGTGGGAATCGCAAGCGCGCATTGTGGCGGAAGAGTACTAACGCGGAATCCGGCATGAAGGCGCCGCCAATCGTGCACGACGTCTTGCGCGCTTCCGGAACACCGCTGGACAAAGACACCAGGACTTTTATGGAACCGCGGTTCGGCTTCAATTTTGCGCGTACGCACACCTCGACAGCTCCGCAAACGAAATCTCAGGATCTTAAAGTTGGACCAGCACACGATCGCTTCGAACAAGAGGCCGACCATGTAGCCCATAGCGTCATGCATGCGACGACCGCTCACGGGGGTTCTGGCGTCCGCCACGATTTCAGCGACGTACGTTTACATACTGACGCCCGGGCAGCCGAGTCGGCGCGCGCCGTAAACGCCAAGGCCTATACCGTCGGTCGCGATATTGTGTTTGCAGACGGTCAGTATTCCCCGCATACGAATGCGGGCCGGGAGTTGTTGGCCCACGAGCTGGCGCACACGATCCAACAATCGGCGGATGGTGCTCCGACTGCGCGACTGCAGCGCACGATCGGCGATGGTCATGATCTTCAATCGACGCGCTTCTCGGGAAACCTGACACTGGAAGCGGCTTTTGACGGCGAAACACTGATTCGCCGCGGACAAACGAGTACCGCGGTACGCCTGATTCAGGAATCACTTTTGGATCAGGGCTACAACTTACCGTCCGCTGGTGCGGACGGGATATTCGGGCCTGAAACTGAGGCCGCGATTCGCCGGTTCCAGACCGACGCAGGCGCTGTGAAGATTGATGGCATCGTCGGTCCTGAAACCATGGGGCTGCTTGATACTCACGACACGACGCGGCCTGGCGGTGTTGGCCCTGTGCCGCTAACCGGGCCATTGGCGGGGCCGCGACCCGCGCCGGCACGACAATGTGACGATCGGTTCGCCGGTGTGACCTTCGCGCTCGCCAACCAAACGGGCGCCGGAGTAACTCCCGCTGCGGCCATTGGGATAGCCGCTAATCCGGCTGGAAACCGCTTCCTGGTAATGCGAGGCATTACGCCCGTTACTTACAGACCTGACGTAACCATTAATGCCCCCAGCAATGCTATCGCTCAGGAGTTCGAAGTCGGGTTCATTCAAAATGTGCTGACCACCAGCCGCGTTGGAAACTACACCGGCGCGCATAGCATTCGCGTGAATCTGCCGACGCCCATCAAGGATGGAGCTCCGCTATCCAGCGGTCATTACCACACCATCTTCGTAGAAACTACGCGAGCAGGCGTACTCCAGACTTTCACAGGAAATGGCGCGGTCGTAAACCTGAGGTTCCCCGACACGCCTGGGGATGCGAGGCCGATCAATCTAACGGATGAGCCCGCGTGTGCCGCGGGAACTCCCGCCGCAACTTTGGTTGACATGACGATGCGAGACACGTTCCGGACTTGGGTAGCCGTTCGCCACCGTCCCAGCGGCTGTGTACGGACACTACACCATATAGATTGGGATCTGCTCTGGTCAGCGACGGTGAATACAACGGGCGCAGTCCCCACGCGAACGGTGACCAGCAATGTAATTAATGTAACAACAGCCAACGGCAACGGAGCGCCCGGCTTCATTCAGGGAGGAAGAGTCCCCGCTGATGTTGCTGGTCGCGTTTGTGCGTGACCGTGGAAAGCCTTTACGCGGGAGGTTTCAGCGAAGAGAACCGCTCCGAGCATAACGAATCATGAATGAAAACAATTCAATACAGAATCAGTCTCGGTCCAGGACTTATGACATTCCCAGCTTGCTCGAGTTCAGTGGTCCAAGCACACGCCTGGCCGACCCGATCACGGATGGCTTGGCGCTCATCGGATTTCGGAGCACTGATCAGAATGAGATGAACATTTCGCTTCTCTTATCGTCGCAGGCGATTCCTTTTTATATGCGGCAAGAGAAAGGATGGGGTGGAGTCGAAAAGCAGCTGCTTCTCGTCGTCCCGAACGATCGTCAGCAAGACGCAATGGATGTACTAAACGCCGCGGCGGAAGAGGGCGCTCTTGAACTTGCCGAAGGAATGGAAGGGCTAACTTCGTACTAGCGAGGCACTGTCGCGGGTCAATGCAGGCTCGCGCGCAAAAAATTTGAATCAATTCGGAAAGGGCATTCATGACCACGTTTCCCGGATCACCGAAAGTAGTCAAAGGGGCGCTCGTCGGAATTGACCTCTTTAATCCGTTATCGAGCGTGATTGTGTTTCAGTACAACCCAGACACGGTTACGCGAACCTTGCAACCGCAGGCGGCGGGCGAGGGCGGCGCACGCGCCGAGGCGATGCGTCTGAAGGGAGCGCCGGTTGAATCCATCAAACTGGACGTGGAGATCGACGCCACCGATCAATTGGAGAAAGCGGACGGCCTGGCGGTTAGCACCGGAATTTATCCACAACTGTCGGCGCTGGAAATGCTCGTCTATCCGAAAAGCGCGCTGGTTATCGCCAATACCGTTTTGCTCGCGCTCGGGACCTTGGAAATCGTTCCGCCGATTGGGCCGTTCACGTTGTTGATTTGGGGATTGAAACGCGTCGTCCCGGTACGACTGACTGAGCTCTCGATCACCGAAGAAGCCCACGATGTGTCCCTGAATCCGATTCGCGCGAAGGTTTCTTTGGGTCTGCGCGTGTTGAGTTACAACGATCTGTCAATCACCAATCCGGGCTATTGGGTCTTCCTTACGCACCAGATTGTTAAAGAAACAATGGCGACGATTGGCAGCGTGAGCAACATCGGCGCAGTAGCCGGTGGAAACGTCAAACTGATTTGAGGGGGAGATATGTTCCAGTTCTCGAGCCGTTACTACAACCTTGAGACGGTCACATTCGTGTTACCCGATGGCCGTCCCGTGCCTTACAAACGTCGTCGCTTTCTGCCTCAGGGCGAGACTATGCCCGTCCTGATTGAGGTGACTGTTGCTCAAGGTGATCGGCTGGACCTAATCACGGCGCGTACGCTGGGCGATCCCGAGCAATTCTGGCGGATCGCGGATGCAAATAACGCAATGAATCCTTTTGATTTGACGACTGAGATCGGCCGTCGCTTGCGCGTGCCGATTCCTCAGGCCGGAGCGTGACTATGTCGTTGCTCGGTATTCATTTGACTTTGTTGATTGGGCCGACGATCGCGATCCCCGCGCCCGCCACGCTGATTGAGACGTTGAGCGGCGTGGAAGTGACACACAACGATCAAGGTCAATCCGGATTCCAGTTGACGTTTCTGGTCGGCCGATCGGGGCCGATCGACCTGGTCGATTACCAGGAGTTTCTCAATCCGGTGTTGCTCAAGGCTTTTAACCGCGTAGTGATTCTGATCCGCTTTGCTGTCGCGCCTCAGGTGTTAATGGACGGAGTAATTACAAACGTCCAGTTGGTGCCAAGCAATGATCCCGGCAACTCGACCATCGTGGTGACGGGCGAAGACCTGACGGTGCTCATGAGCCTGAATAATTTTCAGCCGCTGCCGTGGCCATCACTTACGGAAGACAACATTGTCCGGCTGATAGTCGCCAAATATGGACAGTACGGGATCATACCCGACGCGCGACCGCCGGTAGTGCCTTATGTCGATCCGCCCACGGAACATGTGCCGGTGCAGGACAAGACTGATCTCGACTACGTCAGGTGCCTCGCGACGCGTCAAGGGTACGTCTTCTATATCGATCCGGGGCCGCTGCCCAATCTAAGTAAAGCGTACTGGGGTCCGCCAAACCGTATTGGCATTCCCCAAAAGGCGCTATCGGTCAACATGGGGCCGTTCAGCAACGTCGACTCGATCAGCTTCACGAACAATGCGCTGGCCCCGACGACGGTAATGGGTAGCGTTCAAGACAGTCTTACCAACCAGGCAATGCCGGTAATTGCGTCACCGGTGAGCACGCGTCCGCCGCTGGCTGCGATGCCGGCGCATATCTTCAATCAGCCAAACGTACGACGCAGCCGCGTGCCGATAACGACGCAGGATGTCGTCAGAAATACCACGGGTGGGCAGGTGGACTGCGACGATGGCCGCATCGCTGTCGGCACCACCGTAGCCGAGGCGATGGCAGTGGCCCAGGCGACCGTCGATGCTTCGGCCGACAACGTGGTCACCGGCACCGGAGTTCTGGACGCATTGCAGTACGGTGACATTCTGCTGGCCCGGGGCAAAGTGGGAGTGCGCGGCGTCGGCTATTCATATAGCGGAGACTATTACGTAAAGAGCGTCAGCCATTCGATCAAAAAAGGAGAGTACAAACAGCGGTTTACGCTTGCGAGGGAAGGCCTCGGCTCGCTTACTCCGCTGGTACGGACCTGATGAGTCGCTATTACGGTAAATATCGCGGCAAGGTCTTCAATAACACCGACCCTGACCAAAAAGGGCGCATTCAAGTAACAGTGCCTGCGATCTTCGGGGACGTGCCGCTTAACTGGGCCATGCCCAGCGTGCCATACGCGGGCATGCAGAACGCGTTCTACGCGATCCCGCCGTTGCAGGCAAATGTCTGGGTCGAGTTTGAGGGCGGCGATCCCGAAAAGCCAATCTGGAGCGGCTGCTTCTGGGGAATCGGTGAGGTGCCGGCGCTGGCGTTGGCCACTCCCTCCACCGTTCCCCATTTTCTGTTGCAGACGACGGGGCAGTCGACATTTCTGTTGAGCGATGCTCCGGGTCCGACCGGGGGCATCATGCTCAAAACAACGACCGGCGCCGCGATTCTGATTAACGACACAGGCATTACGATTCAGAATGGCAAGGGGGCGACGATTCAGATGACGGGTAACTCGGTAATGATCAATGGCGTGGCCCTGGTCATCACTTGAGGAGCAAGGCAAGAAACTTATGCCGGGATTTCTTCTTCATTTGGGAGCGACCGTGAATTGCTCACATGCGCCGGGACAGGCAACCCCAACAAAGACCAGCACGAAGGTGACGGTCAGTGCGCAACCAATCGTGACCCAAACATCGCCCTACACAGTCGCCGGTTGTTCCATGCCGCCGCCCTCGGCCGGCAATGGACCGTGCACCACGGCGCAGTTTACTACCGCGGCGACGCGAATCACTTCGGAGGGACAGCCCGTGCTGCTCCAGGACAGTCAAGCCACGTGCGTGCCCACGGGTACTCCGCTGCTGATTATCACAACGCAGACGCGCGTGACGGGAATCTGAGGAAGCATCGTGAACATTGATTTTCCTTTTCACTTTGACGCCAGCGGCGGAACGGCGCGTTGCGATAATGACGCGCACATTCGCGACATGATCGAGCAGTTTCTTTTCACGAATCATGGCGAGCGAGTCAACCGGCCGGACTTCGGCAGCGGATTGATGCAATTCATTTTCGCGCCCAACAGTCCAGAGGTGGCGAGTGCACTCGAATTCACGATTCAAGCAGGGCTGCAAAGGTGGCTGGGGGATCTCATCGACGTGACCGAGCTGCAAGTCACTGCCGAGGATTCCTCTTTGAAGATTGTTATCAATTACGTGGTGCGCGGCGCTATTCAACCAGCAAGCGCTGCTAATCAACCACAGACCGCGGTATTCACGCGGACGGTGTGAAACCGATGAACCTGACAGAAGTCTGCAAAGACCAAAGCGAACGACGCCGACGGGTGAGAGAGCTTGCGCACCAGGCGGAAAGCAACGAGCCAAACGGCATCGACTATGTCGAGGTTGAGGATGATCAGCTGGTGATCACCGTCTATTTTCTGAATAAGGCGCCACGCGAAATCAAACCAGAGAACATCAGGATTGTCGGAGGAGTGCGCATTCGTGACATCCAGGTGGAGAGTGTCAGGCTTTGTGAGTTGGAGAGTCCAGAGAGAGACGACTGCATGAGGGTAAAGGTGAATAAGTATGGTGACTTTTCCACCTATACGCTCATGTTGGTTAATGCTCCACCGGGGAGCGCCGGTGAGACACCTTTGAGCGGTTTTGATCCGCGATACGCGCAGATTGATTTTTGCTTCAAAGCCAACTGTCCGAGCGATCTCGACTGTCTCCCCCGGCAGCAGTGTTATGAACCAGGATTGCCTGAACCGGAAATCGATTACCTTTCAAAGGACTACGCCAGTTTCAGGCAGTTAATACTCGATCGTTTATCTCTGATCATGCCCGCGTGGAAAGAGACCCACGTGCCCGATTTCGGCATTGCGATGGTCGAGCTGTTGGCTTACGTCGGAGACTACTTGAGCTACTACCAGGACGCGGTTGGTACGGAAGCCTATCTCGGCACGGCGCGCGAGCGCATTTCAATTCGCCGGCACGCGCTACTGGTTGACTATCAAATGCACGAAGGCTGTAACGCGCGAGCCTGGGTCTGCGTGAAGACTGATCATGATGCGGTGCTGCGAGATCCGAAAAACGTATATTTCATCACGGGCCAAAATGCTTCCTACGGCGAGGGCGCGCGCATGTTGGCGGTTCGCGAGTTGGAAAATGTGCCGGCCGTAGGGTACGAAGTGTTCGAGCCGCTTCTGCCGAATGGGCACAGTGATCCGATCCCTCTCTATGTGGCGCACAACTGCATCCACTTTTATACGTGGCACCACAAAGAGTGTTGCCTGCCGGCCGGCTCTACTTCGGCTACATTGGCTGATACATGGGAAGCGGCCGAGTCTCTGGCGCCACCCGAAAAGCAGCAGGATAAGTACGGTAATTATGAGCGCGGTAAAAAAGAGGCGCGTGACAGTGAACAAGAAAGCGCTGTCGAAAGCGAGGGGGCAAAACAGAAGGGCAAGCCAACCTACTCACCTGAGGAGCCGCCTCATCCTGTGCGAAAACGCACGCTGCATCTGAAGCCTGGTGACGTGCTTATCTTCGAAGAGCGGCTCGGACCTGAGACTGGTATTGACGCGGACGCGGACAAGTCACACCGCCACGCGGTCCGTCTGACGAAAGTGGAGGAGGGGATCGATCCGCTCTACGACCAGCCGATTCTGGTCATTCAATGGGCGCCTGAAGACGCACTGCCGTTTACCCTGTGCGTTTCGTCCATCGGTCCTGCGCCGGAGTGTAAGCCTCTCTCGGACGTCAGTGTGGCGCGTGGAAATGTAATTCTCGTCGATCACGGGGCCACGCAACCGTCCGAACAATTCCGGGTTCCGGATCCGATCGAAGTTCCGGCGGGCTGTCTGGGCGCTTTAGAACCTCGCGAAACCATTCTCAAATCGCGAGCATTCCCGGTAACTCTCAAGTACGGGCCAGTAACTTATCGATCACCGTATCCGGCAAAATACGATCTGGCTCGCACCCAGCTCAAGTTCCTCACGGGCTTCATGAGCAGCGTGCGCCGGCACGTAGAGCAACTGTGGCAGCACGTCAAGGACGGCCAGACGCTGTCGCAAGATTCGATCGCAGGTCTGGAAATTATTTTTGGACGAAAAACTTTGATTGCGGTCGGTTTGCTTCCTCCAACACCCAAACCAAAAAACAAGCGCCCTCCCGATCCATCTCAACAGCTCGCCGCGCTCAGTAAATTGCTGCATCGCTTCGACGAGCTGTTGGCCGCGAAAAGCAGACGACTGCGAGTATTAAGAGAGCGCGTGCTGAGCGGGTACACCTTGAGCGCCATAGAGGAGAATGAAATCCGCGAGATGTTCGGAGAGGGTCTGGCCGGTGAGTTGGGCTTTTGGACGAAACAAATGGCCGGCCCGGCGGCGGGCGCGCTTTTGCAACAACCGCGCGCAGCTTTGCCGTGTATTGAGGTACGAGATCTTGTCGAAGTGAAGTCGCCCGTCGACGGAACGATCGTCAGCATCGTCCCGATGGGCGCCGAGGTCCGCTCCGGCGCTTTGCTTGCGCGTATCCGCGTCGGCGGTCCGCGGCCGGACGCATCGGCCTCGCCCACTGTGACTAACGCCGCTGCGCGGAGACCGCGAGTTGAGGAATTAAGTTCGGAACTCGATGGCGAAATCGCATCGGTCAGGGTCAGGCCAGGAGATCTTGTAACTGCCGGTCAGGTAATCATCTCGTTAAAGGCGGGTGGTGATCGACGCTGGTATGCACGCTACAACTTGCTGGCCAGCGGCAGTAAGGACCGTCACTTTGTTGCTGAGATCGACAATGATGGGGGCGCGCACTTGCGGTTTGGCGATGGCGAGCTTGGACGCGCGCCGGAACCAGGTTCAACCCTCAACGCAAGTTATCGGGTTGGCAATGGAGTTCCGGGCAATGTCGGCGCAGAAACGATCTCGCACATTGTATTTCGCCAACTGGAATCAATCGGCGCAAATCTAACTGTGCGAAATCCTTTGCCGGCGCAGGGCGGCGTGGAACCTGAATCGATCGAAGAGGTACGCATGTTCGCGCCGGGCGCCTTTCGAAAGGAGTTGCAGCGCGCAATTACAGCCGATGACTATGCACGATTGGCCGAGCGCGATCAGTTGACCAGAGTGCAGCGCGCCGCAGCTGATCTGCGCTGGAGGGGTAGTTGGTACGAAGTCAGGACCGGAATCGATCCGCTGGGTGTTGAGGGAACTCAACCACAGTTACTGGAAGATATTCTGAAATCTCTCTATCGCTTCCGGCGAATCAGTCACGACCTCGCCGTCGACACCGCGCGTTACGTTCCGCTGCATATTGCGCTGCATGTCTGTGTGTTGCCGCACTACCTGCGTGGGCATGTAAAGGCAGCGCTGGAAGACGTCTTCAGCAACCGGATTCTGCCTGGCGGCAAGCGCGGCTTTTTCCATCCAGATAATTTGACCTTTGGCGATGGAATTTACTTGAGCGCCCTGGTGGCCGCAGCACAGGCGGTTGAAGGTGTCGAGAGTGTACGAGTTACGCGCCTCGAGCGTTTGTTCGAAGGAGCCAAAGGCGAACTTGCAAGTGGTTTTCTCCCGCTCGGCCCACGCGAAGTTGCGCGGGTTGATAACGACCCGAACTTTCCCGAATACGGCTTGCTCACGCTTGAGGTGGGAGGTGGACGATGAACCCACTGTGTGGCTGCTGCGAGGGTATCGAAAAGGTCACTCCGGTTGCGCATGTAAATCGGCCGGGTTTGAAAGCGCTCGCGTACCGTGTGGGAACCCACGCGAGCTTTCTCGAAACCATGCTGGCCAGCATTGGGCTGCACGCGCTTGAAGCGGCACAGGTCGAGTCGGCAGTCGGCGGCGCAAAAAACTCGCAGCAATTGCGTCCGCTGCGCGCATTGGCGACACGCGAACCACGCGACCCGGCGATCGCATTTCTGGATGCGTGGGCGACGGTTGCAGACGTGCTTACCTTTTATCAGGAACGAATCGCCAACGAAGGATTCTTGCGCACGGCGCTGGAACGCCGCTCGGTGCTGGAGCTCGCATGGTTGATTGGCTACAAACTTCGGCCGGGAGTGGCCGCCAGCACGTATCTCGCTTACTCGCTTGATCCCGGCACGGAGGCACTGATCGCGGCGGGAACCCGAGCCCAGAGTGTGCCCGGTCCCGGAGAGTTGCCGCAACCATTCGAAACTGGAGAAGACTTCTACGCGCGGGGCGACTATAACCGGCTGCCGGTTCGGCTGACGCGGCCTCAGTTAATCCATCAAAACGTAACGCACGGAAAACCGATCTATTTTAAGGGTACGGCAACGAATTTGAAGCCGGGCGATCCGCTGCTGATCGTTTCTCCCAACCCGGGAGCAGAACTCTATCGCGTGGTTGACGTCGAACCAGATCAAGCGAACGATCGGACAAAGGTGACGGTTCAGAACTGGTTCCCACGAACGCCGGCACCGCCCGCTCTCTCAATTTCAGCCGTAATCGCGCCCGAATTGCGGATTCGACAGATCATCATCCGTTATCAAGACGCTACGAGTTTTGGCGTCAATGCCGACTCGCGGATGGCGCAACGGGCGCTCCAGCAACTGACGCAGTTGCAAAACGGACTGGATCAACAGCCGACCGGAACGACCCCACCGCGCGATCAAGTGCTGCTGGATCTGCTAGACCAGGCGTTGTCGCCTTTGCGTGAGGAGCATCGGCTGGCTTTGGAGGCGAATTTCACCAAGCTTGAGCCGTGGATCGGCGGCATCATCCAGGAGCTCGAAAGTGTACGGGAAGAGCTTTCACACACAGGCGGCGAGCCTGAACCGGCGATCGTACAAATTAGTTCGTTGCTCAAAGCTTTGGAGCGTGGTCCTTCGACGCAACCTGCGAGCCGCCAGCAGTTGGCGCCCAGCGTAAAGAACATCTTGTCGGGCTCGTCCGACGCGCTGACAAAAGTCTTCGCGCAGTTGCGTCCAACGCTGCAAGGAAATCTTTACCGGACACTGGAAAATATTAAGCCCACCGCCCCGAGTTCGGTGCAGGCGTTCGCCTTGCGCACGCGTACATCAGTCTACGGGCACAACGCGCCGCTGAAACCGCAAACCGATCCGACCTCTGGACGAATAACAGCTTATGAAGAATGGACTCTGACAAGTGACACGGGAAAAGCTGTCGTCGATGACTTTGAAATCAGACTAACTTTCGCAGTTGGGCATTCGGCTGCCACGATCACGGTAACGCTCAAACGAGCCGGCACAGCGTTGGGAAGTGTTTCTTTTACACCATCGACTCTGCAGGACAGCACCCAGACACAAACGATTTCGGGAGCAAACGAGACGGTTGTCTTGACTGTTTCGGGCACTGCCGGCAACAGTGATCGAGCCACGTTCACCTTGGAATTCAGAACTCGAGCCTTTCAAATTGTCATCGATTGGCTGCTAAGGCGCTTTACGGTGAGCAGCGCCGGCAGGAATCTGGTTCAGGTCGAACACGTCTCGAATCCGTTTGCTACTTCAGGCGACGTCGACATTATTGAAGTTTTCGGCAGTGTGGCCATGCGCGGAACTCCTACTGAGCAAGCCAATTTTGTCACGCTCGATTCCACAGACAGCAAAATCCTGCCCGGCAGCTGGGTCGCAATCGAGAAGCCCATAAAGTCGGATCCCAATAATTTATTTGTTCCCGAAGACCCTTTGATCGCTTCCGTCGTCGGCGCCCGCGAGACATCGCGGGCGGATTACGGAATCACAGGCAAAGGCACACAGTTGCAACTGTCGAAGAACTGGATTGATCCTGAGCAAGATCTCTTCGACATAATTCGCGGTACCACTGTGTTCGCCGGCAGTGAGCAGCTCGAGTTGGCGGAGGAGCCAATCGATCCGGTGGCCGAGGCTGTCTCCGGCAATGAAATTGAGCTTGCCGGTGTGGTCAACGGCCTCGAGCCAGGCCGTTGGTTGATTATCACGGGTGAACGGGCTGACATCGTCGAGCAACCCCCGCGGTTGTTGTCGCGTCGCGATGGACAGAATGCTGCAACGGCGTTGAATGCGCCAGCCGGTGAAACAAGCGCTGCCACCAAGGATGCTGTGCCTGGAGTTAAAGCGGCGGAATTAATCATGTTGGCCGGCGTCGCTCAAGGCTATGATCCAACGCTGCTCGGCGACAAGACCCACACGACTTTGATCCTCGCGGAACCGTTGGCCTACCGGTACAAGCGCGACACGGTCAAGCTATACGGCAATGTGGTTCGCGCTACGAACGGCGAAACCAAGAATGAAATTCTGGGCAGCGGTAACGCAAGTCAGGAAATGCAATCGTTTACTTTGCGGCAGCCGCCCGTCACCTTCCTGGCGGCACCGACGCCTGCCGGAGCGGAAAGTACTCTGCAAGTCCGCATCAACCAGGTGTTGTGGAAAGAAACCGATAGTCTCGCCGATCTGACTCCGCTTGATCGTAAGTACGTTACAAGGATCGACGACGAGAACAACACGAAAATCATCTTCGGAAACGGCGAGCACGGATCGCGGCTACCTACGGGTCAGGAAAACGTCACGGCGATCTACCGTTCGGGGATCGGAAAAGTTGGCAATGTGAAAGCCGAACAGATTACGTTGCTGATAACAAAGCCTCTAAACGTGAAAGAAGTAATCAATCCGATCGCCGCGACCGGCGGAGCCGATCGCGAAGATCGCAACACGGCGCGGCGCAATGCGCCGTTGGCAGTTAAGGCGCTGGACCGACTTGTTTCGACGGTGGACTACGAAGACTTTGCCCGCACCTTTGCCGGGATTGCCAAGGCCAGCGCCGCCCGGCTCTCGGACGGCTTGCGAGAAGTGGTTCACCTGACTATTGCCGGCGCAGACGACATCCCCATCTCAGCCAATTCTGATCTTTACCGAAACCTGCGCGTCGCCTTGAGCAAGCTTGGCGATCCTTTTCAGCCCGTGCAGATTGTTAACCGCTTCCTGAAATTGCTGGTGATCAGCGCGAATGTGCAGATTCATCCCGATTACATTTGGGAAGCGGTTGAACCAAAGATTCGCACGGCATTGCTTGACTGCTTCAGCTTCAACCAGCGGCAACTTGGGCAGGACGTTGTTCTAAGTGAGGTGATTGGAACTATCCAGTCAGTCGATGGAGTGGTCTATGTGGACGTTGACACTCTGGACGACGTACCGGAAGACATCAGCGCTGAAGAACTGGCAACGGTATCCAGCCAGCTGGGGCTCTATCCGCGAATCCGCGCCTACCTGGCACAGATTGATCGATCGGCAATCGACCCCGAGTTGCGCATCCGGCCTGCGCAGTTGGCGCTGTTGAGTCCAGTTATCCCTGAGACGTTAATTCTAAAGGAGCTGAAAGGATGAGCGGAGACCCACGAATTGACCGTCTCTACGACCTGCTGCCGGTGGTCTACCGGCAGAAGGATACGGAATTGGCCGAGCCCTTGCGCGCTCTGCTTCAAGTGATCGCCGAGCAAGTGAATATTGTTGAGGATGATATTGCGCAGTTGTACGACAACTGGTTCATCGAAACTTGCCAGGATTGGGTAGTGCCCTACATCGCCGACTTGATTGGCTACAGCGTGGTGCACGAAGCCGGCGAACCGCGCGAAGTCTCGACCGAACGCGCGATGCTTCGCAACAAGATACTCATTCCACGCCGGGAAGTTGCGAACACGATTCGGTATCGGCGTCGCAAGGGGACTCTGGCTTTGCTCGAACTTCTCGCCCGTGACGTTGCGAATTGGCCGGCCCGGGCGATGGAGGGCTATCAGAGTCTGCTTGTCAGCCAAAGCCTCAATCATCTCCGCGGTCAGTGCCGCAGCATCGATGTCCGGCAAGGCGATGCGCTCGATCGGCTGGACGGCGCTTTTGATGAACTCGCCCACACGTTTACCGCGCGACGCATCAACTCGCGGCATTCGATCGGAACGGCAAGCCTGACTGCCACCGGACTATTTATTTGGCGGCTGAACGCTTACTCGGTGACGCGTGCTCCCGCATATTGCATCGATCGCGTAAAAAACCATTACACGTTTAGCGTGCTTGGGAATAACAGTCAGCTATTTACCAAACCAATCGAAGAACCAGAGCCAACGCATATTGCCGACGAGATGAACGTGCCGGCCCCGATTCGGCGTCATGGATTCGAAGAGCGCACCGCCGACTATTACGGAGAAGGGAAAAGCGTCTGCATCTGGCGTCAGGACGAGGATAAGCCAATTCCCCTCAGCCGGATTGTGGTTGCCGACCTGACCCACTGGACCTATCGCCCTCTGGAAGATCAGGTAGCAGTCGACCCGCGACTCGGCCGCATTTCATTCGCCTCGCGCGCTGAGCCCCGGACAGGTGTCTTTGTTACTTACCACTACGGATTCAGCGCTGATATCGGCGGTGGCGAATATGAACGAAAGCTACGCACGCCCGCCGGCGCCGAGATCAGGAGATCGGATTCGACGCGTCCACGACGAGACGTTTGTTACATCTACCTTGTCAGTCAACGGCAATACCCGAAAGCGCCTTACTTCGAGAACCTCAATGGTGCGCTGCAAAAGTGGGCCAGCGACGGTCCGAACGAAGCGATTATTGAAATAGAAGACAGCGGGGCTTATGTCGAGCAGATCGGCATTACTTTTCAACGTGAGGAACAGCGCCTTCAGGTTCGCGCCGGCAATGGACACCGTCCTGTGATTAGGCTGTTGGATTGGTACACGAACCGGCCCGACTCACTGGGCGTCTTCGGATACGGACAATCGACGCCAAAGCCCGCCGCCGATTCGATCGCGGAAGACGAGTCGCAGGAATCACCGGCTGAATATTCGCCAGACATCGAGCCCAAGGAAGAGCTTCGGACGGAAGAGGCTTCCGAGCCGGTTCGCGCGCCGCGGCTGACACTCGATGGGTTGCTGGTCAGCGGCCGCAGCATTGAAGTCAGCGGCCGGCTCGCGCAGTTATTGATCAGGCACTGCACGCTAGTGCCGGGTTGGTCAATTGATAACAAATGCAATCCTGAAAGTGAGACAGAACCAAGCCTGCAATTGACCGACACTAATGCTCAAGTACAGATTGAAAACAGCATTGTGGGCAGTATCGTGGTTAGCCAAAACGAGGTTACGACCGACCCGATCACCATTTCGATTAGCGACAGCATTTTGGACTCAACAAATAACGCTTTGGAAGCTTTATCAGGCCCAGAAACGACCTTCGCACACGCGGACCTTTCCATTGTACGAAGTACTGTCTTCGGAACCGTGCGCACCCATTCAATCGCGCTGGCCGAGAATTCAATTTTCAACGGCCGAGTCGCGGTAGTTCGAAGTCAGCGCGGCTGCGTGCGGTTCTGTTATGTGCCGCCGGGTTCACGGACGCCCCGACGTTACCATTGTCAGCCCGACGGCGTTGAAGCGGCGGCCGCCGAGAGGCTGCGAGAAACTGCGCTACAGGAGAACGCGTCGCCGCCGACGCAGAGCGCAATCGAGGCAGCGCAAAAACCGGAGCGCGAAAGAGTACGTCCACGTTTCAATAGTGTGCGCTATGGCACCCCTGCCTACTGTCAATTGGCCGAAAGCTGCGCCATTGAAATCAAACGAGGAGCGGATGACGAATCAGAGATCGGGGTATTTCATGACCTTTTCCAACCACAGCGAGAAGCAAACCTGCGCGTACGGGTTGACGAATATGCGCCCGCCGGAATTGACGCAGGTCTCGTTTTTGTCACCTAAGGAGGCCGCTAATGAAAGGCGATTTCTCACGGAACACTTTTCGACCCACACGCCATTATTCAAGAGTGCTAATGCAGCAGGGGCGCGTGCTACTTGACTCTGACTGGAACGAGCAGGGATCGATCTTTGCTTACTATTTGCAGTCACTGGCGCGCGATCTGATCGGCCGGTACGGCGGACCGGCAACAAACTGCGGCTTCAGAGTGATTGTCAACGCGAGCGAACTTCCGGCCGAATGGAGCGAGGCGGTCGACCACAATTTTGTAATTGGCACCGGACGTTACTATGTCGATGGCCTTCTGTGCGAAAACGAATTCCTTAGCATATACGCCGAAAGTAAAGACCCGCAGCTTGAAGGCTCTTACCAGCGAGACTACTTCGCTGAGCAACTCGAGAACGGCAACTATCTTATCTACCTTGACGTGTGGGAGAGGCATGTGACCGCGCTTGACGACGAAATAATTCGCGAAGTTGCGTTGGGGCCTCAGGGGCCTGATACCACGACGCGAGCGCGGGTTGTTTGGCAAGTCAAAGCGCTGAAAGTGGATAACACCTTCGATGGTCTTGAATGCGCAAACACGTTGCCGCAACCGGGACCACCGTCAAAGCCGATTCATCCGGGTTGGGCGGCGCAGTTAGAAAAGTGGCAGCCGATAAATCGCGGCCGCCTGCGGGCGAAGGCCGAAGAGGCCGGCGATCTGACGAACGCTAATCCGTGCATCCTCTCGCCGGAAGCGCGTTATCGAGGCGCCGAGAATCAGCTTTATCGGGTTGAAATCCACCGTGGCGGCACCGCCTCAACGCCGGCCACGTTCAAGTGGCAGAGAGACAATGCATCGGTGGTGCTTCCAATTCGATCGGCCAACGGAAGGAAGTTAACGCTGGAACACTTGGGGCGTGATGCCCGCCTCAGCGTCGAGGTCGGCGATTGGGTAGAAATAGAAGACTATTACTTTGAAAGAAAAGATCTGACCGAGCCGGCCCCATTGCTTCAAGTCGAAGAAGTCAGGTTTGAGGATCTGACCGTGACGGTGAACGCGGAAGTTCCCGGCGACCATTTAGGACGGCGTGTGTTGCGCCGGTGGGATCAAGAAAAGGGTAATCCGCAGATTGGCGGTTTGGAACTGCGTGACGGAGCGGCCATTATTAAGGAGGACGCCCCGAACTCTAACGAGAATTGGCTAAATCTCGAGGACGGTATCAAGATTCAGTTCGTTCGGTCTTCAACAGCCACACCCGTCAACTATCGCCGCGGAGATTACTGGTTGATTCCTGCACGTACGGCAACCGGCGATGTCGAATGGCCGGGCCCCTTGGGAAATCCCAGGCCGGTGCCGCCACATGGCGTCGAACATCACTATGCTCCTTTGGCGCGCATAAAAGTAGAGGCGACCGCGATAAGCGTGGTGGCGGATCTACGCAGGAAGTTCCCGTGGTTGGGGACATGTCTGCCATAAGGCGCCGCGCACCCTTCCGGGCACAGGTACCAGACATAGAATGCGTCCATTTCCCCGGCTGAACGACATTGACTGCGAGTGGGCGCTCGACCGCACACACGAAAGTGCCGTAATGAAGTGAAGGACTTGGAGCAGCGTAGAGTTGTGCGAGCGGGCTGTCGCGGAAAATTGGCGCGCAGGATCTCGTTTTTGATTTCGACTGGATAGCGACTGTTGGGCATAATCAACCTAAGTTTCGGGGCTTGCATGAGCTCACGCAGCAGGTCGCCAACTCCTAGTCATAGATGATCAGCGCACAGATTAGGGCTCAGGTTCGCGAGCTCGCTCAAAACGCTTGCGAATATTGTCATCTGCATCAAGATGATTCACCGCTGGACGCGCTCCATGTCGAACATATCATTCCCAAAATTCACGGCGGTAGCGATGACATCGACAATCTTGCCCTTGCCTGCGGCTATTGCAATCTTCACAAAGGCACGAAGCGCGCGCCAAGGATTTTCTCGACGAACTAGTTTGGAGTCTCTGCCGGGCCCTGGGGCGCTCATACGCTACAAAAGCGCAAATCCTCCTTTCGAGCCATCCGCAAAAAGTCTTGAAAACCGCCGCGCGATGCAGTAGATCATAACCAGCCTGAAACAGGTTCTGGTTTTGCCAGAACGTTCAAAAACCGTGGGTGGTCCCAATTTGGGTCATCATCCTTCACTGGCTCCCGTGCCTGAAAAGGAGAAACACAAATGAAGTTGCTCAAGATTCTCTTCGCCTTCCCGTTTTGTCTTGCGCTAATCGCGATTGCGCCCGTGATCGTCAACGGTCAGGGACAGTCAACTCCGCCGCAAAGCGAAATGGACTTGCTCCGTCGTCAGCTTGAGGAGCAGAAGGCGCTCATCCAGCAATTGCAAACGACGATCAAATCAGTCACTGACTTGCAGGCGCAGCAACAACAACAGATCGACGATCTCCACAAGCAATTAGAGCAGGCCAACTATGAAGCGACGACGGCCACCGCGAAGGAGACGCCGACGCCGGTTCCTTCGCCTTCACCCCCAACGATCGCGGAGGCAGAAAAGACTCAGCAGGAAGCGGCCAAGCCTGAAACCCACATAACCAAGACTTCCGATGTGAAGCGCTATGACGTAAAGGCCGGATCGGGAAGAATCAAATTTGACGGACTGCTCCAAGCCTGGCTCACCGGCGGTAATGGCGGTTTTCGCGACACCTTCAGAGTGCGCCGCGCGGAACTGAAGTTTACCGGCGAGCTGACGCCTGAGATCAAATTCACCGTCATGATTGACCCGTCAAAGGCGCTGTCGCTGAACAATACGTTCACGACGATTGCCGGCACGACGGTGCTCAAAGACACCAGCGTCAATCAGGCCAGCCGCGTCTTGCAGGATGCATTCATCACCCTCACGTATTTCAAAAAAATGAGCGTCAACGTTGGGCAATTCAAAGTGCCGCTCAGCCTGGAAGGACTGCAATCATCGGCAGGACTCGATACCGCAGAACGGGCGCTCTTTGTTTCTGATCGCGCTCGCGGGGGCGCGTTCGGCGACATCCGCGATATCGGCGTGATGGCATACGGCGCACTGAATAAGCGCGTTGATTACCAGATTGGCTTTTTCAACGGCAGCGGCGAGAACCAAAACGACGTTGACAAGAACGACTCGAAAGCGGTGGCTGGTCGTTTGGTAGTACGCCCGGCTTTTGCAAAGGGTCTGCAAATCGGCGGCTCGGGCGCGTGGGGCAACGGCCAGCGCAACGATCGTCCGCGGCGGGACCGTCTCGGCGGCGAATTCCTATTTGTGCGACACGGGCTAACCCTGAAGAGCGAACTAATGACCGGCGTGGACGGCGATGTCCATCGCCGCGGTTACTATGGTCATATCGGTTACCGTTTCAGACCGCGTTTAGAAGGCGTCTTCCGCGTCGATAGCTGGGATCCCGACGTGCGACAGGAATCTAACGCAATCAACGTACGCGAGCGGGACTATGTCACGGGTTTCAACTACAACCTGAAAGAAAACCAGGTCAAGTTTGTCTTCAACTACCTGCACAAAACTTTTGGGCGTGGCATCGTGCCATCACGTAACGTGTGGATAATGGGCCTGCAAACTTCCTGGTAAAGGAGTAGCCGCGACGGCGCGCGATGCGGTGCGCGAGGACCGAAGACTAATTGCGCGCTCAGACAGCGCCGTCCGGCTCAACTTCGCGCAGTCTTCTTTGCAAAAATCGCCGCTCGGTATCGTTCGTCACCAACTCAAGCGCGAGGTGGTAACTTATGGCTGCCTCGCTTTTCAATCCCATCCGCCGCAATAACTCAGCACGCGTAGCCGGCAGCAGATGATAATCGTCGAGACTTCCCGACGCGGCGAGCTCATCGATCAGAGCCAGCCCGCGTTCAGGTCCTTCGGCCATCGCGACGGCAACTGCGCGATTAAGTGAAACGATCGGCGAGGGTTGAACTCGTTCCAAACGATCGTAGAAGGCAACGATCTGTCCCCAGTTGGTATCTTGCGCGCGCGCGGCCTGGCAATGTTCGGCCGCGATGGCCGCTTGTAAACTGAATGACCCCGCATCGGGCGCGACCAGGGCCTGCCGGACAAGGGGCAGCGCCTCAACAATCTGATTCTGATTCCAAAGCGTTCGATCCTGCTCTTCGAGCACGATGAGATCGCCCGCAGCGTCGACACGCGCGGCGCGGCGCGAGTCGTGCAGCAACATCAGGGCAATCAGTCCGGTTACTTCGGCCGGCGGATACGGCGCCATCAGCATGCGAACGAAACGGGCCAGGCGAATTGCTTCTGCGCAAAGATCGCTTCGCACCAACTGCTCGCCGCTCGTTGAGGCGTAGCCTTCGTTGAATACCAAATAGATTACGGTCAGCACTGTATCCAGTCGCTCCGGAATTTCTACTGCCTCAGGAACCTTGTACGGAATACCGGCGTCACGAATCTTCCGCTTCGCCCGCACTAGCCGCTGTGCCATGGTTGTCGGCGGCACGAGAAACGCGCGCGCGATTTCTTCCGTTTGCAAACCGCACAGCGTCCGCAGCGTCAGCGCGACTTGCGACTCGGGAGCTAACGCCGGGTGACAACAAGTGAAGATCAAGCGCAGGCGATCGTCGGGGATCTCATCTTTGAATGGATCGGGCTGTTCGGTTGTGGAATCAACTTCCGCGGCGTACGATTCGAGTTTCTCCTGGAAGTGAGTCTGACGACGCAGGCGATCAATTGCCTTGTGTTTGGCTGTTTGAATTATCCAAGCGGCCGGTGTCCGCGGAATTCCCTCATTTGGCCATTGCTTCATGGCGGCAGTGAATGCATCCTGCGCCGCTTCTTCAGCGATATCGAAATCGCCGAACGAGCGAATCAGCGCCGCGACAATGCGGCCCCAGTCGTCGCGATAAACGGCGTCAACCGCCGCATTTACGGTGGAAATCATGATTTCTGATCGTTTGACGATGAAATCATAAAAAATTTAGTTGCGCCGTGTCGATTTCGCCGCTTACCGTTCGACTAATATGTGGAGAGTGAAATCATGAAATACATGCTGCTGGTTTACATGAACGAGCAGGCGATGAATGACGAAGAGCGTGCGCATTGCTACGTCGAATCCGCACAGCTCACCCAGGAACTCAATGCAAATGGTCAGTATTTGGCTGCCGGGCCGTTGCATCCTGTCGCGACTGCAACGAGTGTGCGCGTGCGTGATGGCAAGCGCCTCGTGACGGATGGACCGTTTGCGGAAACTCGCGAGCAACTCGGCGGTTATTACGTGATCGAAGCGAAAGATCTCGACGAAGCGATCGGTATTGCTGAACGAATCCCGCCCGCGAAATACGGTACGATCGAGATTCGCCCCATCATGGAGATTTCCGGGTTACCGGAGAACTAATTTCGTGTCGCGCGCGTGAAATTTTCGATTTACGATCAATCGGCAATCAAAAACAAAGGGAGGATAGATCTAAATGGCAAATCCATTTGTGCACGTTGAACTGAATACGACTGACGTTGAAAAGGCGAAGAACTTCTACAACAAATTGTTTGACTGGGAGCTTGAAGACATGCAGATGGGCCCGAGCGGCACTTACACCGTTATCAAAGTCGGCGACGGAACCGGCGGCGGCATATTGAAGAACCCTATGCCTGGAGTTCCTTCGTTCTGGCTGTCTTACGTGCTGGTTGACGACATCGGGGCGGCGACAAAGAAAGCCGCATCGTTGGGAGCGAAAGTTGTGAAGGATTCGATCGAAGTTCCGGACATGGGCTGGCTCAGCATCATTCAAGATCCAACCGGCGCAGCATTGGGGCTGTGGCAGACGAAACACCAAATGTGAAATTCCAAATTTGAGATTTCACAAGTGTCGATCTCGCGCTTGCTCGTTCGACTAACCAGTGAAAGGCTAAAACAAGATTGAAAGGAAAAAGAACGATGAGATTCATGGTTATTGTAAAAGCGGACAAGGATTCGGAAGCGGGCATCATGCCAAGCGAGCAATTGCTTACCGACATGGGAAAATACAACGAAGAGCTGGCAAACGCCGGCGTGATGCTGGCCGGTGAAGGACTACAACCAAGCTCGAAAGGCGCGCGGGTGAAATTTGACGGCAAGGGAAAGACCAGCGTCATCGACGGTCCGTTTGCCGAGACGAAGGAACTCGTTGCCGGCTTCTGGCTGTGGAAATGCAATTCGAAAGACGAAGCGATCGAGTGGCTAAAGAAAGCGCCGTTTGAAAACACCGAGGTCGAAATTCGGCAAATCTTTGAAGCCGAAGATTTCGGCGAGGCATTCACCCCCGAACTGCGCGCGCAGGAAGACCGCATCCGCGACAAAATCAGCGTTTAGCAAACAGGGAGCAAATTACTTCATCAAGGAGCAAAAGATGGCACAGATACAACAGAAAATTACGCCGATGCTCTGGTTCGACACGCAGGCGGAAGAAGCAGCGAACTATTACTGCTCGATTTTCAAGAACTCGAAAGTCACCGGCATCAGCCGTTACGGCGAGACTGGTCCGGGAGCAAAGGGCTCAGTGATGGTCGCCGAGTTCGAAATCGAAGGCCAGAAGTTCACGGCGCTCAACGGTGGCCCACGATTCAAGTTCACGGAAGCGATTTCGCTGGTCATAAATTGCGAAACGCAGGACGAAGTCGATTACTTCTGGGAAAAGCTCACGGGCGACGGCGGACAGGAAGTCATGTGCGGCTGGTTGAAAGACAAATACGGTCTGTCTTGGCAAGTCGTGCCAACTCGTCTGTTCGAGCTGATGAAAGATCCGAAGAAGTCAGATAAGGTGATGGCCGCGGTGATGGAGATGAAGAAGCTGGACATCAGCAAGTTAGAGGAAGCGGCGGCGGCATAACTGGGAGCGCGGGCGCCCTCGCCCGCACCGCAACACGACGCGCGAGGACGACCGCGTTCCAAAAAGGAGAACATTATGAACATCATTCCACATCTGAACTTTAACGGGCAGTGCAAAGAAGCGTTCGAGTTTTACGCGAAGCTGCTCGATGGTGAAATCAAATTCAGCATGACCTGGGGCGAGATGCCGGGCGACGCGGCTGATCAATTTCCGCCCGAGACGCACAACCTGATCATGCACACTACGCTCGAGGTCGACGGCGATTTCATCATGGGCGCCGACTCACCGCCGGATCGCTACACGCCGCCGAAAGGCATCACGGTTTCAATCGGCGTGAAAGACAAAGCGAAAGCAGAAAAGCTATTCAACGCGCTTGCGCAAGGCGGCAACGTGACCATGCCCTTCGCTCAGACTTTCTGGTCGCCGGGATTCGGCATGTGCGTGGATCGATTCGGGATTCCGTGGATGGTGAACACGGAGAGCCATTAGGAAGCTGCTACCATGAACGTCATTCTTTGGATCCTGCAAATTCTGTTAAGTCTGCTTTTCATCTTCAGCGGCGCGATGAAATTCGTCATGTCCGTCGCGGAAATGAACCAGCAAGCGCCCGTGGTACTGCCTGGTTTGTTTCTTCATTTTATCGGCGTGTGCGAGATGCTGGGCGGAATTGGGTTGATTCTTCCCTCCCTGCTCCGCGTCAAATCTGGCCTGACGCCGCTCGCCGCTGCGGGTCTCGCGATCATCACTACCGGCGCGACGGTCATCAACTTGATGGGCCCGCTGAAAGTAATGGCGCTGTTACCGTTCGTTACCTGCGTGCTCTGCATCTTTGTAGCATATGGACGATGGCGTATCGCGCCAATCCGCGCGAAATGATCGAGCAACTCCGCGTAATCAGGACGCTCAGCGCGGCGGCCGCAACCTTGAGAGCCTCACATCGTATTAACGTGTGATGGACGCCTCAGCTCAGTCTGTTAGCGAGCCCGACGGCTCGCTTGCCGTACGGCTGCGTGGATTTGGTCCTATTGGCTTGCTCGCCATTCTCGTTGTCTTCATTGGCAATTTTATTTTTCTCCCAGTCAGCGCCTTGCTGGTTCTCCTGTGGCGACACCTTTCAAAGACCCCATGGCGCGCGGTCGGTTTCGTGCGACCTCGAAGTTGGCTACAAACCGTAACCGTCGGAATTCTGTTCGGCATGGCATTCAAGTTCGCCATGAAGTCGATCGTGATGCCGATGCTCAGGGCCGATCCAGTGAATCACGCCTATCATTACCTCGCTGGAAACAAAGCCGCAATTCCAATGACGTTGTACGCGATAATCATCGGCGCAGGCTTCGGCGAAGAGACGTTGTTCCGCGGATTTCTGTTTGAAAGATTGGGTAAACTGTTCGGCGCCAGTGTAAGCGCTAAGATCGCGACTGTGCTCATCACTTCGATCGTTTTCGGCTTGGCACACTACACCGTTCAAGGATTGGCGGGCGTTGAGCAAGCAACGATAGTTGGGATGGTCTTTGGCGGAATATTCGCGATGACCGGACAAATCTTTATGCTGATGATTGCCCACGCAGCTTTCGATCTTACGGCGTACGCAATGATCTATTGGAACATGGAAACCTGGATCGCCCATTTCTTCTTCAACTGAGCGGTCAATCGCGTCTCACTAGCCAATCAATGCGCTTTTGTAGTAATTACCAGGGGCCACATCTGGAGGTCTTCATGAAGAGATTCGTTCGTACCGTTCTGCTGTTCATTGCGTTTGCGCTGCTAGCGTTCACGGTGCACGCGCAAAGTTCGGAAGCGGCGCGCTGGCAGCAGCGCGCGCGCAACGTCACGATCACACGCGACGATTGGGGCATCGCGCACGTGCACGGCAAGACAGACGCTGATGCGGCGTTTGGAATGATCTACGCGCAGGCGGAAGACGACTTCAATCGCATTGAAACGAATTACCTCAATTCAATGGGGCGCGCCGCGGAAACGGAAGGCGAGAGCGCCATCTGGCGCGACCTGCGCATGAAACTGTTTATCGACCCGGAAAAGATTAAGGCGCAATACGAATCGAGTCCCGCCTGGCTCAAGTCGCTGATGGACGCGTGGGCCGATGGTCTTAACTTCTATCTAGCGAAACATCCGGAGGTACAACCGAAAGTCATCAAGCGGTTCGAACCTTGGATGGCGCTCACATTCAGTGAAGGCAGCATCGGCGGCGACATTGAAACGATCAACTTGAATCAGTTGCAGGCTTTCTATGGAAAGTCGTCCGAAGTTGCCGCGGTTGAAGAAACCGATCCCAATCGGGATCCTGGCGGATCGAACGGTATGGCAATCGCGCCCTCAAACACAATCAATCGTCACGCTCTGTTTTTGATCAATCCGCACACGTCTTTTTACTTCAGGTCTGAGTTGCAAATGACCAGCAACGAAGGCCTGAACGCTTACGGGGCAGTTACCTGGGGACAATTCTTCATCTACCAGGGTTTCAACGAACACTGCGGCTGGATGCACACGTCGAGCGCCGTCGATGCGATCGATGAATACGTCGAGACAGTGACCAGGAAAGGCGATCGCTACTTCTATAAGTACGGCAACGAAGAGCGCCCCGTCGCGAGGTCAACAATCAATGTGCCGTATAAGACAGGCAGCGGGATGGCGGAGAGAACATTTACAGTTTATCGAACTCATCACGGACCGGTTATTCGCGCGCTCGAGGGAAAGTGGGTGACGATCGCGCTGATGCAGGAAAGGGTGAAGGCGCTGACGCAATCGTACACGCGAACCAAGGCGCGCAACTACAAAGAGTTCAAGCAGACGATGGAACTGCACACCAATTCTTCGAATAACACTGTCTATGCTGACGCGGACGGGAACATCGCCTATTTTCACGGCAACTTCATTCCTCGACGCGATCCAAAGTTCGACTGGACTAAGCCCGTTGACGGTAGCAATCCGGCAACCGATTGGGGCGAGTTGCTGACAGTTGACGAAACGCCGAAGCTGCTGAACCCGGCCAGCGGCTGGCTCTACAACAGCAACAACTGGCCTTGGTCGGCGGCCGGCCCAAGCAGCCCGAAGCAATCTAATTATCCGAAGTACGTCGACAATGGCGTCGAATCAGCGCGCGGCCTGCACGCGATTCGCGTTCTGCAGAACAAGAGAAATTTCACGCTCGAAGGCTTGCGCGCGGCGGCTTATGACAGCTATCTCACGTGGTTCGAGAAGACGATTCCCGCGCTCATCAAAGCGTGGGACGACGCACCGTCGCGCGATCCGATGAAGGCAAAGCTCGCAGAACAGATCGCCATGTTGAAGTCCTGGGACTTGCGCTGGTCAGACCAATCGATCCCAACTTCGCTCGCTGTATTTTGGGGAGAAGATCTTCAGAGACGCCTGAACCTCGATGCGCGGACCGCGGGCATGTCGATGCCCGAATATGTTTCGACGAAGGCCAAGCCGGAACAGCTTTTGAATTCACTCGCGGCTGCGTCGGACAAACTGTCGTCAGATTTCGGCACGTGGAAGACTCAATGGGGCGAGATCAATCGATTCCAACGTTTGACGGACGACATCGTTCATCCATTCAACGACGCCGGCCCGAGCATTCCCGTTCCGTTCACTTCTGCCGTTTGGGGATCGCTCGCCTCGTTCGCGGCGCGACCATACAAAGGATCGAAGAAGATTTACGGCACCAGCGGCAACAGCTTCGTGGCCGTGGTCGAGTTTGGCCCGAAAGTTCGCGCGATTGCCGTCACAGCCGGCGGCGAGAGCGGCAATCCAGCATCGAAGCATTTCAACGATCAAGCCCAGCGCTACGCGACGGGTAACTTGCGGCCGGTTTATTTTTATCCATCGCAACTGAAGGGACATACCGAGCGGATCTACCAACCCGGAAGGTGACTCATCGGAGGAGGTTTACTGATTCCATGGATTCTGCGATAACCTAGGTCAATGAGTACTCAAGAATTGATCAGCAAAGAGCTGGAAAGCTTACCCGAGCCGCTCCAACGAGAAGTCTATGATTTCGTGCGCTTCCTCCGCGAGAAATCGAACGACGATTCCTTCAACGGTTTGCTGCTCAGTGAATCCTCTCTGAGGAAAGATTGGGAGTCTCCTGAGGAAGACGCGGCATGGGCAAACCTCTGACCGGCGAAGTGGTTGTTCTCCCTTTCCCTCAAACTGATCTCCAAGTCGGTAAACGGAGGCCGGCTTTGGTGGTCGCGAATCTGACTGGAGACGATCTAATCCTCTGTCAAATCACTAGTCGAGCACGGGCTGACGATTATTCAGTCTCACTTTCATCGGATGACTTCAAACAAGGCCGCCTCAACGTAGATAGTTTCATCAGGTGTAATCGGCTCTTTACAGTCGACCGATCAGTAATTCTTTACAAGGCAGCAACAGTCACGACAGCAAGCTTTCCGAAGTTCGGGCAGTAATTCGAGATCTGTTCGCTTAATTTGGCGTTCATGATCGTTCATCTTATCGACGGCACCTACGAACTGTTTCGGCATTTCTATGGGCTCCGTCGTTTTCATAAGACCGATCCGCCGTTCGGCGCCGTGGCTGGCGTCCTTAGCACGATCGCGAAGATGATCGAGAACGGCGCGACGCACATTGGTGTCGCCACCGATCACATCATCGAATCGTTTCGCAACGAGCTCTGGCCCGGATATAAAACCGGCGCGGGCATCGAGCGGGCGCTGCGCGCGCAGTTTCATCCGTTGGAAGCAGCGCTAGCAGCGATGGGCGTCGTCGTCTGGCCGATGGTTGAATTTGAGGCCGATGATGCACTCGCCGCCGCGGCTCACCTCGCAGCG
>DATBSG010000186.1:0-3594 GCA_036559945.1 Pyrinomonadaceae bacterium
GACCGCAACTCCGCACGATGAACAGTACATGCGCTTACCTCCTGCACCGCACTACGATTACCAGTGAAGCAAAGTTCACCAATCAAGGCACGACTAATCTGAAAAGTGCTGAAAGCCTTGCGCTGGCAAATCCCATTCGTGGTTCTTTTCGCGTATGCGAATGACGCGGGGGTCCGCTGTGATTTCACCGATGTGGGAAATCGGCACGCCGTCGACACGTTTGGGGAGGCGCGAAACGTTTTCCGGCGCGACGGTGAACAGGAGCTCAAAATCTTCACCACCATGCAACGCGAGGGCTAATGGATCGAGTGCGCGCCGACCGCAAAGATGCTTCACATTTTCGTCGAGCGGAAGTGATGCCGAATCGATTGTCGCGCCGACTATGCTCTCGCTGCACAGATGATGCAGATCCGAAGACAAGCCGTCGCTGATGTCGATCATCGCCGTCGCGAGTTGCTCTTCGCCGAGCACGATGCCCCAGCCGACGCGTGGTTGCGGGGCGAGTTGACGGAGGAGTAGCGCTTGAATCGCATCATCATCAACGGCTTGCTCGGATCCGGTCGCTATCCCGACACGTCGGGATTCTGACCTCTGACCTCTGACCTCTGACCTCTGATCGACACGCGCGCCTCGTTCAATCAGCTTCAGCCCCGCCGCTGCGCCGCCGAGCGAGCTCGTCACAAAAATCTGATCGCCGGGTTGGGCGGTCGAGCGCATAACGGCGCGGCCCGCTCTCACTTCGCCAACAACAATCGAATCAATCACGATCTTTTGTGATTCAGAAATGTCGCCGCCGGTGAGCGTTACGCCGTAGCGATCAGCTAAAGTCAAATAGCCAGAGAAGAATTCGTCTTTGTAGTCTGAGTTCCACACGTTTTTAGGCAAGCCCATGGAAACGAGCGACCAGAGCGGTCGTGCACCCATCGCAGCAATATCTGAAAGTGAAACGGCGAGAGCTTTGTGACCCAGCAGACGTGGCGGCGTCGCTTCAGGATTGAAGTCGATGTTTTCGACAAGAAGGTCGGTTGAGACAACGAGGTCGCGGTCGTGAGTTTGGCGGATGACGGCCGCGTCGTCTCCGATTCCGGAAATGACGCGGGCGGAAGTCTTGCGCGATCGAACTTGCTCGCGAAGCTGCCGAATGAAATCGAACTCGTTCATTGCGGCTACAAATTCCGGCGCATTGATTCGAGGCCACCCTGGATCGTTTCGATGGAGGTCGAGAAAGAAAAGCGCACGTGGCCTTCGCCGTCGGATCCAAAGACGGCGCCGGGAACGGTCGCGACTTGCGCGCGATTCAGCAGGATTTCAGCGGCTTCGCGGCTATTGCTGCTGATACTGGTCACATCCGGAAACGCATAGAAGGCACCCGCTGGAGGCGCACATCTCAACCCAAGTTCGTTCAAACCCGCCACTAATAAATCGCGCCGCTCGCGATAAGCGGCGCGCGAAGTTTCCAAAAAATCTGACGCGGTAGTAAAGGCGGCCAGCGCGGCCCATTGCGTCGGCGTTGAAACGCCGTTCGAAGAATAGAGAAGTGCCTTGCGCAGGCCCGTCATCCAGGGTTCAGTCGCGACTGCGTACCCGATGCGCCAGCCGGTCATGGCGTAAGACTTCGAAAGAGTGAACGTAGTGATCGTCCGTTCGAACATTCCGTCCAGCGACGCGATTGACAAGGGCTCGCCGTCGTAAACGATATCTTCGTAAGCTTCGTCGGCGATGACGATCAGATCGCGATCGATCGCGAATTGAGCAACTTCTTCTGTCTCCGATCTCGTGAAGACGACGCCGGACGGATTTGTCGGCGTGTTGAAGTAAATCCCCCGCGTGTCGGCGGTCGTGTACCGCGCCAGCGTTTCGCTGAAACCGTTTCGTCGTGCTTCCGCGGTCGGCACCAGAACGATCCGACCCTGGCAATGCGCGACCAGGTCTTTGATCGGCGTCCAGTACGGCGAAAAAACCAGAACCTCGTTACCGGGATCAACGACCGACTGGAAAGCGCCGAACAAGCCCTGCATGCCGCCGTTGACGACGATGACGTTCTCCAGCTCGGCGGGAATAGAGTTGCGAGATTGCAACTTTTTGGCAATCGCAGTTCGCAATTCCGGGATACCGGATGACGGCGCGTAGCGCGTCTTGTTTTCTTTCAGAGCAACGGCGACAGCTTTCTTGAGGTAATCGGGCGTGGGCCGGTAAGGTTCGCCGCCTTCGAATTGATAGACGCTGGCGCCCTGCGCGCGCAACTCCATTACCCGATTGCGGATGTTTACGATGTCCGAGAATCCAACTTCATCAAAGCGCGCGGCGAGACGAAACCCGGCGGCCGTTTCGAGCATTCGATTAATGAGACCTCCGATGATGGGCGGGTGCTTTAGAACACGAGATTATAGCCATCGACTTGCGGCGCGTCTATCGCACAGACGACCCGAGTAGTGACCTAGTTTCTCAGTGTCTCCTCTGTGTCCCTCTGCGTAGGCGCAGAGACCGCCGAGGATGAGTGGAGAGTTTCAAATTGATGTAATGAAGCAGGTGACTCCCTTGCCGCGGGTTGATTAGACTCGCGGTGAGCTTAAGAACAAGAAAGGAGTCACCATGTCTACGTATTGTGGCGTTGATTTTCATGCAAGGCAACAGTTGGTCAAGTGGTGTAACACAGAAGATGGCGAGATCCATGAAAAGCAACTGTGGCACCAGTCAATCGATGAAGTACGAGAGTTCTATGCCCAGTTCAAAGGAGAAGTAATCGTCGGATTCGAGACCAGCGGTTACAGCTCATGGTTTGAAGCGATGCTGGAAGAATTTGGCCATCAGGTTTGGATTGGGCACGCTACTGAGATTCGGCGCCGGGCTCGGTCGCGGCAGAAGACGGACCGACGAGACGCGGAACTGATCCTGGATTTGTTGTTGCAGGATGAGTTTCCGCGGATTCATCGGGTAAGTGCAGCCAGTCGGGAAGTGCTGCGGCAGTTGCGTTACCGCCATCGGCTGGTGCAGCAACGGACCAGGAGCTACAACTCGCTGCAGGCGATCGCGCTGGGAGCGGGAGTTTCGCTGAAAGCCAAACTGCGAACCCGCAAAGGCAAAGAGCGACTGCTGGGGTTAGCGGTGACCGAGGCGCACAGCCGGCAGCGCGAGGAATGGCTGGCTTTGATAGCCCAGGTTAATGACTACATTGTACGAGTGGAGAAAGAGCTGGAGTTGATCGCTGCGGCCGATGAACGAGTGCAACTGGTGCGCACTCATCCGGGAGTAAGGTTACTCACCGGACTGGCTTTAGTGCACACACTTTCACCGGTCACTCGCTTTGCCAACAGTCGCAAAGTGGCAGCTTATGTGGGCCTCGAACCGCGTGAGTATTCCAGCGGCGAGCGGCAGCAGTTTGGCGGCATCAGCAAAGCCGGCTCTCGCTTGCTGCGATTGTTGTTGGTGGAGGCCGGTCATAAAGCTATCAATAAAGACGCGCAGTTAAAGCAGCTCTACCATCGGGTGATGCACCGGCGCGAAAAGGCGAAGGCCAAAGTAGCCGTGGCTCGTCATCTGCTGGTGCGGACCTACATCATGCTGCGCGATGGGATCGATTATGCGGAGTTTGTC
>DATBSG010000187.1:0-8551 GCA_036559945.1 Pyrinomonadaceae bacterium
GCGGAAGTCAACGGAATTTTGCCCTCGGTTTCGTTTTACTTTGCGGTACCTTGCGGCTTTGCATGAAGCGTCCTTCCTCGACGCGTTGTTCACGCCAAGGCGCGAAGGCGCAAAGAAACGCAAAGAAAGGACGATTACTTCCTGTTGATGGTGCCGCGACAGTTGGGCGCGCCGCAGTAACACCGCTTTGAATCTGAATGGAGCGTCTGTTCGTAGTCGATGGTGATCTCCTCGCCGGGTTCGATGTCACGCAAAGCGAAGAACAAGACGTGGCCGTAGGCAGTCCGCATGTACGCGTTCGGCTGACAGGAATGATTTATGTAATGAGTTCCGTTACCGCCGCGCGCGCCATCCAGGCTCCATCGCCCGTCGATATCGCAGATGCGCAGGAGGCGTCGCTTGCGCGCTCGCTTTTGTGCTTCCAGATCAGAAATTCGCTCGCCGGTGTATTCGGCGATCTTCTTCCCGCGTTTGAATTTAATGGTGGCGAAGCAGCCCTTGCCGTTGATAGGAGATTTACGAATTGCGAGGCCGCGGGCGAGTTTCATGCGTGAGGATTGTACGACGGATTTCACCACAGAGGTCACAGAGGAAGACAAACAGATAGACAAATCATGACTCGAAGCGTCACGAATCGTGATGGGACAGTCGCTTTTCTTTCTGGTTGTTCTTCTCTGTGTCCTCTGTGGTTCAGATCGCTCTAGTTACTCACCTGCGGCGCGACGTAACGTACAAACTTCAACTCCGCCAACGTCGCCAGCTTTTCAATCGGCAAACGCCCGATGACCAGCTTCGCCGTTTTCGGATCGAGGACGACTTCGAAACCAAGTTCTTTCAGTTTTGCCATCGTCTCTTCCGATTTGTCGGTCAGCCAGATTTGAAGTTCAGCTTTGCCGCTGCGGATGAACTTCGCCTCATCCGCGCCTGCCGCGACCTTCGGATCTTTCAGACGATTAATCACTGCCAGAACGGACGGATGCATCTTCGATTGTAAGTCCGCTCGCTTCTGCTCTTCCGGCGAAAGCTTGCGCGCGACATCTCCTTCGCCACCATCGACCACGAAGGCGTTGTTTGCCGCCCTTGCGGGAGTCGGCGAAGGTGTCACAGCCGAACCTGTTCCTGCCCCTGGCCCGCCACCGGCGTTACGACCGCCACCGCCAGCGCTTCGGGGTTTCGGCGCTTTCGGTTTCGAATTGCTACTCGAACTCGGCGGAGGTTCGGCTTTGTAGACAGTTACAACATCTGTCGCCGACTGCGTATTGATCAGCGCCGGTGAACTCGCTTGGACAGTCACAGTCTCAGTAACCGCGCCGGCGGAAAACGAAGCGAGATTGGATACCGCGCGACCGTTCATCGGCAGATTCTGAATCTGTCGCCTAGAAATGTTGGCGCCGTATTCTCCGCCAAAAACTGCCTCCCGATTCACACCCTCAGGCACTTCAACCGGCACGTCAATGCGTCGCGGCTGGCCACCATCTGTCACAATCATCTCTTCGACCGCGACGAATGAAGTAAACTGCGTCATCAAACGATAATCAAGACCAAGTTGCGTAATCGCCTGCTTCACATCTTCTTTCATCGTGCCCTGCTGCGCGCCATTGAAGTCCTGGCTCATCAAATCATCGACGCGCGTGCGCGCCCAGAGCGTCGCCAACACGTCGCGCTGTTCTGAAGATGAAAAATCGACGGGAATCTCACGTACAAAATCACGGCCAGACATCTTGCCCTTCAAACGAATCACGCCACGACCGTCGCCGGCGTAACGTCCCGTCAAGATCACCGGTTTAGCGCTGAACAGATCAGGAATCGTTTTGGGATAGACATCGCTGACCGGCATGCCGTTCCAATCGATCGAGATGTCAGTCAGCAGCGGATTGCGCACGCGCTCGTGAAAACGCTTCGCCGCGGCCGAGCCATCGTCGTTCAAGCCAACGTACTCGACTTCTCCGCGGCCGTATTTTGCCATGCCATCGAGCAAGAAACGATTCACGCTGCCGCCAATGCCGAACGCGAACACGCGCGCGTTGGGATGCTTCTGCACTTCGCCGATGATCTCCATGTCGTTGCCAACGTAACCATCAGTCATGAAGCAGACGATGCGGACGTGATCCTGTTTGTCCGATGGATCCATTGAAGCCTTAATCGCTTTCATCATTTCCGTGCCGCCGCCACCCTGGCGAGTTTCGAGAAACGCTTGCGCTTTCGCGAGATTTTCTTTGGTAGCCGGGACCGGTTCCGGAAACAGAATGTGTTCGTCGCCAGAGAAGGTGATCAGATTGAAAGTGTCGTATGGATAGAGATTGTCGAGCGCGAGTTTCATCGTCTCTTTGGCTTTCTCAATCGGAAAGCCGGACATCGATCCCGAAGTGTCGAGCACGAAAACCAGTTCTTTCGGTGTTACATCTTCGACGGTGACGCGCTCCGGCGGCTGAAGAATCAGCGTAAAGAAGCCGCTGTGCCCAGTCGAGTGGGTGAGCAGCGCGTCGTTGATCTTCTTGCCGGCAACGTCGTAGCAAAGAATGAAGTCTTTGTTTGGGATGGTTGCTTGATCTTTCAGGGTTACGCGCGCGCGGCGATCGTCGGGCCGTTCGACAACGACTTCGTGAGTCTTCGCGTTGAGCGTATCGATCGGCACGCCCGCATCGAGTGTGACGTCGATCGAAATGTCGTGACCGGCGCGCATGCCGGCTGGTGGCGGCTGTGGCGTGATGCGCGAAGCATCAGGCACGCGATCGGTATCAGGCGCAAAACCATTTCCCTGCGCACCAGTCGCGTTTCCGGGAACATAGCGCGGCCCGACGACCATTGGAAAAACGAATTCGTACGAGCCTTCTTCGTACTTCAAAGTCTCGACGTAACTGATTGTGATTTTGATTTGCTCGCCGGGAAGGATGTTCGCAACTGATTGCGTGAAGATGTTTGGCCGCTCATGCTCCAACAGGCTCGCGGTCTGGCCGTTGTTCTTCGCGGCTTCGTAAACTGCCTGCGCCTCTTCGCGCCGCAGAATCTTGCCGCGCACCGTGCGGTCACCAACGAGCATCGTCATGTCATCCACCGCGGCATTTTGCGGCAGCGGAAATGTGTAAACCGCTTCGATTTTTTCTTTGAAAGGATTTTCAAATTCCTGCGTTACGGTCACGCGCGAAAGGAAGCCGCTGATTTGCGCCTTCACGTCCGTGTGCTTCAACGGGCAGACGGCCTTCGCTTGGCCATTGGGATCGACTACTTGCAAGGTCCCTTGTGTGATCTTGGATTCACTCTGGGCCGATGCGACTGTGCCTGGGCTTCTCAACCCGCTGAAACCAAGCAATGCGATTGCGGAAAAACCGATAATGAAGAGTGATTTGCGAAAGATTTTTGCGCGCATAGTCTGCTCCTTTGAGACGTTTCGGACGAACCACGACCATGGCCGGGCGTCTTCTGATCGAATTGTGGGTACAACTAGTTAGAGACCAACATCGATCTCTTGTTCCCAAACACCGAGATTAGAACGCGAACAGAGGGGAGACTTGCAGCTTGACTACTGCATTGATGCGGCGAAGACGAATCGCGATAGCTTCAATACAAATTAAAGTTGTATTCCAACTGCATGTGTATCGAGACGGGCTGACCGTTGCGCGTCGCGGGAACAAAACGAATCTGTCGCGCGGCGGCGATCGCTTTCTCAGTTAATCCGCCACTTAACTTCTGTACCGGCTGAATGTTGGTGACCTGCCCGCTGCTCGAGAATACGACCCGCAGAACAACTGTGCCGGTAATCTGATTGCGCCGCGCTTCCTCTGTGTACGTCGGTTCAGGTTTCGCAATGACGCGAGGCCGCGTGCTGACTTCCGGCGATTTATAAACGCGATCGGGATCATCGTCAGGATTGTTTCCGCGCGAGCCGCCTTTGCCGCCACCGCCAATGTCCTTACCGTCGCCACCCATGTTTCCGTCTCGACCGGGACCAAGTCCCGAATGATCGCCTTGACCGATTCCGGTGCCCTTCCCGGTTCCAACGCCGCCACCATCGCCCGGGCCGTTCGACGCCGTCGTTTCTTTTGATCGGGGATCGCCGTAGGACGGATAGTCCAGTTTCCGCCACAACGCGGGATCGAGGTCGATTCCCGCAACCGGCAAGGCTCGCGGAAGCCTGACAGCCGCAGTGGGAATGGGCGCTGGAATGATCGAGGGAGCCGGAGGACGGCCTTGCGACACGGGAAGTTGCGCGTGAGTGCCCCCACCGCCGCCACCATGCGCGCGCGCCGGCTGTGGCCGCGATCCTTCGCCACTACCGCTTTCGAAACCGACACGGCCGCGCTCACCAGCGCCAACGCCCGGATCCGAACTGCTGTTTGTCGAGTCTTGAAGGTTCAGAATCGAAACGACTTCTAATTCATCGAAGTGATCTGTCTCTTTGTGATTTGTAGCGTGGCGTTCCAACAGGAAAACACCAATCGTTACCGCTCCGACAACCGACAACGCAGTCAACGAAGCGTTGATCCGGTGAGGCGCTGTCAACGTTTGTCTCAGTGCTCGCTTCAGTTCATGCAGCTCAGTAAAGACAAATGCTGCTGGCTCACGTTTGAACTCAGCCCAGCTTAACCTAATTCGATCGAGAGCAAATTCCAATTCCCTAAAAAGCCGTTCGGGCAACGAAGCGTCTTTGAGCAGTGTGAGGCTAATGGCCTGACGCGCTTCAAATCCATCGCACGTTTCTTCTGACGTTTCCCACGCGTTATGTTTTTTCATCGCAAGCTCCTCGGTTCTGGCAGACGTGAACTTTGGCGGGGAGAACTTGTGACACAGATCTGTCGTCGGTCTGGCGAAGCAGGCCGCAGATCTTCTTTCCGTCAGGGAGACTTAATAGGTATTACGGGAGACGCGTGAAAGGTTACGAAGAAAGAATTTGAGTTCGCAGATTACACAGATTTAGAAAGAGCCGCAAAAAGGCACAAGAGACACAAAAGTATTTTGTCGAATCACGCCCGAACCTTTGTGCTTTTCTCTAATCAAGGCGAAACCCTTTTTGTGGCTTTATATCTGCGGACTCACTTCAGTTTGAACGTGCGCGCGATTTGATCTGTCTGATTGCGGATGCGCGAAAGCTTGTCGCGCATGCCGGTGAAGCGCAGCGCATAAACTGTGTGCTCGTCAGCCTGCAGGTAATAAGTCCGGCCCGTCATTGGTTTGCCGGCTTGCGTAAACTCATACGACATTGTGTAGCCGCTGAGACGGCCGGTGAACCGCTCGCCTTTGCCATCGATGTAGCCTGGCCGGAAACGCTCTTTCTGATCTTGATCCTGACGCGCAAACTCCTCGACCGTAGTACTGTCCGGCAAAGCCTCTTTGCGGATTCTTAGGTAGCCGTCGTTACGGTCGTTGTAAACAAACTCAGCATGCTGATGAACTTCGTCGGGCTCATCTACCAGGCGCCACATCGGCGACGGAAACTCGACCAGGTAATCGACCTTGGGACTGGAATAGGTATGATCCTGCGCGCCAGCCGAATGATGAACAGCCGGCGACCCAAATGCTGCAATAATGAAGAATCCAAGGAAAGCTAATGCTAAACGCACCATCGATACTCCTTTGTAAGCCCTAAGCGCCGAGTTTCAGATGCCGTAATGAGTCCGGTTGTTGTCTTGCGCTACCCGGTGGACGTAATCGCGTACCGCTGAAGCTGAATCAGTTCCGCGATTCCCTTCCGGGCCAGCTCGAGCAGATTATCCATCTGTTCGCGCGTGAATGGCGACCCTTCCGCCGTACCCTGGACTTCGATGAAGCGGCCGTCGCCCGTGCAGACAACGTTCATGTCGACTTCCGCACGCGAATCTTCGTCGTATTTCAGATCAAGCAGCGGCGTTCCGTCAACAATGCCGACGCTGACGGCGGCGACTTCGCTGATGATTGGCGACCTCTTGATTTTCTTCTCAGCGAGCAACCGTCGGCAGGCAATCGCAAAGGCCACGTAAGCGCCGGTGATCGCCGCCGTGCGAGTACCGCCATCAGCCTGGAGCACGTCGCAGTCGAGCGTGATTGTCCGTTCGCCCAGGACCGTTCGATTGGCAATCGCGCGCATGCTACGACCGATCAACCTCTGGATTTCGTGCGTGCGACCTGACGGTCCGCCGCGGCCAATTTCGCGAGAAGTGCGCGTGTGTGTCGAGCGCGGCAGCATTCCGTATTCCGCCGTGACCCATCCTTCGATTCGCTGATTGCGCAAATGCGGCGGAAGCTTGTCTTCCACCGAGGCGGCGCACACGACGCGCGTATTGCCCATTTCGATTAAGGCCGAGCCTTCGGCGTTCGCAAGAAAACCCGGCGTGATTTTCACCGGCCGCAGTTCGTCAGGCGCGCGATTGTCTGTGCGTGTGAAGCTCATGATTCTGGCGACCACCTAGCCGGCGCCTCCGGCCATTCTTTATCTGGGCTGACCGGCGGCGTCTGCTCCGGCCCCAGCCGTTCGGCATCGATATCAGCGACGATAAAATTTTCTGGCGGCACGGGCATTCCAGCAAGTCGCCGCAACATCGCAAGTTGACCCGCGTGCGTCATCGCATCTGATAGTGGTCCTTGCAATAACTTTTCCGCCGTCGTTTGTTCCAACAACGGGTCGCCATTGCTGACGTGTGACGCGAGTGATTCCACCACCTCATGAAACCGAACGACCTCTTCATTTAGCGACGGCAAAGGCGCCGGCCTGTACTGACCGCCAACGAAATAAGTGCGCGCGTAGCCGAGTACGCTTGTCATATGTCGCACGAGTTCCTGCGGCGTGCGCACCTGTGAACCTGCGTCGAAGCCTCCGAATTCCGGTGGCGCATCGCGTAAAGCCTTCTGCATGCGATACGCCAACGCTGCCAGAAAATGTCGCAGCAATCTTCGTTCGTCGTCGGTCATCAGAATATCGTCCGCAGATTACCCAGATTTCACAGACAAAGACTCACCAGTTTGCGTGAGTGCAGAAGGGGCAGTAGTGCCGGCCGTCTTTTCTGCTTATTGACCATCTGTGTAATCTGCGTAGTCTGCGGATGAACTCTTCAACTTATCCTCTCCCCAAACTTCCACTGCCTCCAAACGCGACGGCTGCGCACCCAAAAATCTTTCCGCGACACGCGCGAAACGCTCCGCCGCGTCGGTCACATAAAAGTGATCCAAATCATCGCATAACTGCCGTTCGAGCGCACCGGTGGGCGGCGTCAATCTCGCCAAGCCTTTTTCCTGCAGCAAGGTCTTAACCTCATGAGCAGTCGCTTCGCCCGAATCGATCAGCTTCACGTCCTCGCCCACTGTTTCCTGAATGACATCATGCAAAATCGGATAGTGAGTACAGCCGAGCACCAGCGTGTCAATCTTGCCTCGCAAATCCGCGAGATAAGTTGCGGCGATCGTGCGCGTGATTTCATTGTCAGCCCAACCTTCTTCCGCCAGCGGCACAAATAATGGGCACGCGCGTTCGATCACTTCCGCGTTTGCATCAGCCTTTTTGATTGCCGCCGTGTACGCGCCGCTTTGGACGGTTGATTCCGTCGCGATGATGCCGATCTGGGTACGCGCGCGTCCCGCGTCCTGGGTACGCACGCCTCCGGCGTGCTCATTCGCTTTCACCGCCGCTCTCGCGCCCGGCCCGATCACGCCGACCACATCAATCTGCAACGCCGCGCGAATTGCCGGCAAGGCCAGTGCCGATGCCGTATTGCATGCTACGACCAGCATCTTGATTCCATGCGCGGCGAGAAAGCGCGCATTCTCGACGGCGTATCTTTCGACGGTCGCCAGAGACTTCGTCCCGTAAGGCACGCGCGCTGTGTCGCCGAGATAGACGAACCGCTCGTTAGGCAGATGCTCATGCAGCGCGCGATAGACGGTCAGTCCACCAACGCCACTGTCGAAAATGCCAATTGGAAGAGATGAAGCCAAGGATGAAGGATGAGGGATGAAGGCTGAAAACATCAAGGCAGCGCGCCCCAGCTTTTACTGCTTATTGCTTTTTTGCTCGCTCGTCTTTGATTTTCTGTTTTTCCTTTTCGAGGGACTCCTTCCCGTTGGGAAAGAGTTCGAGATATTTGGTGAAGTCAGCTTCGGCGTCGGCATCTTTGCCTTGCTTCAGCAGAAGCAAACCTCGTCCGCGATACGCGAACGGGAACTTTGAGTTTAGCTTGATTGCTTTGCTGTAATCGGCGATCGCTTTATCGATTTCATTCCGCTTCTCGTAAAGTCCGGCGCGATTCTGAAAAGCGAAGACGTTGTCCGACTGAAGCTTGATCGCCTTGTTGAAGTCTGCCAGGGCCGCGTCCAGGTCGCCTTTCTTCTGGAACGCCACTCCGCGAGTCATGTAAGAAGCGGATTGCACGTTCGCAGGATATATCTTGTCGATCTCTATGACTTGATTGAAATCGGCGATGGCTCCATCAAAGTCCCCATCACGCATCTTCTGATTGCCGCTTTTGGTGAGGGCATTCGCCCGCGCCGTCTCTGCCGCGTGCGGATCGCCCTGCGCACGCGCTGAACCACTGGCCGCAACCATTAAGAAAATTGTCAGGAGTAATGATCGGTTTGTGAGAGAAAC
>DATBSG010000188.1:0-5866 GCA_036559945.1 Pyrinomonadaceae bacterium
TGCTGGCAGCGTTCGATCCCGCGCGCGAATCGTCCGCGCCGTACTTCATTGATTACGTGAATCGCGCTGTTGAGCGTGGCACCGGAGCCCCGCCCGTCGATCACGCGCAGGATGCGCATGCCACAATCACCACGCTCGATCTCGATCTTCAGCGATTGGCGGAGCACGCAATTGCCACGCAACTGGCGAGGCTCGACGAAACAAACAAATTCGCAACAGCCAAGCCCCAAGTCGCGCTGATCGCACTCGATCCGCACACTGGCGAGATCCTGGCGATGATTGGCGGGCGTGATTACGCGAATTCGCAACTCAACCGCGCGACTGACGCTCAGCGCCAACCGGGTTCGGTTTTCAAGCCATTTGTGTATGCTGCCGCTTTGGAAGCAGGCCTTTCGCCGCTCGCAAAGTTTGCCGATGCGCCGCAGGAATTCACTTACAGCGGCAACGCCAGGTATCGGCCCGCAAATTTTGGCGGGCGCTTTTCGATGCGTGATGTGCCGATGCGCGATGGGTTGATCAATTCGCTGAATGTGGTCACGGTTGAGGTCGCGATGCAGACGGGCCTCGCCCGCACGGCGAACATCGCCGGCGAATTTGGATTGCCGCGACCTGCGCCCTATCCAGCGCTGGCGCTCGGCACGACGGAAGTCACACCTTTGCAGATCGCCACTGCTTACGCCGCATTTGTGAACGGAGGCCGGCGCATTGAGCCGCGCATCACGAAATCATTTGACGACAGCCAGCCATCGGCGCAAGTTATTCAGCCGAGCACCGCATTCATCATCACCGACATGCTCGCAGGCGTAATCGATCACGGCACCGCGAGCCGCGCGCGTGGCTTACTGAACAATACGGTCATCGCAGGAAAGACCGGCACGTCGCACGACGGTTGGTTTGTGGGCTACACGCCGAATCTGGTTTGCGCGGTCTGGGTCGGCTTCGACAACAACGAACAGCTCGGAATGACGGGTGGCGAAGCAGCGCTGCCTATTTGGATGGACTTCATGAAAGCGGCAGTAGATCTGCGTCCCGAGCTGGGCGGAAGATCGTTCGAACAGCCGGATGACGTCAACATCGTTGAAGTTGATCCCGACACCAACCAACTCGCGACCGGCGTCTGTCCGCAGCATGAACGCGTCGCGATTCTGGCGGCGCAATCGCCTTCGTCCGAATGCTATCGCCACAACATTTACTTCACGCGTGACGAAGAGCCGGCCGCTGCGCCGCTCTTTACGAAACTCGAACCGCGCCCGCGAAAGCATCGAGCGGAAAACGTCGCCAGGGTCGGCGCCACGGCAATCGATACTGACCCAAGCGGAAAGCGGACGCTTGTTAACGAAATTCGAATATCCGTCAGGTAACACGCGCAAAATCCGCATCGCGCAGTGAACCCCTTCCGAACATCACATACAGTCCGTTCTGTATCGCTTCGCATCGCCCACGCCGCCACCAGGAGGGGATCAGGCCCTCTCGTCCTTCGAATCGCCGGGCACGTCGCTTGCTCCAATAGTGGTAAATCGCAACCTCTAATCCCGACACAAACCATGGTTTTTTGAAGGAGGAGGAACTTATGAGCAAACGTCTGATTGCGGTGTTGGGAGCAGCACTGCTCTTACTCTCGCTGGCTGTTGTGAGTAGCGGCCAGGAAACGAAAAAGGTCACTACGGTCCAAACCTCAGAAGGGACATACACAATTGTTGAATATCCCGTTGGCAAAGAAACGGTCGTCACATTGACTCCGGTCGGCATTACTGGCGCAACCGGAACGGCAACCATTCTGCGCGACGCGAACGGCAGTATGATCAAAGTAAATCTGACCAGTCTGCCGAATGATGTGACTGCCTTGAATCTTTACGCGTTAGATCCGACCGGCGCGGTCTCACTGCTCGGTCCAATCGAGATCACAAACGGTGTCGGCACATTTACGGCGACCGCGCCATTGTCGCGGTTTATGTTATTTGCTTCGCCGGAGCCAACCTTAACTGCGTACGATACAACCACGAAGATCTTCTTCCGCAGCGCGGTTCCAACCGGCTTGTCGGTAATTCCGCTGTCAACGCCAGTCGGCGAACAGGTCGCGGCTACCGTCGCACCGACATCTGAATACGCCGTCCCGATGCTCGGTATTCCGAACTTCAAGAAGGGCGACGACACAAAACTCCAGATCAATTTCGCCGGCGCGATGGAAGGCGCGCGTGCCAACATCTTCATCGAGCCGGACAAGAAAACCAATCGAACGCAGGTCAAGATGCGTTTCCACGATCTGAAGGAAGCGCCAAAGAACACTACTTACGTTCTTTGGGCCGTTTCGCCCGACAACCAATTCCAGAATCTGGGTCAAATCGTCAACGTCAAAGGACGCAACGAAGCTGAAATCAACTCTGAGGTCACGTTCAGTGACTTTGGCTTGTTCCTGACCACGGAAGAGGTAGGCACGGTGAAAACGATCGTCAAACCTGTCGGTCACAGAGTCGGCATAATTCAGCTAGTGCCGTAACGAATTCAGGTGGAGTGAAATTCATTTGCCGAGGGTCGCTGATTTAGCGGCCCTTTTTGTTTGTCGTGGCACGCGCATCTTGCGCGTGATTCCACGGGCGTGACGCCCGTGCCACTTCCACGGAACGATTCGCCGCGCCCGTTCGTATAATTGACGCAAGCCGCAAAAAATGGCTAAAAAAGGCCGCCAAAAAACGAAAGGCTGATGGTGTTCAGATGAAAGAAGCAACGGATGTTTTGAAGATAGTTGGAATGGTTTTGCTGGCGCTGTTTGTGCTGGCAGTGGGCGTCCCGCTGGTTCTGGCGGCAGCCGGCGTCGCGCTGGGAGTTCTGGGCTTCCTGGTGAGCCTTGCGATCGCGCTGATTAAGATCGCGGTGGTCGTGGCGATTATCTATTTAATCATCGTCGGCATTCGCGCGGTTCTGAAGTGAATGGCTAAACGTTAAATCTGAAATTCACTACATCGCCTTCCTGCATGATGTAGTCCTTGCCTTCCAATCTTAACAACCCTCGGTCGCGCGCGGCAGCGTATGAACCCGCCCGCATCAAATCGTCGTAGCCGACCACTTCAGCGCGAATGAAACCGCGCGCGATGTCCGAGTGAATTGCCCCCGCCGCGTCTTGCGCGCGCGAGCCCTGCGGAATTGTCCACGCGCGAGCTTCTTTTTCGCCGGCGGTCAGGAAGGACATCAGGCCGAGCACGTGATAGGCGCTCTTGATCAACTGATCGACGCCGCTGCTCGTTACTCCGAGCGATTCGAGATACTCGACTCTTTCTGTGGGAGATAGATCGACAAGGTCGGCTTCAAGCTGCGCACAAATCACGACGCACTCCGATCCTTCCTTCGTGGCCACTTCGCGGACGGACTTCACATATTCGTTTTCATCAGGCGCGCTCAGAGTCGATTCGCTCACGTTCGCAGCATGAATCGTCGGTTTCATGGTCAGCAAGAAATAGTTTCGCGCAATCGCTCGCTCTTCGTCGTTAAGCGAGACGCTGCGCGCGGGCTGGAACTCTTCGAGGGCCGGCTGCAACTTATCAAGCACTCCCAATTCTGCGCGTGCGGTTTTATCGCCGCTCTTTGCCGTCTTCTGGACGCGTTCGCGGCGACGCTCAACCGTGGCCAGGTCGGCAAGGGCCAGCTCGATTTGAATTGTCTCTATATCGCGCCTTGGGTCGATCGAATTATCAACGTGCACGACGGCTTCATTTTCGAAACAACGCACCACCTGAATCGTTGTGTCGGTTTCGCGGATGGCGTGAAGGAATTGATTCCCCATTCCTTCGCCCTGCGACGAGCCCCGCACTAATCCCGCAATGTCCACAAATTCGACGCTGGCCGGAACGATGACTTCCGTCTTTACCAACTTGGCGAGCGGCGCTAGTCGTTCATCGGGCACGGCGACGACGCCGACATTTGGTTTGCTGGTTGAAAACGCGTAGTTCGCAATGAGCGCGGACGATTGAGCTGTTACCGCATTGAATAGCGTGGTTTTTCCGCTGTTAGGTAAGCCAACAAATCCTGCGCGAAGCATTCGTAAACGATACTACATGATTTCTAAATCAGCTTGTCGTAACGAATATAAAAAGCCCGGGCAAGTTTGCAAATTCACCCGGGCTCGGAAAATTTGGAGTGGAGATGGCGTTACGGAATTTTCTGCATCGTGATGGTTATGGTCGGATCATTGCCTGCGGTACGGCTGTACGAAACCCAATAGCCTGCTTTCGGATATCTGACCATTTTATAAATCGAGCCGTCGGCCTTCGCCTCGGCTTCGGCGCCAAGCACATCTTTGCATGTCGGCACGCCATTGGCGCCGGTCATGAAATCGACTGAGATGGCGCTGACGGCGCCGCTCTTATCGTAATAAACCTGAACGGCTTCGTTGTCGTTGAACATATAGAAGTCCTGTTCCGGGCTCTTGTCGCGCGGATTGCCGAGTTTCTTGCGTGCTTCGTCGGTCGCCATGCCGATGCGCACGCCGCGGAACTCATGAAACGTCGGCTGCTTGTCGTCGGGCGAATCCACCGATCCCTTCGAGCGCTGTGCCTGCGACGAAGCGGGCGCCAGCATTGCAAACGTGATCGCGCAGGTGAAAAGAACGATATATCCGACATGTCTGGAAAAGAGCTTGAGGTAAACGCGAAACATCTGTGATCCTCCTTACGCTCCGTTGCCGCGCTTGGAAACGCGCGGCGGAAAGATGGTCGCGCGACTCCGTGTCCGAGAAACGCGACCGCTGGGGAAACATTATGCCAAGCCTGAAATGCAAGTCAACTGATTTTCCGTGGCCTTGGTCGCAGGCACCGGCAGTATTGACTCAACGAGTTTTTTGGCTTAGAAGGCTTGGGGCTCTCGTCGATTCTTGTGAGCCCATTTGGAATACCCACTGAAGGAGTCTTATTCGATGAAATACTCAAAATTGGTGCAATTGTCTTTGGCCATCGCGGCCATCGTGCTGAGCATTGCTTGCACGCCGTCGAAAAATGCGAACACCGGAGTGGCTAACACAAACATGGCGACGCCCGAGCCGACACCTGACAAAGCGGCCATCGTTGCTGAAATTACGAGGATTGAGAAGGATTGGCCGCGCATCATCAAAGAACACGATGGCGCCGCTGTCAGACGGCTCGAAGCTGACGATATCGTGCTCGTCTATCCCGACGGAACGACCGGCGGAAAAGAGGGAGACGTTAAGGATATCGAGTCTGGTAATTTGAGCTATGACTCGTGGGACGTTTCCGAATTAAACGTAAAGGTACTTGATTCCGACGCTGCAGTCGCTAGCATGCTGATGACCGTCAAGGGCGGCAAATACAAAACTCCGGACGGAAACGCGCAGGACATCAGTGGCCACTTTCGCGGCATCGACACATTCGTACAACGGAACGGCCAATGGCAAGTAGTCGCATCGAGTGTCGTGAAACTGTCACCGGCGGCAGAACAAGCGCTGACTTCACCTGCGAATGCAGTTTCGCCGACTCCAACGATGAAACCGTCACCGAAACCAGCGGCCACCCGGAGACCGCCGCCGCCGCCAACGAACCAGTAGTTCAAACGAAGCGATTGACGCCGGTGCGGTTTTGTTGTAGAAGCTTCCCGCTTCTTACCAATTTCAGGAGGTTCAGCTATGAAGAGACTATTTGTGTTCGTGTGTTTTCTAGTGTTCGTTGCGGCCTGTACGCCGATGGCTAACGAGAACATGACGAACGCCAACAAGGGCACGGAGATGAAATCCACGGCTCCGCCCTCGGAAGCCGACATGATCGCGAAAGAGAAGGCAGCCTGGGACGCTTTCAGAAAGAAAGACGCAGACGCTTTCAAGAAGATGTTGGCGCCGGATTACATCGAAGTGCTTGACAGCGGC
>DATBSG010000189.1:0-18218 GCA_036559945.1 Pyrinomonadaceae bacterium
TCTGACTTCTGATGTCTGACCTCTAATTTATGAAGACTGAACTCAAAGAAATCTCTCCAACCCGTAAACAGATCGATATTGAGATCGAAGCAGACGCGGTGCGCAAGGTTTACGATCGCATTAGCGACAATTATGCGAAGGCGGCGACCGTGCCGGGCTTTCGTCCGGGGCACGCGCCGCGGGCGGTAATCAGAACACGCTTCAAAGATCAGATACGCACCGAGGTGTTGCGCGAACTTCTTCCCGATGCCGTCCAGAATGCCATCAGCGAACACAAACTGGAAGCGCTCGGTGAACCTGAGTTGAACCTCGACAACGCCGAGGGACTTGATCAGCTTGGCCAAAAGCCCATCACGTTCAACGTCAACGTCGAAGTTTTGCCGGAGATCAAACTCAGCAAGTACAAAGGCATCGAAGTCACGCGCCGCACCCGGCCAGTAACCGATGAAGATGTCGATCGAGTTATTCAGCAACTGCGCGAGAGTTCTGCGTCGTTGCAGCCGGTCGAAGATCGCGGCGCGCAAGTCGGCGATACTGTTACTGCAAACTTCCACGGAACGTTCGTCAACGAACCTGACCCCGAACCGATCAATGTCGAAGACGTGGACGTGGTGCTCGGCGGCGAAGGTGTTGTGCAGGCGATTACCGACAATCTTAGGGGCGCCAGACCGGATGATGAAAAGACGTTTACCGTCCAATATCCCGAGGATTTCAGCGCAAAAGGGCTCGCTGGCAAGACCATCGAGTACAAAGTGAAAGTCTCAGCGGTGCGCATCAAGGAGTTGCCCGATTTGGACGACGAATGGGCGCAAAGCCTCGGCGACGAGATTGAATCGCTCGCAGATTTGCGCCCTAAAGTACGTGCGGATTTGGACGCGCAGGCAAGTAACGAAGCCGAAGGAAAGTTGCGCGCCGATCTCGTGCGCCAACTGGTGGAAGCGCATCAGTTCGAATTACCTGAACGACTCGTCGAGCATCAGACGGAACATCGTATTGAGTCAGTAGTGCGTGACATGATCGGCCAGGGCATCGATCCTCGGCATCCAGAACTTGACTGGGAGAAGGCGCGCGACTCTTTGAAGGACCAGGCTGGTTATGATTTGCGCGGATCGCTGCTACTCGAACGAATCGCGGACGAGGAGAATATCGAAGTGACTCCGCAGGAGATCGAGGACGAGATCGGTCGCGTAGCGGATGCTTCAAAACAGTCGCCAGAGCAAGTGCGAGCTATCTTGACAAAGCAAGGAGGCGAACGTAGCATCGCACCGAGGTTGCGCAATCGCAAAGCGCTCGACTTTTTGGTCGCGAACGCGAAGGTAACCGACGAAGAGTGGAAGGAAGACAAACAGGAGTCAGAAGCCAGCAGTCAGAAATCAGAATGAATTGCAACAACGCTTTTTCTTCTGCTTACTGCCTACTGCTTACTGACTCCTGATTTATTTTATGGCACTGATTCCGATGGTCGTCGAGCAAACGTCGCGTGGCGAGCGCGCGTTTGACATCTACTCGCGACTGCTCAAAGACAACATCATTTTTCTTGGCACTCCGATCGACGATCAGATCGCGAATTTGATTGTCGCGCAACTTCTTTTTCTCGAAGCCGAAGACCCGGAAAAGGACATCAACCTCTACATAAATTCGCCGGGCGGTTCAGTCACTGCCGGCCTCGCGATTTACGACACCATGCAGTTCATCCGTCCGGACGTAACCACGATTTGCGTCGGCATGTGCGCGTCGATGGGCGCTTTGTTACTGACGGCCGGCGCCAAAGGAAAACGCTTCGCGCTTCCCAATTCTCGCATTCTTATCCATCAGCCCTCAGGTGGCATGCAGGGCCAGGCCACCGACGTCCGCATTCACGCTGAAGAACTAATCCGCATTCGCGAACTGACTTCGCAAATTCTGGCAAAACATACCGGCCAGAGTCTCGATCAGATTGAACTTGACGTTGAACGCGATCGATATTTGTCTGCAACCCAGGCCAAAGAATATGGTTTAATAGACGAGGTGATTGCCCACCGCGAGTAGTGGACAAAAATGATCGCTAAAATGAAAGCGCGTGCTGCTCGATGTTCATTCTGCGGGAAGTCTCGCAGCGAGGTAAGCAACATCGTCGTCGGCTCGCCGCACGCGGCGAAAGGCCGGCGCAGCAAGAGTTCGTTCATCTGTAATGAATGTGTTCGTCGTTTTAATCAACTTCTGACGAGCAGCGAAGCCAGCGGCACGCTCGTCTCGGCATCGATTCTGAAATAGGCCCGACAATCTGAAAAGGATGGAGTTCCCCGGACTATGGTAAGAAGAAGTGACGACACCCTCCGTTGTTCCTTCTGCGGCAAGTCGCAGAATGAAGTGAAGAAACTCATTGCGGGTCCCACAGTTTACATCTGCAACGAATGCATCGACATCTGCAATGAGATCATCAGCGACGACCAACAGGCGGAGTCCGTAGCGTCGCGCCCGCCCCTGCCAAAACCTGGTGAAATCAAATCGTTTCTTGACGAGTACGTTATCGGACAGGACGAGACGAAAAAGCGTCTCGCCGTCGCGGTCTATCAACATTACAAACGCATCGAGCTGGCGCGACGGCGATCCGACGTCGAGATTCAAAAATCGAACATCATCCTGATTGGACCGACCGGCACCGGCAAAACGCTCCTCGCGCAAACACTCGCGCGGATGTTGAGCGTTCCGTTTACGATTGTAGACGCGACGACCCTGACTGAAGCCGGATACGTCGGCGAAGATGTCGAAAACATTATCTTGAAGCTTTTGCAGGCCGCGAATGGCGACGTCGAACGCGCGCAGCAAGGCATCATCTACATCGACGAGATCGACAAGATTTGCCGCAAGGACGAGAACCCTTCGATTACTCGCGACGTGTCGGGTGAGGGTGTGCAGCAGGCGCTGCTAAAGATTTTGGAAGGCACTGTCGCCAACGTTCCGCCGCAGGGCGGGCGCAAACATCCGCACCAGGAATTTTTTCCGGTCGATACCACGAACATTCTTTTTATTTGTGGCGGCGCATTTGTCGGTCTGGAAAAAGTTGTCGAGAAGCGTTTGCGGAACAAGTCTCTCGGTTTCCATGCCGAGGTCAAGACTGGTTCGCAGCGTCAGGCGGATGCGCTTGCGCATGTTCAGCCTGAGGACTTAATCAGGTATGGATTGATTCCGGAATTCGTAGGCCGCCTGCCGGTCGCCGGTGTGTTGCACGAGCTCGACGAAGCAGCCTTGATCAAGATTCTTACCGAACCAAAGAATGCCCTGATTAAGCAGTACCAGAAGAAGTTTGACTTCGACAGCGTCAAGCTGCGATTCACAGAAGACTCGCTGCGACGTGTCGCGCAACAAGCGGTTGCGCGCAAGGTTGGCGCGCGCGGCTTGATGATGATTCTCGAAGAACTACTGCTTGATGCGATGTATACGTTGCCTTCACAGAAACGAGTCAAAGAATTTGTGATTACAAGCGAAATGGTCGAGCGTCACCGCGCCATGCCGGGCGAAGGTCTGGCCGGCGTCGACGATGCGGCAGCGTGAGATTCGTCAAGTTGATTCCAACAGAAACGGCAATGCCGATAATTCGGCATTGCCGTTTTACTTCAAGGCCGGGAGCGAACTTCCATTGGGTCTCGCCCGCTCCTTCGGCGTGGGGAGGGCTGTCAGCGAACGCTTGCCAGAATCACGACTTCTTCGTAGCCGAATTTCTTGGAATCCGCGTTCGAGGCGATGCGCGAAAGCTCTCGTTGCATTGCGATTTCCTGTTTCGAGATCACCAATTGTCGACCAGTCCTGTCTCCTCCCTCCCAAACTTGGGAAAGAAAGTACGTGTTGCCATAGCGATGGAACACAAGTCTCGCAGGCTTCCTTTCCTGGGATGCTGTCGCGTTGGTCAATCGAATGGCGTTGTTTTTCGAGTCAGCGCTTCTAATCGCCAGCGCTTCGTCGCCGATGCCGGCCTGACTCACCCGATACTGTCCGGCGGTGAGCACCTTCTCGCCTACCATGAAGTCAAATGGGACATTCGCAGTCAGCTTATGTCTCGACTGGCCGTTCGCGGTTGCCACCGCCGTTGTTAACGCCAGAGTTAGCAACAACGCTAACATCGTCAGACCTTTTACGATTTGTCTTGTCATTGTTTCCTCCTCTTGCCCTGCGGCAAATAACCCTTACCATCAGGATTCACTAGAGCCATCGGCCGCTTCTTCACGTTCAGTCTGTTCTGCACGCTGGGTTTCTAATGCTAACGGCGTTCCATGGCTGATGAACATTGACGCCTACGTCATAAAAGGTTCATGCGCAAGAACTAAGCTAATATGGCGGCCTTGGCGTTGTTCAACCAGAGGGCTGCGAATTTCTAACTGTTCAGATAGAGAATGAAACGAAAGGATAGAACCACGTAGCTGGAGGACGCCTTCGTCCGACTTAAAAAACTAAACGGCAACCCCGGGGTTCAGCAGGGTTGCCGTTTTGCTTGAGGCGAGCCTCAAAAAATTCGCTCGCCCGCGCGTGGGGCGTTCGTTGTCAGAGAGCATTCGTGAGGACCGCCCTCGCCTTTGAGGGTGACACGGGGTACGCCAACTCTACTGCTAGTCACGTGCCAGTTAAGCGGCAAGTAAGTTGCGAAGCCGATTCGCGCTCCTAAGACTTGAGAAGTCAACGATTAGTCGTTTCAGTCCGCGCGGCCGCGATCGCTCGACGAGGAATTTCGATGCACACTTTGCTATCCGATCGGATAGCAGAACTAACTCTTCGGATAGCCAACTGCGTTCTAGCAAATTCCCTTGCTTGACACAGCGTACATGCGTACACTTGGCCCGAATCCCCGACAGCCGTTTCGGAAAATCTGGTATGAAACCACGACTCGCCTCTATCACCGGCAAGTTGAAAGACACGGTCATCCCTATGACCGAAGGTCCCGTTTTGATCGGCCGTCAAACGGGCGCAAATCTGAGAATTCGCAACGCGGCCGTCTCGCGCCGTCACGCGATGATCGAGAAGGAAGGCGATAGCTACGTGATCGCGGACCTGGACAGTCGCAACGGAACGTTTGTTAACAACATACCGGTCAAACGCTGCGAGCTACACCACGGAGATCGCGTGCAGATTGGTGAATCAGAGTTCTTTTTTCTGCTTGAAGAAACTGAGGAGCCAGCCCAGACCAGCGAAATTCGTTTTGACGAAGTTTCATTGTTGGGCGGTCCGGCCGTACGCATGACGTATAGCGACGCGCTTTACGTGATGGCGCGCGATCTCAGCGCGTTTCTGAAAATCAGTACGACCATTAATGCGATTCGCGGACTCGACAAACTGCAACGAGCGCTGCTGGAGCTCTTGTTCGAAGTCGTTCCGGCACGACGCGGCGCGATCCTCTTGACGGCAAATAACGCCGGTTCGCCCGACGAATTCTCGTCAATGTTCGGGCTCGATAGGCATGGCGGCACTTCGCAAACTGTCACCGTAAGCCGCACGATCGTGCGTCGCGTGTTGAGCGATCGAGCGGCGATCATGCTCACCGAACCCGACAACAGCGCCGATCTCAAAACGGTGAGCCTGATTGCAGCGCAGTCACGATCGGTGCTTTGTGTCCCGTTAATCATGCTCGAGCGCATGCTGGGTGCGATCTATCTCGACACGGACGATCCATTGGTAAAATTCGATGAAAACCATCTGCAGTTGCTCACCGCCGTCGCCGCGATTTCTGCCGTCGCGATCGAGAATGCGCGCAATTTTGAAAGGCTGCAGAGCGAGAACGCCCGTTTGCTGAGCGACGCGGACATCGAACACAACATGATCGGCGAAAGCCCGCTTTTGCAGAAGGTGTACCAGTTGATCTCGAAAGTCGCGCCGACCGATTCCACTGTCCTGATCTCAGGTGAGAGTGGCACCGGAAAGGAGTTGGCCGCGCGCGCGATTCATCGCAACAGCAAACGCGCCGATAAGCCGTTCATCGCCGTGAATTGCGCGGCCCTGGCAGAATCGCTTCTCGAAAGCGAGCTCTTCGGCCATGAGAAAGGCGCCTTCACCGGCGCGCTGGTCCAGAAAAAAGGGAGACTTGAGTTGGCTGACAGCGGCACGATCTTTCTCGACGAAATTGGAGACTTGTCTCCGGGGCTTCAGACGAAGCTCCTGCGCGTGCTTCAGGAACGCGAGTTCGAGCGCGTCGGCGGCAATCGGACAATCAAGATCGACGTGCGTCTGTTGGCCGCAACCAATCGCGACCTCGAAGACGCGATCGTTCGCGGAAGTTTTCGACGTGATCTGTATTTCCGCCTGAACGTCGTGAATCTCAAGATGCCGGCGTTGCGCGAGCGGCGCGAAGACATTCCGCTGCTGGCTAATTACTTCGCACGCAAGTATGGGGACAAGTGCAACCGCGTCGTTTTTGGAATTTCACCTGAGGCGCGCCGTCTGCTGGCTAATTACGACTGGCCCGGGAACGTGCGTGAGCTGGAGAATGCAATCGAGCGGGCCATCGTACTCGGCCCAACTGATCACATTTTGCCGGACGACCTGCCAGAGGCGGTGGTCGAATTCCGGGCCAACGCCGCGAGCGAGTCCGGTTCGAACTATCACGAGCAGGTAGTTCAAATGAAAAAGAAGATGATTATCGATGCGGTTAAGCAGGCAAACGGAAACTACACGGCCGCGGCGAGGCTGCTCAATCTCCACCCCAATTACCTTCATCGACTGATTCGAAATCTCAATTTGAAAGACGAGTTAGGCCGCTAGACATCGCGCGGGCGGCCTGCCAATTGAGTAGTGGCGGCGTCTTTCCAAATAGTTTACAATCACGCCGGTCGGCCAAAAGAGCGAGGAAGGCAAAGGCGACTCGCACTTTTCAGGACTTTTGCGACGGAAGCCAAACTGAGGGAGCGGCGGTATTCGTCGTTTAATTGTCTGTTCCGCGCAAATCTTCAGGAGTCTTCAATTCCGCAGTAAGCAATCATGGAAGAATATTCAGACCGTACCCCTGCTGACATCGCCCGTTATCCGATGGTGCCGATTCGCGACGTCGTAATCTTTCCGTTCACCAAAGTCGCATTCAAAATTGGCCGGCCCGGCTCGGTGCGCGCGCTGGAAATGGCGCTCGCTTCCGACCGCACGATTTTTTTGTCGACGCAGCACGACGCGACGGTTGATGAGCCATCCCCCGAGCAGATTTATGGCGTCGGCACTATCGCGCGCATCCTGCAATCTCAGAAACAAGAGAACGGACAGATCAAAGTTGTGGTCGAGGGCCGCGAACGTGCGACAACGATTCGTGTCGAGAACAACGACGGCGCGTTCACGGCGATGGTGCGGCGCGCGCCAACCGTCAGCGAACAAGGCGTGCGGACGGATGCGCTGGTGCAGAAAGTTGCGCAACTTATCGAACAGCATCTGCGGCTCGCTCCTGACGTGCAGCCGGACGCGTTGCAAACCGCAATGCGGAATGCCGATGCGTCGCACATGGCCGATGCGCTTGCATCGCAGCTTCGAATTTCAGTTGAAGACAAACAGGGGTTGCTGGAGCTTTTCTCAACCCAGGCACGGCTCGCGCGGCTGATAGAAATTCTCGAAATCGAGTTAGAGAAGCGCCAGCTCGATCGCACCATTCAAACGCGCGTGAAGCGCCAGATGGAGAAGGCCCAGAAAGAGTATTACCTCAACGAGCAAATCAAAGCGATTCACAAAGAGTTGGGCCGCAAAGACGAGCGCGCGGAGCTTGACGAGCTGAAGAAAAAGATCGAAGAGGCCGGCATGACTGAAGAGGCGAAAGAGAAGGCTCTTCAGGAACTGCACCGCCTCGAAGCCATGCCGCCGATGTCAGCCGAAGGAACCGTTTCCCGGACGTACATCGATTGGCTCCTCAGCGTGCCGTGGAAACACAAATCAAAAGAGATCAAAGACCTTATCAAGGCCGAAGAGGTGCTGAACGAGGATCATTACGGCCTCGAAAAGATCAAGGATCGCATTCTCGAGTACCTTGCCGTCCGGCAATTGGTAAAGAACCCCAAAGGATCGATTCTTTGTTTTGTCGGTCCGCCGGGAGTGGGCAAAACCAGCCTGGGCAAATCAATCGCCCGCGCGACCGGCCGCAAATTCGTGCGGCTTTCGCTTGGCGGCGTGCGCGACGAAGCCGAAATTCGCGGTCATCGTCGCACGTACATTGGCGCCCTGCCCGGCCAAATCATTCAGATGATGAAGAAAGCGGGAACGGTAAATCCCATCCTGCTGCTCGACGAAGTCGACAAACTCGGCACAGATTTTCGCGGCGACCCGAGCGCGGCATTGCTCGAAGTTCTCGATCCTGAACAAAACCATATGTTCCAGGATCATTACCTGGACGTCGAGTACGATCTCTCGAAAGTCTTCTTCATCGCCACCGCAAACGTGTTGCATACGATTCCGCCGGCGCTTCAGGATCGTCTCGAAGTGCTGCGGCTGTCGGGTTACACAGAGCGAGAGAAACTGGAGATCGCAAAGCGCCACCTCGTGCCGAAACAGGCAGAAGCGAATGGCCTGCGCAGCGACCAGTTCGAATTCACTGACGAGGGCATTCTCGAAATTATTCGCCACTACACTCGCGAAGCCGGCGTCCGAAACCTTGAACGCGAAATCGGTTCATGCTGCCGCAAGATGGCGCGAAAATTTGTGGCTGAGAGTGTTACCGAGGATTTCAAATACGAAATTGGTGCTGAGCAGGTGCGCGAGATGCTAGGCCCGATCAAATTCCGCCAGCAAGGCGTGGCCGCGGAAAGCGAGATCGGGCTGGCAACCGGCCTGGCCTGGACGGAAGTCGGCGGCGAAGTCCTGCAAATCGAAGCGACGCTGGTGAAAGGCCGCGGAGCGGTGACATTGACCGGCAAACTCGGCGAAGTGATGCAGGAATCGGCGCAAGCTGCGCTGACTTGCATAAAATCTCGCGCCGAGCGCCTCGGCATGAGCCTCGATTTCATTCGCAAGCGCGACTTGCACATACACATTCCGGAAGGCGCGATTCCGAAAGACGGCCCGTCCGCCGGCATTACCATGGCGGTGGCGATGGCGTCAGCGCTAATGCGCGTGGCCGTCCGTAAGAATGTCGCCATGACTGGCGAGATAACTTTGCGCGGTCGCGTGTTGCCGATTGGCGGCGTGAAAGAGAAATTGCTGGCGGCGCACCGTTTCGGCATCGACATGATCATTCTGCCGAAAGACAACGAGAAGGATCTGCCGGAGGTGCCAGAGGAGGTTCGTAGCGCAATGACGATCAATTTGGTGGAGACGATTGACGAAGTCGTTGCGCTCGCTCTCGAAGAGGAGACCACCACTGTCGAGATCGGCGATGAAGCCAAAGCTCCGCCGATTTGGACGACTGAGCCGCCGCCGGGCCTGCAGACGCCTGCGGAACAATAATTCGCAAACAGTTCTCAGTTTTGAGCTTTTAGTTTTTAGTTGCAGACCCCAATGGCGTGGTCTGTTTTTGGTAAATTATCTTTGTCAGGGAGCAAAAAGAAATGGGTAAACATGAAGATGCAGATCTGATTCTGAAACTGTACGACCTCCGGCGTGAGCCGGTCATGCGCGACGCGCGCAACTGGCTATTCACTTTCAATCCAACCAGCATTCAAGACGTCATGGAAGTCATGATGGGCGAGCATAGCGGTCACCTCCGGATGGTCATGACCTACTGGGACATGGCCTGCGCGCTTGTCAATAACGGCGCAATCGACGAGGATTTGTTCAATCAAACCAACGGCGAGCACATTTTCGTTTACATGAAGGTCGAGCCGGTGCTAGCGGAAATTCGCACGATGTTCGACAACCCCGACTTTCTGAAGAACCTCGAGGCGCTGGTCAAACGCATTCCGAATATCGAACAACGGCTGCCCGCGATGCGCGAGCGCATGGCCAGATTCGCCGCCATGCCTGCCGAGCGTGCGCAAGCTGCCGGCGCGTAACGCGAATTCGGACGCCGCGGGTCCCGCAGACTTCTTTGAATGCGAATCACCAGCGCGAAATTCGTAAAGAGCGCCTTCAAAGAAACGGATTGGCCGCGTGACAAACGACCGGAAATTGCCTTCCTCGGACGCTCGAACGTTGGGAAATCCAGTTTCATCAATTCCCTGCTCGGCGTCCGGGGCTTGGCGCGCACGTCATCGACGCCGGGTCGGACCCAAGCGCTAAATTTCTTTCTTATCAACGAGAAATTTTGGTTCGTAGATCTACCGGGTTACGGCTTTGCGCGCGCGCCGAAAGACGTCAAAGCACAGTGGAGCGCCGCAGCGAGTGATTACCTCGAAAAACGCCGGCAGCTTGCGCTTTCGGTTCATCTGATTGACGCGCGGCATGAGCCGGCCGCAAGAGATTTGCAACTTCACGAGTGGCTGACGCATCATCACAGGCCGCACGTAATCGTTGCTACCAAATCCGATAAGCTGTCTAACAACGAATTGAAGCGGAACATCGCCCGCGCCAAGCAAAAAATGAGTACGCCAGATATTCTGCAATACTCGGCCGTGACGGGCCGCGGACGTAATGAAGTCTGGCGTGCGATTGCTGACGCCTTAGACGGATGACTCGCGGTTCCAATGCCACCATAGTTTTTTAACACTTGCAGACTTGCGCTTTTTCTGCTTTTGTTTAGAATGGAGTTTCCAAATTGAATCAGACCCATAGACGAAAGTATTTTTTCCGACCGTTTTCTGAAGTCTGATCTGAGACCACGCGTATCCTGCCAGCGGCATCCAAATCACGATTAGCTAACAACGTCTGGATTCCGAGGCAGCAATTGGCATAAACCGTTTTGCGGTGGAAGCCCCCACACGAGCTTCCCCGATCGCGACTTTCCCTTTTGACCGGCATCGCTCAAATCAATTGACAGCATGCTAAAACCTCGATCCGTACGGCAGCCCCGCGGCTGCCCAAGAAAAAACTGATATGGCAAATAGAAGAAGAACTACGACGAATGGCGGCGACAACGGCGGTGGTGTCGCCACGGTGGACACGGCAGACGAATACGTTCCGAGCAAAGACGGCAGAGAGGATGTCTTCAATCTCTCTGAGCTGAAAGAGATGTCTATCTCAAAGCTCACGGCCGTGGCTAAAGGCATGGACGTTCCCGGCGCCACGGGCATGCGCAAGCAGGAGCTGATCTTCAAAGTCCTCGCCGCGCAGACCGAAAAAAGCGGCTTGATCTTTTCGGAAGGCGTGCTGGAAACGTTGCCCGACGGCTTCGGTTTTCTGCGCGCGCCGGAATACAACTACCTGCCCGGGCCGGACGATATTTACGTTTCGCCGTCGCAGATTCGCAAGTTCGATCTGCGCACCGGGGACACGATTAGCGGCCAGATTCGCCCGCCCAAAGAAGGCGAGCGCTACTTTGCGCTGATCAAAGTCGAAGCGATCAATTTCGAGTCGCCCGACCAGGCGCGCGAGAAAGTTTTCTTCGACAACCTGACGCCACTCTATCCGGCAGAGATGCTGCGAATGGAGGTGGCGCCGGACAATCTTTCCGCGCGCGTCATCGACCTGGTGACACCCATCGGCAAAGGCCAGCGCGCCCTCGTCGTCTCGCCGCCGCGCACCGGCAAAACCATGCTGCTGCAAACAATCGCGAATTCAATTGCCCAGAATCATCCCGAAGTAACTTTGATCGTTCTGCTGATTGACGAGCGGCCGGAAGAAGTTACCGATATGCAGCGCTCGGTTCAGGGTGAAGTCATCTCGTCCACCTTCGACGAACCGCCGACGCGCCACGTCCAAGTGGCCGACATGGTGATCGAAAAAGCCAAGCGGCTGATCGAGCACAAACGTGACGTCGTGATTCTGCTCGACTCGATCACTCGTCTGGCGCGCGCACATAATGCGGTTGTGCCGCCCAGCGGCAAGATTCTTTCAGGCGGTATTGATTCGAACGCGTTGCAACGACCGAAGCGATTTTTCGGCGCGGCGCGTAACATCGAAGAGGGCGGTTCGCTGACGATCATCGCTACCGCGCTGATCGACACCGGCTCGCGCATGGACGACGTCATCTTCGAAGAGTTCAAAGGCACCGGCAATTGCGAAATCCATCTCGATCGCCGCTTGAGCGACAAGCGTCTGTTCCCGGCCATCGATCTCCAGCGCTCAGGCACACGCAAGGAGGAGTTGCTGATTCCAAAAGACGACCTCAGCCGCATCTGGGTGATGCGCCGCGTGCTGAATCCGCTTTCACCGACTGAGCAGATGGAAGTGGTGCTCGAGCGGCTTGAGAAGACGAAGAGCAACGCGGAGTTCCTGGCCTCGATGCAGCAGTAAGGGCAAGGATGACGGATGAAGGCGGAAGGATGAAGAAGTTTTTCAATCGACTAGCTTTTCATCGTTCATTCTTCTGATTTCATCCTTGCAGTTCATGCGTGTCGCAATCCTTTCATCCGAAGCACTTCCCTTCGCCAAAACGGGCGGCCTCGCTGATGTTTCCGGATCGTTAACCAAAGCGCTGCCGGCTGAATCAGTAGACTCGCTGCTGATTCTCCCGCTTTACGATCAGGTTGACCGAGATCTGATCACGGGCACGTACGTCGAAGATCTCGAGGTCAACTGGCGCGGGCGAAAGTCCCGCATTCCGGTGCGAATCAGCGATGCGCTGGGGGCGCCGACGTATTTCATCGAAGCGCCATATTATTTTTCGCGACCTTCGATTTACGGGGACCCGAATGATTTCGAACGGTTCGCTTTCTTCTGTCGTGCGGCAATCGCGCTGCTGCAAAGAATCGGTGATATGCCGGACATTGTTCACCTTAATGACTGGCCGTGCGGGTTTGCTTCCGTCGAGCTCCGCGCCCGCCGCAGGCACGAGAAATTCTTCGCCGGCACAAAGATTCTTTTCTCGATTCACAACCTGGCCTATCAGGGCGCTTTCGATCCAGACAATCTTTGGTGGCTGGATTTCGCGGCGTACCGCGACGCGTTCATGCTGAACGGCGCCGCGTCGGCTTTGAAGGCCGGGATAGTCGCGGCCGATGCTCTGTCAACCGTCAGCCCGACTTACGCGCGGGAAATTCGGACGCCGGAGCAGGGTTACGGGCTCGATTGGCTGATGCGCGCGCGTAGCGATCGCCTTAGTGGGATCACGAACGGCGTTGATTACGACGTTTGGAATCCGGAAACCGATCCGCACCTTGCGAAGAACTTTTCGGCAGATGACCTCTCCGGCAAACGCGATTGCAAACTCGATCTACTGCGCCGGTTCGGTCTTCCGGAAGAGCCTGAGCGGCCAATCATCGCGATCATCTCGCGGCTCGTCGCGCAAAAAGGCTATGACCTGATCAGGCAAGCCGCGGGTGGGATTTTGGATACAGGCGCGTTCTTCATTGCGCTCGGCGCGGGCGCAGGCGAGTACGAAGACTTTCTGCAAAGCTGGCACGACGCCGCGCCGCACCGCGTGGGCGTTTATAAGGGCTATGCCGGTGAGCCTTTGGCGCACCAAATTGAAGCCGGCGCCGACATGTTTCTGATGCCCTCGCTTTACGAGCCTTGCGGTTTGAATCAGATGTACAGTATGCGATACGGGACGGTTCCAATCGTCCGCGGGACTGGCGGATTGGATGACACAGTGCAAAATTTCGAGGTAAACGCGGGGACGGGAAATGGTTTCAAATTCGGACCGTACACGCCCGCGGCTATGCTTGAAAAAATTCGCGAAGGGCTTTACTTTTATAACCAACCGGAAGCGTGGGCAAAGATTCAGCGTAACGGAATGGTCGCAGACAATTCCTGGTCCGCCGCAGCCAAGAAATATATTCAGCTTTACGAATCGATGCTCAATTGAACGCGGACACGAGCGTCGATCAGTTATTAGATTGAAATTGTTTCGCAAGGAGCCTAAGTAATGAGTGAGAACGTAACAGAAGTAAGTGATAGCAGTTTTGAAAATGACGTTTTGAAATCCGATCGGCCGGTGCTGGTCGATTTTTGGGCCGCGTGGTGCGCGCCCTGCCGCATGCTCGCGCCGACGGTCGAGGCCGTGGCCGACAAATACGCCAGCACGGCGCGTGTCGTGAAGCTGAACGTGGACGATAACCCGTCGGTGTCGCAGCGCTACGGCATCAAAGGCATTCCGACCCTGATTCTTTTCAAGAACGGCCGCGAAGAAGAGCGTGTCGTCGGCGCGACCTCTGAAAGCGCCATCTCGCGCATGCTGGACAAGCACATCAGCACCGCCACCGCTGCCTAGATTTATTTGACCCGGCGCGAACTAGTTTTTTGCAAAACGGTTCGCGCCATTTGTGTGTTTTGCTGACGTCTGACTTCTGACATCTGATTTCTGCTCCTATGGTTATCGCAGTCATTGGCGCCCAGTGGGGCGATGAAGGCAAAGGCAAGATCGTCGATCTCCTGGCCGAGCGCTTCGACATCGTTGTGCGCTACCAGGGCGGTCACAACGCCGGCCACTCAGTCCAGATCGGTGATAAGTCTTTCGTGCTGCACCTGCTGCCGTCGGGCATCGTGCACGAAGGAAAGACCTGCGTGCTCGGCAACGGCATGGTCATCGATCCGAAGGCTTTCTTTGAAGAAGCCGATCGATTGATCGCCCAAGGCATCAGCATCACGCCGGAACGCGTGAAAGTCAGCTCGCGCGCGCACCTGATTCTTCCGTATCACCGCGCGCTTGATCACACGAGCGAAGAACGTCTCGGCAATGAGCGCGTCGGCACGACGCTGCGCGGCATCGGTCCGGCTTATGAAGACAAAGCCGGCCGCCGCGGAATTCGTGTCGCCGATGCGCTGGTGCCCGAAGTTTTGCGTTCGCGCATTGAGCGCAATCTCGAAGACGCGAATCGCATCATCGAGGCGTACGGCGGCGAACCGCTGGATGCGGACGCAATCATCATGGAGACGTCCTTCCTCGTTGAACGTCTCGCGCCGTTCATCGCCGACACGAGTCACTTTCTGAACCAGGCCGCAGCAGCACGCCGCACAATTCTGCTGGAAGGTGCGCAGGCGACTCTCCTCGACGTCGATCATGGCACTTACCCGTTCGTCACTTCGTCGAGCACAACTGTCGGCGGCGCCTGCGTTGGCACTGGCCTTGCGCCGAAACACATCACCGGCGTGCTTGGCATCGTGCGCACGTACACGACGCGGGTCGGAGAAGGGCCATTTCCGACAGAGATGCTTGAAGGCGAAGCGGAACTTGGGCAACTGATTCGTGAGCGTGGCCGTGAGTACGGCGCATCGACAGGACGTCCGCGCCGTTGCGGTTGGTTCGACGCCTTCGCGACGCGTTATGCCGCGGAGATTAACGGCTTCACCGCCGTGGCGCTGACGAAACTTGATGTGCTCGACGCACTGGAAGAGATCAAAGTGTGTGTCGGCTACAAACTAAACGGTCAGAAGTGCGACTCCCTTCCTTCAGTTTCGCACGAGTTGCGCCGCGTCGAACCAATCTATGAGACTCTGCCCGGCTGGAAGTCCTCGACTGTTGGCGTCACAGACTTAAGCGAACTTCCGCGCGCCGCTCGTGAGTACGTCAACTTCCTCTCAAACCAAATCGGCGTGCAGATCGGCTTGATCTCAACCGGCCCCGAACGTTCGCAGACAATTGTGGTAAGAGAGTCAGTGCTGGCGGAGTGGCTTAGATAAGTCCAAAGTTTCGCGTCCAAGGTCCAGCGTCCGCAATCCGACCTTGAGCATCGCTTTCAAGATTCGCATGATCGTGACGCTGGAATCTGGACTTTGGACATTGGACGTTGGACTTTTGGGTCAGCTAGAATGTCATGACTCAAGTTGAGTTTCGTGGGCCGATAGCTCAGTTGGTAGAGCAACTGGCTTTTAACCAGTGGGTCGCAGGTTCGAGTCCTGCTCGGCTCACCACTTTAACTAATTTCCCACCGCCACCTGAAACTGTTCCAGCTTCCCGTCGGGCATTTCGTACGTCCAGGCGCGGATGGTTTTGTTTGCGAAGCGAACCAAATACGTGCGGCCGACCATGCCGCCGCGTAGGCTCTGGCTCGTTTGCGTGAATGATTGCGGTTTCCCAAGAGGGCCGAGGCTGTTCTTGAAATCTTCGAGCGCTTGTTCACTGAAATATGCGTTCGCGTTTTCGGTTAACAGCGAACGGTCGATCCTTCCGTGCTGTAAATCTTCAAATATCTTTTTAGCCTGCTCGAGCTTCGCAGCCGTGGCCGGATCGATTGTCGCAAACAGTAAAGGCGGAATGCCGGAGGCAATTGGGCCGGCGGCACTGGCGGCGTCCTGATTCGTTAGCACCACCACGGCAATGCGGTCGTCGGGCAGGACGATGTTCTGCGCTGTGAAGCCTGAAACCTCGCCGCCGTGCGACCACGCGCGACGGCCGCCCTGCGACGTGACCGTGACTCCCAAGGCGTACTGCGTCCCGACACCATTCTTCAGAACCGCTTCACGTCCAAACTGAAGATAAGACGCGGGCGTCATCAACTTATGATCGATGATTGAGATGTCCCACTTGGCGAGGTCCTCTGCGGTCATTGCCAACTCGCCCGCCGCAAACAGCCAGCCTTTGCCTTCTTTTGGCGCTACGCGCGACGGCCCGAGCGCATAACGCATGTATCCGGTAGGATCGCTTTGGGTGAGTCGCGCTTGATCGATGTCGGTGACGCTCGTCATGTTGAGTGGCCTGAAAACTTTCTGCTGGAGAAATTGAAGCAGCGGCATGCGCGCAACCTTCTCGACAATCGCGCCGGCGATCACATAATTCGTGTTGCTGTATTGCCACTTCGTGCCCGGCTCGAAGTCGAGCGGCTTCTTGGCCCAGGTGTCCATGATCTTCCGCGCGGTCGTCGGCTGAAGCATCGGCGGCATCACGTAGTCCTGTGGCCAATAGTCCTGATAACCCGACGTGTGCGAAAGCAGTTGCCGAATCGTCACTTCATTCGCCCGCGTCAAATCGGGAATGTATTTGGCGACTTTGTCGTCGAGCGAAAGCTTTCGCTGCTCCTGCAACATCAGAATCGCCGCGGCGGTGAATTGCTTGCTGATCGAGCCGATGCTGTAGCGCATCTGCGAAGTGGCCGGCGTCTTCGGTTCAAGCTTCGCTTCGCCGTAGGCCTTGACGTAGACGACTTGTCCGTCTTTGACCACGGCAATTGAGGCGCTCGGAACGCCGGTGCGCGCGAGCGTTTCGGTGGCGAGCTTGTCGATTTTTTCTGTGATGTCTGCCGGTAACTGTGTCTGCGCGTTCGCTTGGGAAACTGCTAAACCAATAAATATGAACGCTGCGGAACTGCGGATTAGGAATCTTAAGCGAAGCATGTGGTCTCCTTACAAACAAATCTTAGCCCTTCCATATGGTCGGGCTACTGTCGTGTTATCGCGCAAAAACCTCGTGATTATATCGCAGCGTTGGGATAGAATCCCTCTCCCCCGAAAGCCGATGTGTCCTGCTTTGCGAATTCTCTTTGCGACTTTGCGCCTTGACGTGAAATCCTAACGAATAAAGTTCACGCAAAGACGCCAAGACGCAAAGCACCGCAAAGTTTGAAGGAGACAAATCAGAACCCAATTCCCGAGAGGATAAATCCATGAAATACGCACGACTCATTCTTGTTTCATTCGTCGTTTGCCTCACCGTGATCGCAATTCAACCGCCCGGTTTCGCCCAGGAGCAAAAGTTACCAAACCATGTTCATTACAAAGAACCGGCACAGCAGGGCGTTTCGCCAACCGGCGCGATCGCCCCGCGTTTGCAAAAACTTGGGAACCACAAGTTTCCCGTGTCGACAAAGAATGCGCAGGCGCAACTTTTCATGAACCAGGGATTGAACCTTTCGTATGCGTTCAATCACGCGGAGGCTGGGCGCGCGTATCGCGAAGCTGAGCGCTTGGATCCGAATCTCGCGATCGCGTACTGGGGTGAAGCGCTCGCGCTCGGGCCCAACATCAATGCGCCGATGGATCCGGCGAGCGAGCCAAAAGCGCTTGAAGCAATTCAAAAAGCGATTGCACTGAGAGCGAAAGCATCGCCGCGCGAGCAGGCGCTAATCGACGCCTTGAAATATCGGTACACCGGAAAGGCTGAAGACCGCCGGGCGAATGATGTCGCGTATGCCGACGCGATGCGCAAAGTGCATCTGCAATTTCCGGACGACGATGATATCTCGATGCTGTACGTCGAATCGGTGATGGACCTGCGGCCCTGGGGTTACTGGACGCGTGACGGCATGCCTTACGAACGCACATCAGAGATTGTCGCGCTCACGGAAAAAGTGATTGCGAAGAATCCAAATCATCCGGGC
>DATBSG010000190.1:0-4356 GCA_036559945.1 Pyrinomonadaceae bacterium
CCCGACCCGTTGGGAACATCCGAACGAGTCGCGCGATGGGCGGATTTTGTTCGAGAATTTCCTCAGACTGGCCTTACAGAACCGCGAGCAGTAGCGAGCGGGTCAAGGCGCTCACGTGGCTGCACCAACTCCGCCAACCCGACTTACCGTTCAGAGCCTCGTCGCCGCCGCTGCTGAACTTGCCGCCCGCGATTATCATCTCGGTTCAATTTACAGCGTGCATGGCGTGCCGCCAATGTGGGGGCGGCGTCCCGGCTTCCCAACTCTTCTGCGCATTGTGCTTGAGCAACAGGTCTCGCTCGTGTCAGCGCGTGCGATGTTTGCGCGACTGAATTCGAACATTCAGCCTTTTACGGCACCGGCGTTCATCTGGGTAGGTGAGGAATATCTGCGCACCTTGGGCGTGACGCGACAGAAAGCTGATTACTGTATTCAAGTCGCGCAGGCATTCACAAATGGACATTTGAGATCGCTTCATCGGATGAGCGATGAAGACGCACATGCCGAGCTTTTGCGCATCAAAGGCGTCGGTCCATGGACTGCCAATATTTATTTGCTGATGGCTTTGAAGCGCCCGGACATTTGGCCCGATGGTGATATTGCGTTGGCCACCGCCGTCGCAAAGCTTCGCAAGATGAGAACGCGCCCGTCCTTCACCGAACTGGCCAAAATCGCCGAAGCCTGGCGCCCGTATCGCTCCGTTGCTGCGCGGATGTTATGGCAGTTTTATCTTGCAGAGCGAAAATCAAAAAGGGTGAAGTTCATGCGGCGGCTACTTCGCAATCGCTGATGGTGCCACGGCAGCACGGCCGACGGTGAGGTCCACGTTTTGCGGAACATTCTCTGCGGTCAATTCAATCAATCGATCTACCACCGCTTTCAAGTCGTTAGTTTCGCGATAGACGCGCAGTTGCTCGTCGGCTGAGGTGCCACGGTCGAGGATCGTGTGGATGTGCTCGATTTCTTTGCGCGAGCCAAGATCGTCAACCACGTCGTCCACGAAATCCAAAAGCTCGCGCACCAGATCTTTCGTGGGCACTTCTTTTTGCTTGCCAAAATCGATCATCTTGCCGTCCAGGCCCCAACGCACGGCGCGCCATTTGTTTTCCTGAATCAGCATTCGCCGGTAGAGACGAAATCCCAGGTTCTTATCAATTAATCGGGTGAGCTTGCAGACGATAGCCTGAAACAGCGCGGCAATCGCTACGGTGTCGTCCACGCGCGTCGGAATGTCGCAGATGCGAAACTCGAGCGTTGGGAAGAATGGATGCGGACGGCAGTCCCACCAAATCTTCTTCCCGTCGTTGATGCAGCCGGTCTTGATTAGCAAATCAACGTACCGCTCGAATCCGGGGTACGAATCAAAATGATCGGGAATGTCGGTGCGCGGAAACTGCTTGAAGATTTCCGAGCGATAACTTTTTAGGCCTGTGTTATGTCCCATCCAGAAAGGCGATGAAGTAGAAAGCGCCAGCACGTGTGGCAGAAAATATCGCGACGCGTTCATGATGTGAATCTGGCGCTCGCGATCCGCGATGCCGACGTGAACGTGCACCCCGAAAATCAGCAGCGACCGCGCCACCGTTTGCAGTTCCTGGACGAGTAACTCGTATCGATCATCATCAAAAATCTTCTGGTCCTGCCAGCGAGAGATTGGATGCGTTGAAGCGGCGACAATCTTGAGGCCATTCTTTTCGGCGAGCGACGAGATGATGCTGCGCAGCCGCGTGATGTCCGCGCGCGCTTCCTGAATGTTCTTGCAGACGCCCGTGCCAACCTCGATTTGCGACTGGATCATCTCGGGCTTGATCTGCTCGCCGAGCAACATTCGGCCTTCATCGAGAAACTCAACCACGTGCGAACGCAACTCGCGGGACTGTGGATCGACGATTTGGAACTCTTCCTCAATGCCTAGTGTGAACTGGTCAAACATAAACCCAAGCCTCGAACGGTTAGGTCGCCGGCAATGTCTTCTTCATCAACGCTCCAGCCTCGTCAGATAACTCCCGAAATTTCACGCCGACGCCTTCACCCGGGTTGACATAAACGACTTCGCCCTTAACCACGACGTGATCGTTTCCCAAAGGAATCCGCAGCGCCAGCATCGCGCCGACCGGGATGTCCATTCGCGTAGACATATATAACCCGCCGAGGCTGATGTCCTTGGTGCTCGCGACACCGGTCGACTCCGCGCCGTCGAAATGCACGTCCACGATCAGGCGCGAGCGATCGTGTTGGCGACGGTTTTCGTTGGAAAATGGTTCTGGTTCTTCGTCAATCACAGACGGCATCGCTTTGCTATGTTGAGTGGCCTACGATGAGAACCACGCTGCTTTGTCAGGGTGCTTCAGAAATCGCCACGATGATACTCGATCACGCCGGATTAACGAAAACTCATCTTTCCGATGGCAATACGCTTGATGCGTGCTTGATTGACACTAAAATCACGCGCACGATACTATCCGGTTTCGCAATCCAGCTCCCGATTTCTGCTTCGAGCTTCGACTATGGGCTTCGCAACCACGGCAGTTCACGCCGGACAAGAACCAGATTCAGCCACGGGCGCGGTCACCGTTCCCATCTACCAAACATCGACGTACGCACAAGACGGCCTGGGCAAGCACAAGGGTTTCGAGTACGCCCGCACTTCGAACCCGACGCGTCTCGCGCTCGAGCGAAACATCGCTGCGCTCGAAGGCGCGAAGTTCGGGTACGCGTTCGCCTCAGGCATGGCCGCCATCGATGCGACGCTGCGGTTGATAAAATCAGGCGAGCACGTGATCGTTTCGGACAACACATACGGCGGCACGTATCGACTGTTCACGCGTATTCTGTCGAACTACGGTATTGAGTTCGATTTCGTTGATACCTCGGATGTGTCCAGCGTCGAAGCCGCAATTAAAGAAAACACGCGCATGGTCTTTGTCGAAACGCCGACAAATCCGGTGATGATCGTGACCGATCTAAAAGCAGTTTCAGATGTCGCACACGCAGCCGGCGCGCGGGCCGTTTGCGACAACACGTTCATGTCGCCTTATCTGCAAAGGCCGATGGAATTCGGCGTCGATATCGTTGTGCATTCGACGACCAAATTTCTGAATGGCCACTCGGATGGAGTGGGCGGCGCGGTGGTCGTGAACAACGAAGACGATGCAGCCTGGATAGCCTTCGTACAGAACAGCGCCGGCGCAATTCTTTCGCCGTTCGATTCGTGGCTGGTGCTGCGCGGGACAAAGACGCTGGCGCTGCGCATGGAGCAGCATGACAAATCAGGCCGCGCGGTTGCAGCATTTCTTGAGGACCATCCGAAGGTTCAAAAGATCTATTATCCCGGTTCGGTGTCGCACAAACAGCATGAGCTGGCAAAACGGCAGCAGAAAGGCTTCGGCAGTATGGTCTCGTTCGATGTTGGGTCGCTCGCGGCCGCGCGAACCGTGCTTGAATCGGTTAAGCTCTGCACTTTGGCGGAAAGCCTGGGGGGCGTCGAGACCCTGATTTGTCATCCGGCGACGATGACACACGCGTCGATCACGCTGGAAGCGCGCGAACGACTCGGCATAACTAACGGCCTCGTCAGAATTTCAGTAGGCGTCGAAGATACCGATGACATCATCGCTGATTTGGATCAGGCGCTCGCCGCAATTTAGCGCGCCAAAATCGCTGCCCGCACCAGCAATCTTCTTGCGCGGCGACTGCGAGTGACAAGACAGCGATACCAATATAAAATCCTGACGAACCAACGGCTTCAAATTCGTCTCTAACAGTTCCTCAAATGCTTGTCGAGCTACACGCAAAATCAGACGTTGGCCGCGTACGCCGCGGCAATGAAGACAATTTTCTCCTGCTCGATCTCGCTACGCAGCGCGCCTGGACGGGTTCTGACGGGGCTGAGAGTCCTGATGAAATGCGCACACTCGATGTCGGCGACCTGGGTCTTGTGCTCGTCGTTTCAGATGGCATGGGCGGCGCACTCGCCGGTGACGTCGCCAGCCGCATGGCGATTGATTCCGTTCGCGAGGTGATGGTTGGCAACGATGGAAAGGGCTGCGATCCGGATTCGTCGCTGGTTGATTGTTTGAAGCACGCCACGCTGCAAGCTAACCGCGCCATTCACTACAAGAGTTTGGAGGACAGTCGTTGCAGCGGCATGGGTGCGACCTTGACCGGCGCTGCTATCCGGCATGACAAGCTCGATCTGGTGCAGGTTGGAGACAGCCGCGCGTATGTTTTGCGCGGCGAACAGATTCGTCTGGCGACAAAAGATCAATCGCTGGTTCAGCAACTCGTGGATGTCGGGCAAATCAGCGAAGAAGAGGCCGAGACGCACATGTTTCGCAATGTGATCCTGCAAGCGCT
>DATBSG010000191.1:0-3913 GCA_036559945.1 Pyrinomonadaceae bacterium
AGGGCGTGCGCAGTGGTCCCTCTCCAGCTCTCGCCACAGTTGATCAGTAGTAACCGCGACAATCTTATTGTCTTTCAACACGTGAAAATTGAAGATGCTTACAACGCGTGGTCGGCGACCTACGATTCCGATCGGAACCGCGCGCGTGACCTGGACCAGCAGGTGGCGCGAGAAGAGTTACAGAGTTTTCGTTGTAACTCGGTTCTCGAGCTTGGTTGCGGCACCGGAAAGAACACCGCGCTGCTTGCGCGGATCGGTGACCGTGTTCGCTCGCTGGATTTTTCCGCCGGGATGATCGAGAAGGCCAGGGCAAGGATCGATTCACCGAACGTTACCTTCGAGATTGCCGACATCAGAAAGCGTTGGCCCAGCGACGATCAAGCTTTTGACCTGGTGGTGTGCAATCTGGTACTGGAGCATGTCGAGGATCTTGGATTCATTTTCGCCGAAGGTGCTCGCGTCTTGAGTACCGGCGGCCGCTGCTTCGTTTGCGAGCTGCACCCGTTCCGTCAATACCAGGGAACGCAGGCTTCCTTCCAGAGCGAAGGTGAGACTGCGCAGATACCTGCCTTCTTACATCACATCACCGACTTCATCGCTGCCGCCCAGGCACACCGACTGTCGTTACTCACAATAAAAGAGTGGTGGCATGAGGAGGATGAGGGGAAGCCGCCGCGACTAATTTCGTTCATGTTTGGGAAACAGACCTGAGCTATTCGTACTTGCCGGTCCGCACGCATTCCAGAAGCCGGTTCACTGTTTCCAGCAGCGCGTGCGCATTTCTCTCCATTCGCGAGACTGTGTCGCGTTGTCTTTCGTTGAGTGGCGCATCTCGATCGCGGTCGAGGTATTGGCACAACCCGATGATCACGTTAAGTGGAGTACGGAGCTCGTGGTTCATTTGCCGCACGAAATCCGGACCAAGCCACTCCTTCCGTAGCACACCGCTGTCGAGGCGCACACGATTGTGTGGAATGTCCAAATTACCATTCATGACGGGCTCGTCCTGCTTTCCGACCGACATGGCCAGAGAGGTATCGCACTCCTTCATTAATGAGTCTTGTGAGGCCTGGGGAGGTTTACACTTCGCTTCCTGGTTCGTGCTAGCTAACAAAGGGTTAGTTCCGCAGGAACTCACATTTTGTTAACGATCAAAGGCCGTGCCAGCTTCCGAATGGTTGCATACGGCTACAAACCACGTTGACGGATGGGCCGACATCGCGTCATTGCCATGTAATCGGCCACCACGCGAGCGATTCCGATACAACCAGTTAGCGGGAGTATTTCAGTGCGACCTAGCCAGAAAACGCTTGACTACGGCGTTTAGCTGGTCGAAGTCAATCGGCTTGGTCAAGTATTCATCGCAGCCCGCAGCGAGAGCCGCCTCTCGCGACTCTTTGCCGTCATGCGCGGAAACAGCGACGATGGGCACGCGACGGAAGCCCCTGTGCCGGCGAATCTCGCGAGTGGCCGCTAGCCCGTCGAGCTTCGGCAGACTCAAATCCATCAAAATAACCGTTGGCTTCTCCTGCAAAGCGAGCTTCACGGCCTGTTCCCCGTCAGTGGCCTCAACCACCTTGTGGCCGGCCATTTCGAGTAGCTGCCGCATCATGAAACGGCTGTCCTCGAAATCTTCAACCAGCAGAAATAGCTTTTTGCGGCCCATAGAAGAAGTAAGTCACTCAGTCAGTCAGCAATTGCGCATCACTAGCATACGCAGCTTTCTTTCGTCGCGCCTTCGGACGAAAACACGACACAGAATCACAACTCAATTGAGTCCATTTCGTACAGTTCTTCGGCTAATATCCATTTCACCCGATGAAAGCCGTGCCTGCCAAAGGATTAGACGCTAAGGCCCTGGAAGACCTGGGCCGAGCAACGCATAAAATAGTCCACGATCTGAAGAACCAGTTAAACGGACTCAAATTATACGCCACATATTTGCGCAAACGCCTAGAGCGGGATGATCATGCGGCCGCAGAGCGTGAAACCATAGACAAACTCGTCGCGGGCCTTGACCACGCCGCGAAAGAAATGGCCGCCCTGGTGCGTTACGCGGAGCCGCGGGATCTACGTCAACAGCCGTACACTGACTTGCGCACGATCGTTCATGCGGCGGTTCACGATCCCGCATACCGAGTGACCGGACCTCTCACCGGTTCTTTGGCTTCTGACGTTCATCCGCCACTCATCGGCGCATTCGATCCTCACGCTTTGGCCGAAGCATTCAGCGCCCTTTCGCGCGAAGCACTCGCAGGCCAAACCAACAACTCGAACGTGTCGCTGCACCTCGAACGAATTGAGTCCGACCAGTCGCCGCAAGCAGTGATTGAGTGGCGCGGAGTTGCGCCGCAGGTCGGCGCATCGCAACCGGGAATCCATGCCGCTTTTGCCAGGCGCATCATCGAGGGGCATGGTGGCGTCGTTGAATTCCAAAGCAACACTATCAAAGTGACGCTACCACTTTCAGAATAAGCAGGGAGTTCTGAGCATACGTAATGAGCAAAGCAAAGAACAAAGACATTCGCATTCTGGTCGTCGATGACGAGCCGATGATGAGCGATTCGCTGCGCCAACATTTGACCGACGAAGGCTACACCGTCGACGTCAGTTCCAGCGGCACCGAGGCCATCGATTTGTTCGACGGCGGCGCGCATCATCTGGTGATTTGCGATCTGCAATTGCCGGACATGGACGGACTCGAATTGCTAAGACACATGAAGGATGCGCGGCCCACGACCGAAGTAATCGTCGTGACAGGCTACGGCTCAGTCCAGGCGGCCGTGGAAGCGATCAAGGCCGGCGCCTTCTATTTCGTCGAAAAGCCTTTCGACTTTGAAGAGCTGTCGCCGTTGGTCGAGAAAGCTTTGGAGCGGCGCGAGCTGATGGCGGAAACCGCGAACATGCGCCGTCAGCTTTCCACACGCTCGGAATATTTCAATATCATCGGATCGTCCAAACAGATGCAGACTATTTACGAGACGATCGAGTCGGTGGCGAAGTCAGACGCAAACGTGCTGATCGTCGGCGAGTCGGGCACTGGAAAGGAATTGATCGCGAACGCGGTCCACTACAATTCGCTGCGCGCAAAGAAACCGTTCATCAAAGTGAACTGCGCGGCGTTGCCGAAGGAACTGATCGAGTCGGAACTGTTTGGCCATACGAAAGGCGCGTTCACCGGGGCGCATGCGGATAAGGAAGGCCTGGTACAACACGCGGCCGGCGGTTCGCTGATGCTCGATGAAATCGCGGAAATGCCGGTTGAGCTTCAGCCGAAACTTCTGCGCGTCCTGCAGGAACGGACGTGCCGAAAGATTGGCTCGGAAAAAAGTTATCCCGTCGATTTTCGCTTGATCTGTTCGACGAATCGACTGCCAGCGGACGCGATTCGTGAAGGCCTGCTGCGCGACGATCTCTTTTATCGCATCTCGACCATCACGATTCATGTTCCACCGCTGCGTGAGCGCATGGAAGACATTCAACTCCTGACCGATCACTTCTTCAGGCTGTACGGAGAAAAATACGCCCGTCCGCTCGAGGGCCTCTCGCAGTCGGCGTATCAGCGGCTGTTTTCGCATTCATGGCCCGGCAATGTGCGCGAGCTGCAAAACGTGATCGAGCGCGCCGTACTCCTGGCGAAGGGCGAGATGATCGAACCCGGCGATTTGCCTTTCGACAACGGCAGCGCGCCTTCCCCGGCTTCGCCAAATCTGGCCTGGGACGTCCCACCCAACATGACGCTCGAAGACATCGAGAAATTCGTCATCGAGCGCACATTGCAAAGAACCGGGGGCAATAAGCAGAAAGCTGCGAATATGCTTGGCATTTATCGCCCGCGCCTTTACAGTAAGATCAAGAAGTACAAGATTGGACTCGAACCGGTAAGCGCAAACTAGAACCAAACGACAAGAGG
>DATBSG010000192.1:0-4343 GCA_036559945.1 Pyrinomonadaceae bacterium
GTCCTGCATGATCTTCGACGCCCGCAACTTGTTCCGCCGATGAACAACAAAAACGCGCTTGGCATAACGGGTCAGGAACGTCGCTTCTTCCATCGCAGTGTCGCCGCCACCGACCACGACCAGGTGCTTGTTGCGAAACGCCGGCAAAGGGCCGTCGCAGGTTGCGCACGCTGAGACGCCGTTCCCGCCAAAGCCCAGCGGTGTCTTTGCTTCACCAGGAATTCCCAACCATTTTGCCGAAGCGCCGGAGGCGATGATCAGCGTCTCCGCAATGACCACTTTGTTGTCACTGAAAAGTTTGAAGGGCCGTTCGCTGAGATCAACCTTCGTGATCCACTCTTCGAGAAATTCGGTTCCGAATCGCTCGGCCTGCTGCCGAAACTGAACCATCAAATCCGGACCCTGAATACCTTCGGCGAAGCCCGGATAATTCTCTACGTCAGTCGTAATCATCAGCTGTCCGCCGGGCGTGGTTTGCTTCTCAGTATCCGCGGGAGCGTCGATCAGTAACGGTTTCAAGTTGGCGCGCGCGCTGTAAATCGCAGCCGTCAGTCCCGCCGGACCGGAACCGATGATCACTACCTGACGTTGAAGTTCTTCTATGGCCAAATCAGAATCTCCTTTGAACTGAGTTTAGAGTTCAACCTTTAGGTTATTGATTTTCTGAGGGCAAGCTAAAGCTTGAACTCTGAACACAATCATCTGGAAAACTGTTGGCGTTTTGCGTTGCGCGTGTAGTATAACTAGTGGTGTACGAGTTAGTCGAACCAGCCAGGCCCCAGCCACATCGTGGCCTGAATTGGCGTCCACCTTTGGTTCGGCGTCGAGAATAAGTTGAATAGGAACTCGGACCAAGATAACAAGACAGCTTCGGCTCGCCCAATCCAGAGTATCGGTGTGCTCGGCGTCGGGACGATGGGTCATGGCATCGCGCAAGTTGCGGCTGTCGCCGGTTACCAAGTCGTCATGCGCGATATTGACGATTCAGCCATTCAACGGGGCAGAACAGCGATTGAGCGCAACCTGGCGAAGGGTATCCAGCTCGGAAAGGTAACTGAACAGGAGCGCGCGGAGACGCTCGCGCGAATTCGCGCGACGACTGACATCGCGGACCTTCGCGAAAGCGATCTCGTAATTGAAGCGGCGCCGGAAAAACTCGAGTTGAAACAAAATCTTCTGCGCGAGGCAGAGGCACTGGTCGGAAGCGACTGCATCTTTGCCACCAACACGTCATCGCTCTCGATTACTGAAATCGCCAAAGCGTCCGAACGTCCGGCGAACGTCGTCGGCATGCACTTTTTCAATCCAGTTCACATCATGCGGCTGGTTGAGATTGTCGTCGGCAAACAAACTTCCGACGACACGACGGGAACAGTTCGCGAGGTCGCGCTGCGTATGAAGAAAGAGCCAATCGTCGTGCGCGATGTTCCCGGGTTTGCATCGAGCCGCCTCGGCGTGACGTTGGGCCTCGAAGCGATGCGCATGGTCGAGCAGGGCGTCGCCAGTGTGCGCGACATCGACACCGCGATGGAGCTTGGTTACAACCATCCGGTTGGCCCATTGAAGCTGACGGATTTGGTCGGTCTCGATGTGCGCCTGAGCATCGCTGAATACCTGCACACGACGCTCCGCTCTGAAACTTTCCGCCCGCCGGAAATTCTTCGCCGGATGGTCAGTGAAGGAAAACTCGGCAAGAAAACGGGTGAAGGCTTCTACAACTGGAACGAGCCGGAACCGGTGCTGAGAGCGTATACTGTTTGACGTTACGGTGAGATCAGGATGGCAACGGTCATGAGCACTCCTTACCAGAACGAGGAAAGACGTTTTGCCCTCCGAATGGCTTTGCGCCTGCCGATTGTCGTTTCGGGCCGCGCGGATGATGGCGCCGCCTGGAGCGAGCCAACGGAAACGGACGACATCTCGACTCTAGGCGCCCTGTTTCATCTCAATCAGAAAGTAAGCATCGGTGAGCATCTCTACATTCGCGCGCACAAACCGGACGGCTCACCGACTGAAGCGACGGCAACAGTCGTCCGCATTTCCCCGGCGATCTACGGCACGGCGCGCGTCGGCGTGCAGATCGCCGAGCCTTCGGAAAACTGGATGCGTTTGTTCGTCGCCTGGGTCGCCGATGAACAAGCCAGTGATGACGAATCCGCAAGTTCGACCTGAAAACCATTTTCCATTTGTCATTTGACATTTCTCATTAGTCATTGACAAGCCTCGGGCTGCTCCGAAAAAACCACGCCCATTTGCCCGTCCCGCTCATCACGTTCAAAAAATGTGCAAATACTGAATGAGAAGTGCCAAATGGAAAATAGTCTTTCTTTGTGCTTAACTTTCTTGACCACATTTCATGCAGACTGGAGCTATTGAAGTGAGTCAAAGTTACGAGACTATTTTGGTCGAACGCCGCGAGCGCGTCGCGATCATCACAATCAATCGCCCGGAAAAGCGCAACGCGCTGAACATTCAGACGCGCGCGGAAGGCGCGGCGGTTCTTGACGAGCTGCGCGACGATGATTCAGTGCGCGTAGTCGTTTTCACCGGTGCGGGCGACAAAGCATTTATCGCCGGCGCTGACATTGCTGAGTTCGCCGGGCGCACCGCGCTCGCACAGCGCGCCATCATGCTGGAGCGCGGACTGTTCAACGCCATCGATACTTTTCCTAAACCCGTGATTGCAATGGTGAACGGTTACTGTCTCGGCGGCGGTTGCGAGTTGGCGCTGGCTTGCGACATTCGCATCGCGAGCGACACCGCATCGTTCGGGCAACCGGAAATCAATCTCGGCATCATACCGGGTGGCGGTGGCACGCAGCGGCTGACGCGGCTGGTGGGTGAAGGCAAAGCAATGGAGATGATTCTGACCGGCGAGATTATCAATGCCGAAGAAGCTTTTCGATATGGATTGGTGAATCAAGTCGTGCCTGCTAATCAGCTCGAGGCAAAGACGATGGAGATCGCGAATCGTATTGCCGAGAAGAGTCCGATTGCTTTGCGCCTGGCGAAAGAAGCCGTGAAGCTTGCGTCGCGATCGAATCTTGACGAAGGCCTGCGTCGCGAGATCGATATATTCGCGCTCTGTTTCTCGAGCGAGGACAAAGACGAAGGCGTGAACGCTTTCCTCGAGAAGCGCAAACCGGAATTCAAAGGGAAGTAATGGACACGCAGCCGTCCCGGCTGCTTTTAATAAGTGATGACCAGTAACCTTCAAGACGAAACCTGGGCCGTGCTTAGCGAACGCGGCTGCGAAGCGAGTGAGCTAACGCACGAAGAAGCGCGCCGGCTGGTGCACAAACTGGCGACGGAAGGACGTCACGGTCTCTGCATTGTGACAAGCGAGGTGGCTGAACGCCTCGGAAAGAATACCGACCGGCGGGAACTCGCGGGCATGCGCGACACTGCCTAGATTAGTCAATCAGCAATACAACCTTACCGAAGCTCTCGTTCGATTCAATTCGCTGGTGTGCCTCACGCACTTCATCCATCGGAAAAACTCTATCGATCACTGGCCGCACTGAGCCGCTTGCGAGCAACGGCAGAACATGCTGCGCGAACAGACGGGTGGCTGTGGCTTTCTCTTCAATCGATCGCGTCCGCAGCGATGTTCCCATGACGCGCAGACGCTTGCGCATCACGATCCCATAATCAATTTCGGCTTTTGCGCCGCTCGTCGTGCCGACGAAAATCAACCGGCCCTTCGTTGCGAGCGATTCAAGATTTGCTTTCATGTAAGCCGCGCCGACCAGGTCGAGAATCAGGTTGACGCCTTCGCCACCTGTCCATTCCTTCACTGCCTCAGGAAACGCTGATGGATCGTTTTCGACCGCGATTGATTCAGACAGTCCAAATTCTTTGGCGCGCTCAAGTTTCTCGGGTGTGCGTGAAGTCCCGTACGCGATTGCGCCGGCGGCTTTGACAAGTTGACTTGCGGCCGTGCCCACGCCGGAACCTGCCGCATGGATCAGCACGCGCTCTCCGATCTGCAAACCGCATTGGGTAAAGAGGGCGTCGTGCGCCGTCACAAAGACCTCGGGAATCGAAGCCGCTTCGGCCCAATCGAGGTTGTCAGGAATCCGCGCGAGCGTGCTTTCCGGTGCCGTCACATATTCAGCTTGCGCCCCTCCGCCAGTGATGCCCAAAACGCGATCACCGATTTTCCATGTGCGCGCCTCTTCGCCAACACTTTCAACTTCGCCAGCGAATTCCAATCCGGGAATGTCTTGCGGATAACCCGGTGGCGCGGGATAGCGACCGAGGCGTTGGAGAATGTCGGCACGATTCAATCCCGCCGCATGCACTCGAACGCGCACGCGATCCGCGGTTGGTTGCGGCGCATC
>DATBSG010000193.1:0-3722 GCA_036559945.1 Pyrinomonadaceae bacterium
GCGTCGCGGTTCGGCTTGTGTTCAGGCGCGCGAGGCTCGCCAACAACTCGGCGGCGGCGGCAGACGATTCCGCGCGCGCTTTCGCGACCGTGGTGTCGGTAATCGCGCCGGCAACGATCGATGCGACACGCCCGCGTAACGACGCGACATCGCCTTTGCCGTTAGGATGAACGCGGTTGCTCAGGAAAACTACGAAGGTCTCGCTTGCCGGATCGATCCACAAAGACGTGCCGGTAAATCCCGTGTGCCCGAACGAGCCGAGCGGAAACAGGTCGCCCTTGTTTGCCGAAAACGAGCTGGCGATGTCCCAACCCAAACCGCGGGCCGCTCCAGTTTCGCTAACCGCGCGAGGCTGCGTCATCATTGCCACCGCCAATGGGCTGAGAATCTTGGCACCCCGATAACTGCCGCCACTGAGAATCATCTGACAGTAAGTCGCCAGGTCGTCCGCCGTCGAAAACAAACCTGCGTGACCGGCGACTCCGCCCATGCGGAACGATGTCGGATCGTGGACCTGACCTCTCAGCCATTGTTCGCCTTCAACGCCGGCGTCCGCACTGCTATCGCCCAGGTAATTCATTTGGCCGCGGCGCTTTTCGGTTGGGGCGATCCGAGATCTCAAATTAGCCGCGGGCCTGAAACCTGTATCGCGCATGCCAAGCGGAACATAGATATTTCGGCGCGCGAACTCATCGAGCGTCATGCCGCTTACCCGATGCACCACCTCGCCGATGGCGATGTAATTGATGTCGCTGTAAACGAAGCGCGCGCCCGGCGGATTTCGCAGCGGCTCGCGATAAAGACGTTTCATCGCCTCGTCATAACCGTTCCAACGCTCGCGCAAATCAAAGTCCGGCGCGAACCCAGAAACGTGCGTCAGTAATTGCTCAATTGTGATCGAATCGCGGCCGCCGCCCTTCATCTCTGGAATGAATTTGACAGCGGGGTCGCTCAAGCGCACTTCACCACGCTCGATCAAAATCATGATGCTCGTCGCGGTGGCAACGATTTTGGTCAGACTTGCGAGATCGAAAATCGTATCCGTTGTCATCGTCTCGCGCTGCGGCTCGACCGCGCGCGCGCCGTAAGCTTTGCGCCAGACAATTCGTCCATGATGGCCGACCAACACGACGGCGCCCGGCAGTTCTTTGTTCTTAATTGATTCGGCGATGACTGCGTCCACGCGGGAGAGACGCTCGATAGAGATGCCCGCATCTCGATGTGGTGGGGCGGGAAGTTGCGCAGCGATCGGCCGCGCCAGCAGAAACGCAAGCGCGACGATAACTTTCGGGTGTCTGGCGATCATTCTTGAGATTGAGTAGCGGCAGCTTTCAACTGAATTCCGGCGCCGAGAGGATACAAACCCGGAAGCGAGATAGGCAAACGGCCCGTGATGTCGGCCCGACCCAGGAATGCGTCGGCAGCCGCTTTTTGCAGACTCGGCATGTCACCGTATGCGACGACGTAGGTTTGCAATTTCGGAAAGCTCATGAGCAGGTAGGGATTGCCAAAGCTAATGCCGATCACGGGCTTCTTTCTATCCATCAAAACGTTCACAGCTTTCGCGCCCGGATTGGGCAAACCGACGCTCCCCGCTTGTCCACTGCGCACGCGACCATACATGGAAACGATCACGACGTCAGCTTTGTCGGCGGCCTCGAGCGCCTTTTGAGCTTCGGCGTCCGAGGACCGCTCATCGAGGACTGCAGTTTCCATCTTGATGCCCGCGCGCGACATCGCGGCGACGAAAGGCTGCGCGATAAATAACCGATCGTCACCATTCGTGATCGCGAGATTGAACACTTTTGTCGTGGACGAAAAGTTGAGCGGTAATAGGTTTTGGTCGTTGCGCACGAGCGTGACTGCATGTGTCGCAATCTCATCCGCCAAAGCCGTCGCTTCTTTTCCGCCCACCATCCGATCGATCTGCTCGACTGGCGTAATCCGCTCTTTCGCCAGCCCCAGATCGTATTTGGCGGCGAGTATCTTCCGCGCGGATTGCTCGATGCGCTGCTCGGTTAATCTGCCGGCCTTTACTGCTCCGAGTACACCCCGAAATGACGCGTCGGGATCGGCGGGTTTCAGAAGTTGGTCGGCTCCGGCTTCCAGCGCGCGCACCGATGCCTCTTCCTGCGTAAAGTAGAGCGTGAGACCGCTCATGCTCATGGCGTCAGTAACAATTAGTCCATCGAATTTCAAATCGTTGCGCAGGATGCCGTTCAGCACTGGGGAGAGCGTTGTTGGCAAAGTACTCTTCTCGGTGACTATTTCTGCGCCATCATTGGTGTCGATTGGCTTGAGCTTGACGTTCTTGGGCAACGGCGTGATCGCGGTCGGATCGATGCGCGGCAGAGCGATGTGACCATCCATCACCGCGCCCACGCCCGCATTTACGGCAGCGCGAAATGGAACCAACTCGACGCCGTTTAGGCGTTCACGCGTGACGTCGATTTCAGGCAGGCCTCGATGAGAATCAATCGCGGTGTCACCGTGACCGGGAAAATGCTTTGCGGTGGCGATGACGCCGGCGTTTTGCGCGCCTTCGACAAAGGCAGCAACAAACTTCGCAACCTGCGCCGGATCTTCGCCGTACGAACGAACGTTGATGACTGGATTCGCGGCGTTGTTGTTGACGTCGGCTACCGGCGCATAAATCTGTTGCACGCCCAGCGCGCGTGCTTCGCGCCCGGTCAGCTCGCCGGCGCGGCGCGCGTACTCGGGATTTCCGGTCGCGGCAATCGCCATGTTCCAGGGAATGTTCACCGTGTCATCGAACCTCATGCCGGCGCCCGCTTCCAGGTCGGCGGAAATCAGCAGCGGATATTTCGCCAGCTGCTGCATCCGATTGACGATTACTACCGACTCGTAAACAGGCCCGCGAAACAGAATGATGCCGCCGACGTGGTTATCGACGACTTGATGACGAAGAGCCTTGAAGGCTTCGCTCTCCTGATTTAGATACGTTGCGTTGATTCCCACCGAAATCAACTGGCCAACCTTCTCTTCGAGCGACATCTGTTTGAGTTGTTTGTCGGCCCACTTGACTGCGTCCTTCGACGGATGGCGCGAGTAGGGTTTGAACCTTGGCGAGGCAGCAGGGACTGGTGACATAGCAAAGTCGGTCCCGGCGTTTCCGTTTACGCCGACGATTGACGTCATCGTCAGCGTCACGAAAAGGAGAATTGCGCTGCTTCGCGCGGCGAAGGATCTGAGAGATTTCATTGCTCGTTATTTCATTGCTAAAACGACAATCTAAACTCCGGGTGCGAGCTCATCCTGTCGCGACTTCGGCGCTGTGGCAAAGGCTAAGCTCGCAAGCCAGGCCACCACCAGGGTGATCACGCTGCCCAACAGGACATACCACGTCCATGCAATCGGTGTATAAAAGCGCACGTAAAGCATGACCAGGATGCTGGCAATCATGCCGATGAGCGCGGGCGGTTCGCTGACGCGCCGCAGGAATGTGCCAACCAGGAAGACGCCGAGGATCGGACCATTGATCAGTGACGCCACGGAAAGCGCCTTATCAAGCGCTGAACTTGACGTGCGCATCGCGACCAAAGCCACGCCGACCTGAACGACGCCCCACAAAAGCGTCAACCAATGCGACACGCGCAGGTAATGGCGGTCGTCGCGTCCGGGCTTGAAGGGCTTGTACAGATCGTTGACTGCCGTTGCGGCAATCGAATTCAATGACGATGACAGTGCCGCCGCGAAAATCG
>DATBSG010000194.1:0-3083 GCA_036559945.1 Pyrinomonadaceae bacterium
GCCGCAACTGTGGATCGATCTGTTTTCACATGCCGCGAACAGCGAAATCGCGGCGCTGTATCGCGAAAGAGAGGACGAAGCCGGGCCGCAAGTCGCGCGATTGCTTCGCAGTTTCAGTGAAGAGTCGAACGAATTCGAAGATCGGATCGAAACTGCGGAACGACTAGCCGGCGCAGTGCTCGAGCGCGAACGCGCACGAGAGGAGTTGTTGCGTTGGATGAAAACGACGCCTCTGATTCTTGCGCCGGTGGGCGCGACCGCTGCATTCGCGCACGGCGCGGCGCGCGTCAAAATCACGGGCCAATCGACTAGCGTATTTCGTGCTTTCAGCTATTCGCGAACCTTCAATGTTCTGGGACTTCCGAGCGTCGCGGTGCCCGCAGGCCAAGCATCCACAGGTCTGCCAATCGGCGTGCAAATCATTGGCCGTCCGTTTGAAGAGCGCACAGTCTTAGCGGCGGCGTCGATAATTGAAGAAGCACTTGGCGGGTGGAAAGGACCGGCTGAGATTCAGCGGATGTTGGAAAACTAGACTGGCTTTTGAACTGCCGAGGCTGCTGATGAGGCCTTGGCCTTTTGCTGTCGTTCGCGAACGACTGTCGTGAAAAACGCCCTGAAATATCCCCACATTGAATAGATCGCCGAAAGCACCACGACCCACAACATCGCGCGGCCCATCGTGTAAAGCAGCACTTGCCAGTCCGCCCAGGTTGTATTTCCCGGACCGGTCAAATGGCCCCAGGCCGTCTGCAATTCCGGAACAGTCCAGAATTTGATCGCCGGAAACGGCTTACCGAAGTTTGAAACCGGGGCGCCGCCTCCGGAGGGCGACAGCGAAAGAATCAGTAATCCAACAGTCACGACCTGCGCGACCATCTTGAACTTGCCCATCCGTGACGCAGCGATCACGACACCCTCAGTCGCAGCAATCGACCGCAAACCTGTCACGGCAAACTCGCGTCCGACAATGATCACGACCGCCCATGCCGGCGCGAGGCGATTTTCGACGAGGGCGATCAACGCTGCCGAAATCAAAAGCTTGTCCGCGATGGGATCGAGTAGCTTGCCGAGTTTCGAAACCTGTTTGCGGCTGCGCGCAATTTTTCCATCAAAAAAATCTGTCAAGGCGGCGGCGACGAAAATCGCGACGCCCAGAATGTGTTGCGGCACACCGAGGCTTTGCGACAGCGGCGTCAGCAGAACGACGACCAGCAGCGGCACAATAAAAATTCTTGAAAGTGTCAGCGCGTTCGGCAGATTCACGACACTTCGGAGTCTAGGTTCGCGGATTATGAGTGTCAAGAAACGCTAATATCGCCATTAGGGGGACGGGGGCCGTCTTCGTCGGACCTCAATGCGATTGATTGGCAAGCCAATGCGATTTGATAATCAATGTCCTTCGATCTTCTTAAGAGCAGCTACGGCTCCTGACTTCAACAAGGACTCTTTGCCGCTCGCCTTGGCACGAAGTGCCGGCACCGCGGCATTGGCCGCGAGTCCAATATTTCCGAGGGCCGCGGCAGCCCGGTAACTCACGTTTGTATTCTCGCTGTCGAGTTTTGTTATGAGCACAGGCACGGCATCTTTGGCGGCTGGTCCGATTTTGCCGACCGTTTCGATCGCCAATTGCAAGCCACTCGCGTACGGCTGGTCTTGAGTTCGGATGAACTCAATAAGGGCTGGGACAGACGCCGCGCCAATTCGCGCAAGGGCGTCTGAAGCTCTGTGCGAGTTGTTCGGCAACTCTGCTATTAAAGCCGGCACGGCGGCACTGGCACGAGGGCCAATTACGCCAACCGCCTCGGCCGCCATTTCGCGTGTGAATGAGTCGTTGTGCTGGAGCGCCTCGATCAGTGCGGGCACAACTTTATCGTTTGCGGGGCCGACTTCGCCGAGGTGTCGAATTGCGCCGGCTCGCACGTCAGCTCGGGTTGGATGTCTGGCAGCCTGGACACAAAAATCTATCGCTGCGCTCATCGTTGCGGTGTCGACTGGTTCAATTCTTAGCAGCGTTTCAACGACGTCGAGGCGGTGGATTTCGTGCAGTGCGTTATTTGACAGCATAGCTACGAGTGCTGGGACTGCTGGACGTGCCGCCGTTCGCATTCGGCCCAGGTTCCAGACGGCTGTTTGACGCACCTCGTCGTCTTTGTCACTTAACAGTCTCGTAAAGGCGGCAACGGCCCGCGTCGGATCTCCGCGCGCCACCAACGTTGACATCGCCCTCACCCGAACATCTCGGTCAGGATCATTGAGTTCGGCCAAAGCCAATCTGGTTTGTATCTCGGTTGAGTTTCCCAGTCGCGCCCACACAGGAATTGCCACGCATGATGCAACGAAGATCGCCATCGCGAGCACAATGGTTTTTGTGCGCAGACCAGCGAGATAGCCGACAACCGGCCATTGCACGACCGGTACTGCGACCAGGACTCCAGACCATGCAGGTCTACTCAACAAACGGGCGATCGCTCGCCAGAGGATAATGCCGAAGACAAGGTTTACGAACGGAATAAAGAGAAACAGCGCCCACCAAACCGGCTTTCTCGCCAATTCGCAGATGTAGAAGAGATTGAGAATCGGGACCCAGGCTTTCCAGGTTTCCTTATGTCCCAGGAGACGACCGATGGATCGTAGGCAATAACCCACGTAGGCGTATATGAGAATGAAAGGAAGAAAAAAAACGATGAACGTTACTGTCCAAAACAGAGTAATCATCGGGGATCTCCTGTTGGATCAGTCCGCTGATGTGAAGCCAGTCGTGAACCGGAATCCTCGGCAGCGCGCTTGCGATCAAACCGAATATCCCTTGCTTCCAGGACTTGAGGACGGAGTATAACGCCATCACGGCGGAGTGTACATACAAACACTGGTCAATCCCACACGCGCGCTTGCGGCGAATCAAAATGGTCGTCTACAATGCTCGGTTCTGCGTCACGCCAGATTCTCGTCTGTGGCGCTCGACTTTGTTCCAGGATCATGGCAATCGATCGCATCAGCGTCCGTGGCGCCCGCCAGCACAACCTCAAAAATATTGACGTTGATATCCCGCGCGACAAATTGACCGTAATTACGGGGCTTTCCGG
>DATBSG010000195.1:0-6588 GCA_036559945.1 Pyrinomonadaceae bacterium
AGGACATGCCGCTGAAGCGCACGCGATCGATATCGATTTTTACCTGGATGCGAATCAGCAGTTGCAACGGGCGTACGCCGCACGCGACATCCGCACGCAAACTTTGAATGCAGATTCAGACATGCAGCTTGCGGGCGCGACGACGCTCGACATTAGTTTTCAGCCACAGGGCGATCGCAGCGTCATCAAAGAGATGAAAGCAGACGGTCGTTCCGTTGTGAGTCTTTCCGCGCCTAAATCGCGTGCGAACAATCCGCGCGCCGCGAGCAAGCGGCTTACCGCGGACTCGATCAAGTTGATGTGGCGGTTGAAAGGCAGAGACCTCGAGAAGGCTGAAGCCAGCGGGAACGCCGAGTTGTACATCGAGCCGGTACAGAAGACGGCCAACGCAGACAAGAAGACGCTGACGGCCGCGCGTTTCGACTGTGACTTTTTTGAATCGGGGAACATCGCGCGCAACTGTCTCGCCACAGGCGGGGCAAAAGCAGTCATAGAACCGTATCAGCCAACCGACAAGCGCGGGACGCGCGCCATGAACTCGCAAAAAATGTCGGCGGCGTTTGTGCGCGAGACGCAGGATGTAGAAAAGATTGACGCTACCGGCGACGCGAAATTCAATGAGCTGGACCGAAATGGAGTTGCGGCAGTGGCTTCTTACACGGCGTCGGACGAGACGGTGCGGCTGCGCGGTGGTGAGCCGACTGTTTGGGACTCGCGCGCGCGCACGAAGGCCGGCGAGATCGATTCGAACAATGCGACGCACACTTCTTATTGTCGTGGCAAAGTGCAGACAACCTACTACAGTCAGGAACAGACGAACGGCGCGGCCCCCTTTCGCAAAGTGAAGAGTCCGGTTTATCTGCTCGCTGATCGCGCGGAGATCGATCACGACACTGGTGTCGCGACTTACACCGGCAACGGGCGCATGTGGCAAGACGACAACTTTGTGCGTGGTGACGTGATTACACTCTTCCGCGAAGACAAGCGGATGGAGGCGCGCGGCCACGTGCAGACCGCGCTATATCAGGCGAAGCAAAAGACAGGAAACTCGATGAACGTCGTGCCGGTTTTCGCGACCGCCGAGTATCTACGTTATTCCGATCCCGATCGGCTGCTGCATTACGAAACAAACGTGGACATCAAGCAGGGAACCGATCGCATGACTTCTGCCGTGGCCGATGTCTATCTGCAAAGAGATGTCAATGAGTTGGAGAGAGTGATTGCGCAGCGCGACGTGGTCCTGATTCAGCCGGGCAAACGCGGCACCGGCGATTGGTGCCAATACACGGCCGCCGATGAAGTTGCAGTCTTGAAAGGCAACCCGGCACACGTCGAAGACGCCGAGCAGGGCACAACCGACGGGAATCGCTTGACCATGTATCGACGCGAAAATCGCGTCGTTGTGGATGACTCGCGCGGCTCGCAATCACCGGGACGTGTGCGCTCGACGCATAAGATCAATAAGAGCCCGTAAAGTTACAGAACCGCGCGCGGTAGCGAGCGGATCAAGAGCAGGCATGGATGCCTGCGTTCCGCCGACAGGATGTCGGCGCTCCATGAATACCATCAGTCAACCTGATCCTCTCGGCCACTGGGGTCCGTACGGCGGTCGCTTTGTGCCTGAAACTTTGATGGCGCCGCTGGAGGAATTGACTGCGGCGTACGAATCAGCACGCGCGGATGAGACTTTTCATAGTGAACTTGATCGGTTGCTGCGCGATTACGCGGGGCGTCCGACGCCTCTATTCTTCGCGAGTCGTTTGACTGAACACTGCGGTGGCGCGCGCATTTATCTAAAGCGCGAAGACCTGCTCCACACCGGCGCGCACAAAATCAACAACACGCTGGGACAGATTTTGTTGGCGCGTCGCATGAAGAAGCGCCGCATCATCGCCGAAACGGGTGCGGGCCAGCACGGCGTGGCGACGGCGACCGTGTGCGCCCTGTTCGGGTTGCAATGCGTCGTGTACATGGGCGCGGAAGACATGAAGCGGCAGGCGCTGAATGTTTTTCGGATGCAGTTGCTAGGCGCCGAAGTGCGCGAAGTTGATGCCGGTTCGCGGACGTTGAAGGATGCAATCAATGAAGCGCTGCGCGATTGGGTGACGAACGTCGCCGACAGTTACTACCTGCTCGGCAGTGCGCTCGGCCCGCATCCATATCCCTTGATGGTGCGCGACTTTCAAAGCGTGATTGGACGCGAGACGCGCGCGCAGGTTCTTGAGAAAGAAAATCGGTTGCCTGACTGCCTGATTGCCTGTGTCGGCGGTGGATCGAACTCAATCGGCATGTTTCATCCGTTCCTGGGTGATGAATCAGTGCAGATGATTGGTGTGGAAGCCGGAGGACGCGGACGCGAATTGGGCGAGCATGCGGCGCGGTTCAACTCGAACGGCGGCGGCCGACCGGGCGTTTTGCAGGGTACGATGAGCTACGTCTTGCAGGACGAACGGGGACAGGTTGCGACGACACATTCGATTTCCGCCGGGCTAGATTATCCATCGATTGGACCTGAGCACGCGTTTCTTCACGACCAGGGCCGCGTCGAATACACTTCAGTTTCTGATGACGAAGCGCTCGAAGCGTTTCAAATGCTTTCGAAACTTGAGGGGATCATTCCGGCGTTGGAATCCGCGCACGCGGTTGCACACGCTTTGAAAGTCGCGCGCGAGATGAGCCGCGATCAAGTCATGGTCATCAATTTATCGGGCCGCGGCGACAAGGATGTCGATGCCGTGCGATCAAAACTAACCACAGAGGACACAGAGGAAGAGAGAAAAGCAGATTGATGGATTCTTCTCTGCGTCCTCCGTGGTAAATGCTTGTCTCGAATTCCTGAAACATTTCAGAAACTCAAACGCGAGGGCCGCAAAGGTTTCGTCCCTTTCATCACGGCCGGCGATCCCGATCTCCAGACAACACACGACCTGATTGTTGAGCTCGCGCGTGTGGGCGCAAGCATCATTGAACTGGGTGTGCCGTTCAGCGATCCGATGGCCGATGGGCCCGTGATTCAACGCGCCTCCGAGCGGGCGCTGCGTCACGGCTTTGGGCTGCCAGAAATCTTTGATGTAGTTCGGAGCGTTCGCAAACAGACGAACGTTCCCATCGTCCTCTTCAGCTATTTCAATCCGCTTTTGCAGTTTGGGCTGGACAAACTCGTGCGCGAGGCCGAACACGCGGAAGTTGATGGAATTCTCGTAACCGATCTCGCGCCGGAAGAAGCAGGCCGCTTCCGTAGCATGCTGCGCGCACATGAGATCGATTTGATTTTTCTTGTCGCCCCAACTTCGACTGATGAGCGCCTCCGGATGATCGCCGAACGGGCGAGCGGTTTCATCTATGCCGTGTCGCGCGCAGGCGTGACTGGCGCGCGAGAAGAAGTGAGTGCCGAGGCGGAGAAACTAGTTGGGCGTGTCCGCGCGGTTTCGGATTTGCCGGTCACAGTGGGGTTTGGGGTTTCGAAGCCCGCACATGTGCGCGATGTTTGGCGTTATGCGGACGCGGCGGTGGTTGGCTCTGCAATTGTAGACGTGATAGAGAGTTCGGTTGGTCAGCCAGATTTAGTCGAGCGCGTTGGGGAATTTGCCAGCTCGCTCGTGGGAACGTAAGGCTCGACGAAACAGCGCGACTGGCGTATGCTGGCGCGGTTTTTCGAAACGTTTTGATAATTCGACTCGCGCTCTCACTCCTGACAAATTCGGGATAGCGCAGAGAGGGCTGCCGAGACGCGCAGTCGCCGAACACCTCAACCCTCCCGAAGACCTTGTGTGTTGCACACATGAAACTCTGTTCCATTCTCGCGTGAGTTGTGTTATCCTCGGCCGTGTCAGTACCCGGAGCGATAGCGACGGGGATCAAATGACATGCCACGCCAGGAAACACAACTTGACCTAACGAAGAGGAGCAGAAGAAAGAGATGCCTGTTATGCCTGAAGACAGAATCGCAGATCGCAGCCGCGCCATCGAAGCCGCGCTGCTCAACATTGAAAAGCGTTTTGGCAAAGGATCGATCATGCGCTTAGGCGAGCGTGACGTTTCTGATGTGCCGGCGATATCGACGACTTCACTGTCGCTGGATGCGGCGATTGGGGTCGGCGGCGTGCCGCGTGGCCGTATCATCGAAATCTATGGCCCGGAAAGTTCCGGCAAATCCACGCTCGCAATGCACATCGTCGCCCAGGCACAGCAGGCCGGCGGCGTCGCTGCATACATTGATGCTGAGCACGCCATGGACGCCCAATATGCCGCGAAGCTGGGGGTGAATGTCGATGACATGCTGATCTCGCAACCGGATTCCGGCGAGCAGGCTTTGGAAATTGCCGAAGCTTTGGTGCGATCGAATGGCGTCGATGTGATCGTTGTTGACTCAGTCGCGGCACTGGTACCACGCGCAGAACTTGATGGCGAGATGGGCGATTCGCTGCCCGGTTTGCAGGCGCGCCTGATGTCTCAGGCTTTGCGCAAGCTGACGGCGATCGTGGCCCAGTCGAACACTTGCTTTATCTTCATCAACCAGATACGCGAAAAGATCGGTGTGATGTTTGGAAATCCCGAGACGACCACCGGCGGCCGTGCGCTGAAGTTTTATTCCAGCTTGCGCCTCGACATCCGCCGCATCGGCGCGATCAAAGATGCCGATCGGGTGGTCGGCAATCGCACGAAAGTAAAGGTCGCGAAGAACAAAGTTGCGCCACCATTCCGCGAATGCGAATTCGACATCATGTACGGCGAAGGCATTTCGCGCGAAGGCGACGTGCTCGATCTCGCGAGTAATAATCGCGTGATTGAAAAAAGCGGCGCGTGGTTTTCTTACAAAGGTGAACGCCTCGGCCAGGGCCGCGAGAATGCCAAGCAGACTTTGAAAGATCATCCGGAGCTGTTGCGCAAAATCGAAACAGATGTAAAGCGCGCGCTGGGTATGCCGGTGCGCGAAGAAGCTGCCGCAACCGACGGCGAGCAGAAGAAAGCCGCGGCGGCGGGCGAAAAGAAGTAGCCTCGGAATTAGCGCCGTTCGTTAGGAGGGTTCTTAATGCAAGCATTAGTTTTGACAGCATTATTCTTCCTCATTGCGGGTAATGCAGTTGCTCAAGAGCCCAAGGCGCTAACTGTTAAGACAATAGCAACGATTCAAAAATCGGTTGTCCCAGTTGTGTGCTTGGGGCTTAATAGCGACAACCAAGTCTTTCGTAAAGCAACGTTGGGTACCGGATTTCTGATTAATCGAAATGGTCAGTTTCTGACAGCCGGTCACGTTGCGCGCGGCATTTTTAGCATACCGGCCGATCAATGTACTCCTGCCATTTATCTAAATAAGCAATCTTGGAGAGACAGATCAGTAACCTTGGATGCCAAATGGTTTAAGATTGAAAAGTGCTCTTGGAACAATGAGATTGACATTGGGGTTTGCAGGACTATCGACAATCCGTTCTCCGATGCGCTCGTTAACAAGAATATTGCGCCCGTTGTACTTGATAGTTTTTTGAAATACCCAGACGGAACACCTGTTGCATTTACAGCCTTTCCACTTCAGTCATTGATACCGATTACGTCTCAGGCAAACATCGCCGCGTACGACGTTAACGCGAAGAAATTGATAATCGATAAAACGTCGTGGGAGGGCGCAAGCGGCAGCCCTTTGTATTCAGGGGACGGAAAGGTTATCGCGATAATGACTGAGGCTGGGACAGATAAGAGTGCTGGATTTGCCATGGCGCGGCCGGTGGAGCTCGCAATAACGTACTTACGGGAACAGAAGATCCCGTTCGAAAAGTAATTGTTTTCCGCTATGCAACGCCGCGGAGCGGCGAAATGTTTATAGAAGTCCACTGGTTTGCGTGCTTGTTCCATAAACATTTAGCGCCTACGGCGCTTTCTTTTTGTGCCATAATCCCGCGCGGCAATTCATGAGCGAATCAATTCTCATCCGGAAGGGCGGGATTGTGACGATCGTGTTAGAATCAGCGAGCCAGACTACTGAGTAGAGCAAATTATTCATGAGTACCGTTGCCGAAATCGAAGAGGCGATAAAAGCACTACCGCCCAGCGAACGCGAACGGCTGGCGGAAGATTTACCTTTCATTCTGCCGGAATTGAGCGGAGATCTCGTTTGGCAGCGGTTCATCAGCGACGAACGGCCGCGACCGTTGCTCTCAGCGCTCGGCGACGACATAGAGCAACAATTCAAGAACGATCCCGAACAGTTTCACGAAATCAAAGATTCCGACTTTGAGAAGCGTCCGTGATCTCCAGAGGAACAAGCGACTTCTGGAAACTTTATTGGGCGCTGCCTGAGGAAGTTCGGACCGCGGCCCGCGCGACTTACAAAAAGTTCCAACAAAATCCTGCTCATCCATCGCTGCAACTTGAGCGCTTGCGCTCTGACCCACGCTTCTGGTCTGTCCGCGTTACGCGGGACTACCGCGCTGTGGCGCAGCGATTTCCAGACGACACTTGGATTTGGGTTTGGATTGGCAACCACAGAGATTTCGACAGACAGTTCCCGGCTTGATCCGCGAAGTAAAGGCTTTACAGGTCTTCAATGATCCTCTCATAATCCGCGCGGCACATTCATGAGCCAATCAATTC
>DATBSG010000196.1:0-8389 GCA_036559945.1 Pyrinomonadaceae bacterium
TCGCTTCGGGTTTGAGTTTCGCCCCCTCCCTTTTGGGAGGGGGGAGGGTGAGGGCTTTACGGTGCGTTAAACCCTCATCCCCGACCCTTCTCCCAAAGGGAGAAGAGAGTTAAGTTCACAAACGCACGCGTACGACAGAACAAAAACTCCCCATGCGCCTGGGTTTCTGGAAGAACAAAACAGCCGCAGCGGAAGCCGCGCCGCCACCGGCTCATTTCGAGCTTGGCCGCCGCGGCGAGTCGCTCGCGATTGAGCATCTCGAACAAGCCGGTTACCGAATCGTCGCGTCTAACTTTTCAGTTCCCATCGGTCGCAATCTGCGCGACGTAATCGTGAATGCTGAGATCGACATTGTCGCATACGATGAGATGACTCTCTGTTTTGTTGAAGTCAAGACGCGGGCTTCGGACGATTTCGCGCCGCCGCAGGCAAATGTTGATTTGCGCAAGCGACGGCAAATTGTGCGCGCCGCGCTCGCGTATCGGCGGATGCTGGGCTTGACCAATGCGACGTATCGGTACGACGTGGTGACGGTCGTGGCCAAACCTGACGGGACTGAGCCACGTATAGAGCTGCTGAAAGGCTTCTGGTCGGACGCGCAACTAAGGAAACGCAAGTGGCAGGAAAACTATTGGGATTGATCGTCAGAACCACCTGCGGTAGCGGGTGGTTGATCGCTCATAAACAGTCGTCTCGATAACTAAAGTTCAACCGCCCGCTACCGCAGGCGGTTCTGACTCGTATGGGCGATCTCGAACAATACGTCGGTCAAATTCTCGACGATAAATATCGCCTTGAGCGCTTGCTGGGACAGGGCGGCATGGGCGCGGTCTATCTGGCGACGCACCTCGGAACGGATCGTTACGTCGCCTTGAAGCTGATTGCGCCGCAGTTCATGCGCAACGAAGAGTTCGTCGAACGCTTCAAGCGCGAAGCGCGCGCCGCCGGACGCCTTCGTCATCCGAATGTCGTCGATGTCACTGACTTCGGATTCTCCGGTGACGACCACGATCGTGTCGCGTATCTGGTGATGGAGTATCTCGACGGCTGCACGTTGAGCGACGTGCTCGCCGAAGAAAATCGCCTGCCGCTCGATTGGGTCGTGGATATTCTCGAACAGGTTTGCGCTGCCGTTCACGAAGCGCATCAGCAGGGCATCGTTCACCGCGACTTGAAACCTGACAACATTTGGCTCGAGCCGAATGGCCTCGGCGGTTATCGCGTGAAGGTGCTCGACTTTGGCATCGCGAAGCTCGCTGAAACCAGCGCCACACCTGCTCCCATCGTTGCTGGAGCTGAAACAATTGATTCCGCGGCAGCGGCGCAACCCGCGCTGGAAGCTGCCACACTGATTTATCCGGCAACCGAAGGCGACGGGCAAGAAACGCAGAATTCCACAGATGCCGAACAGCAAACTCGTCTGCTGGATGCTCGACAGACTGCTGGGCTCGCCATCGCGACTGCGGTGCCGGTACATACGGCCGCCGCAGGGCTGACGCGCGTCGGGTCGATTCTTGGAACGCCCCTTTACATGTCGCCTGAGCAATGTCGCGGTGAAAGATTGGATGCCCGTTCAGATATCTACAGCATCGGCGTAATCGCTTACCAGATGCTGACGGGCGCGCCGCCGTTCACGGGTGACACCGCGAACGTCATTCGCGCGCACAACGAAAATCAACCAACGCCCGTGCGCGAGATGAATAAAAAGTTGCCGAAGCGCGTCTCTCGCATGGTGATGTCGGCGCTGGAAAAAGATCGCGACCGCCGGCCGCAAACTGCCATTGCCTTCGCGCTTGCCATGCGTGCAAACGCCGATGGACTCGGCGCTCTGTATCGGCGCGCGTTTGCACTTTACAGCGAGTATTTTCCCAAATTTCTAAAACTGTCACTCTTGGCGCATATTCCGGTGATCATCGTGACGCTGGCGTCCGTTGCTTTTCGCATCGCACAGCCCGGCATAAGTAAAGGCGGTCAGATCGCCATCGGAATTCCGCTGGCTCTACTGCAAGTCATCGCGGCCTTTGTGACCGGTTCCATCATTTCCGCGGTGACGGCAATCATCGTGACCCAACTGGCCGTGGCGCCAATGAAACCTGTTCAGTTGCGCGCAGCGTTCGATGTCCTGCGGCGCCGGTGGAAACCATTTCTGAAGACGGCCTGGAGCGGTTTGTGGCGCATCGCGCTCGGCTATGTACTATTCATCATTCCGGGAATTGTCTTGCAGGTCCGCTACCTTTTGTGGGGGCCAGTCGTGCTGATGGAGGGACTGGAGAAGAAGGCCGCGCTCAAACGCGCTGTTGCGCTGGCCCGCCGCTCATGGCGCACGATTATTCTCGCCATGCTCATACAGTTTCTGGTTCCGGCTCTCATAGGCAGTATCTTCGGAGCTTTAATCGGAACCAAGAGCAGCAAGAGCACCGGATGGCATATCAAGGTCACCGCGCAGCTTTCGTCCCTGGTAAATATTTTTGTGTTGCCGCTGCTGGCAATCGTGCCCGCGCTGCTTTATTTGAAAATGCGCCAATTCGGCGGCGAGACATTGAGCGACGTGATGGCGCAGCTTGAAGATCTGGAAGGCACAAAGAGCGGTTGGCGACAGCGCATGCGCTCGCGTTTGACCGTCACGCCACAAAGCCGGACGCCAACTTACTGATTCTCCGCTGTTTTCTCCGATCCGCGCGGCGGCGCGTTCTTCACGTACTTGTCAAACCAATTCAGCCGTTCCGCCAACACGTGCAGAAGCGTCTCGCGCGCGGCATAACCGTGCGCTTCGAACGGCAGCGTCACGTAACGAACGGTTGCGCCCTGGCCTTTCAAGGCCATGTAGAAGCGCTCTGACTGAATCGGAAAAGTTCCGGAGTTATCGTCGGCTTCGCCATGCATTAGCAGGATTGGATCCTTGATGTGATGCACGTACCAGAATGGCGACATCTTCGCGTACAGGTCCGGAACTTCCCAAAACGTGCGGCGCTCGTTCTGAAAACCGAACGGCGTCAACGATCGGTTGTAGGCGCCGCTCTCAGCAAATCCCGCGCGGAACAGCCGCGAATGCGCGAGCAGATTCGCCGTCATGAACGCGCCGTAGCTGTGACCGCCGACGCCAATGCGATCGCGATCGCCTACGCCCATATCAACGACTTTGTCGATGGCCGCTTCGGCGCTGGAGACAAGTTGCTCGACGTACTTGTCGTTCGCGGTTTCGCCCGCGCCGATGATGGGCATGGTCGGGTTGTCGAAAATCGCGTAGCCGGACAGCAACAGAAACAGATGCGAATAGCCGCTCACAATCGTGAAGCGGTTAGGCGAGCCGGTGATTTGGCTGGCCGCATCCGGATCGCCGAACTCGCGCGGGTAAGCCCACATGATCACCGGGACGCGCGTTCCCTTTTTGTAACCGGGCGGCAGGTACAACGTCGCGGAGAGCTTCACGCCGTCTTTGCGCGTGTAGGTGACAAGCTGATGAGTCACGCCGCGCAGTTGCGGCTGGGGATCCTTGAAGGCAGTTACCTTGCGGCCGAGCGTGGTCATCCCTCCCAACACACGAATCCAGTAATTCGGCGGGTCGCTTGGTGTCTCGTAACGCGTCAGAATCGTTTTCGCCTCGTCGTCAAGCGGAGCGATGACAGTCTCGTACGATTCGGCGTCCGAACGATACAAACGATCCGTTTTGAGGGTCTTGAGATTCAATCGGTCGATGAATGGCCGATCGCCTTCTTGCGACGCGCCCGTTCCCGTCAAATAAATGTAATCGCCGTTCTGAATGATCGGACCGGTGCCGCCTCCGCCGCCAAAGCCAGCGCCGCCTGCGCCAAGAGCACTTGCACCAGTGTCACGTCGAGTCACCGGCGTGCCGGGATTCTCGTATGCCGCGTCCTGCCGTCGATCCCAAAGCTTGCGCGGCTGCGCTCCGCTTTCGAGAATCCAGGTACGCACATGACGCGATGAGCGATCGGATTCGCTGAGCAGTCCGACGCCTTTCTCTGTGAAAGATAAGCTTGAGTAACGCCATTCGGTCTTGGCTATCTCAATAGGCGCGCCAGTGAACGGAGCCGACAACGACATCACCTTGTCACGAAAAGGAGCTTTGTTCTTCAGATCGCCGCCGTCCAACGCTTCGACCCAAACAACTGTCGCGGCTGCGTCTTCGCGCCATTTGTGATTTCGCGGGCTCGTCTGGACACCGTTGAGTGGCACACCTTCCCGCGTGGGAACATCGGCGATTTTGCGGACGACGTCACCGCGACGGTTCCAAATTTCGACGTCCTCAGGAAAGCCGTCCATCGGGATGAGATGCGAAAACGGCCGCTTGATTATTTCAACGAGCAGATATTCTCCGCTCGGCGAGGGCGTGACGTTATCGAAAATTGCGGGCCGGCCGATGAGTATCTTCCGGCCTGTCACTATGTTGTAAGCCGCAAGCTGACTCGTGAAGTAGTACTGAAAAAGGTCGTCGTCGTGCGCGGTTTTCAGCATGTCTTCATAAGTCGGCGCCGGCGCGGCCTTTCCGCCGCTCTCCTGAACATTAGGACCGGCAGGGACGGTTGGGTCGGGCGGCACCGGACCCCGGCCTGCGGGAACCAGCTCGCAAATTAAGGTGGTGTTGTCGTGCAGCCAATCGCAAGGATCGCCAGCGGTTGCGTTTGGACGGTCCGAAGCGATGATCATTTTCGTTGCGTTCAAACGATCCGCGCCGGTGATCACCTTCGCTTTGCCAGTAGCCACCTCAGCTACCCACAATTCGATTCCATTATCTTTCCTGTTCATGAACGAGAGATGCATGCCGTCAGGCGAGAAGCGTACATTCGAAATATTAGGTTGTGCTGGCACGCCAACTTTGACTTCGCCGCCATCAGCAATTTTTTTGATCGTGATCGCGTAGATGTTCGCCGTGCGGCGTGGACCGTTAGTCTTTGGATTGACACGCGTCCCGGCCAGCCGCAGCATCGGCTGCGCGAGATCGGCAATTGTCGGATAAGGTTTACGGTAGGCCAGCGCTATGACTTGTTTTGTCGGACTGAGGATCGCCTGCGGCAGCGGCTGCACCTCAAACGCGTCGATAATCTGTTTTGGCGGCAATTGATAGCGCGGCGCATTGCCGTTTTGCGCCGCAAGCATGGTTGATGTCGCGATGACTAGCGCAGCAGCACAAACTAAATCTCTTCTTCGCACGATCGAATCCTCCGAATCTTTCTACGTCTGGTTGTGAGAGTGGCGCGGATTCTATCAGAGTCGGAACCATCTGCGGTAGCGGGTGGTTGAACTTGTCGTTAAGAAGTTTCGCGATCAGAGATCAACCGCCCGCTACCGCGGGGCGGTTCTGACTTCATCCGCGAACAAAGCGATACTTGATATGCAAAGCTAGTTCAGTCGGCGTTATCTCAGGTCGCACATCTGTCGCTTCCAAACGCAACGCGCCGCCAGCCGGCTTAATATTCGCGCGCGTCGATAGCTGCTCGAGCGTGAATAGTTCAATCGGGTTGTAGCGACTGTCTATGGCGTTCTGAACCAGCTTCAACAGCGGAGCATTCAGCATTCCTGGCGTGTTGTTCAGGTGAATATCTCGCAGACGGAAGCGTGCCAGTACGGCGCGGCGCTCAGGATTGAATTCCATTGTCAGCTCGGAATCAGCCCAACCAGTGAACGCAACGCACCCCAGCAGAGTTGAGTTGTACGCGCCCGCGAATGCCAGCGGCCCCACGATTCGTCCCTGCTCGAAATGCACCGCCGTGCGCACGCCATTAACCTCACGCTTCAAACGGATCTCACTCGCGCACTGCGCGGAAGATTGCGCGCCGCCGACGGTGAGCGGCATCGCCGGCTCTTGCAGGTTGTCGAACATCGCTATGAGGAACGAATTCAGAAATTGTTCGTTGACTGTGATCGCCGCTTCCGGCGCGGCGCTTGCTCGGCGACCGCGCGAGACTTCAGCCTCTTGCGCGCTAACGACGGGGACGCAACACAAAATAACGAGCAAAATTAACGGTTTGATCTTCATTTGTTCAATCCTTCGACTTTACGATTTAGTTCGCCGGAGAGAAGAAGATTAGGCGCCGATTCGGTGTCCAGGCTGACGATGGCTCATAAACCACTGCGCACAATATCATGCAGCCGAATCAGGCCGACGCACTTCGCACCATCGTCAATCACTGGCAACACGTTGATTTGCGACGGACGATCTTCCATCAAGCGCAAAGCGTCGTACGCGAGCGCATCCGGATTGGTCACGACCGGGTCGCGTGTCATCAAGTCATCACACGTGATGTTGGCGAACCCGATGTCCTTCGCTCCGATTCGCTGCAACGAGCGGCGCAGATCGCCATCCGTGATGACACCGGCGAGCCGGCCATCGCCATCGACGACATTCACTGCGCCTAAACCGTAATGCGTAATTGCAGCAACGATTTCCATCCACGCCGCGTCAGGGTTGATCGTGGGATTTTGCGCTCCGCTGTGCATCAAATCAGCCACGCGCAGCGTCAGCCGTTTGCCCAACTGGCCGCCCGGATGATTCGAAGCAAAATCGTTTTCCGTTAACCCTTTGGCGCGCATCAGCGTCATCGCCAGGGCGTCTCCGATGGCCAGCGCGACAGTTGTGCTTGCCGTCGGCGCGAGATTCAGCGGACACGCTTCCTGATCGACAGAAGCATCGATTACTGCATCAGCACGTTGGGCGATGGAAGATTTTATGTTTCCGACAATCGCGATCAGCGGAACATTTCGTCGTTTCAAATAAGGGAGCAGTTCGAGCAGTTCATCAGTTTCGCCGCTGTTGCTCAACATGATGACTACATCGGCGGATGTGACAATACCCAGCCCGCCATGCAAGGCATCAGACGGATGCAGGAAAAGCGCAGCCGTGCCGCTGCTGGTCATGGTCGCGGCAATTTTCTGGCCGATGATGCCGGATTTGCCGACGCCGAGGACAACCACTTTACCTTTGCAGTTCGCCAACAAAGCAATCACGCGGTCGATGTCCGCGGCTTGGAGACGCGCTGCGGCTTTGCCAATCGCGTTGGTTTCGGCTCGCAGCAATTCGACTACTTGTGAATAGTTTGAGGTATCGGCCATGCGTCCTTTTTGATATACGAGTTATAAAGCAATAGCAAGTCGGGGTTTTTGCATCCTTGCTGCGCCGCCGCGAAACGGTAGTGCCAGTTTGAAGACCCACCCTTCCTTCTGTGGGACATCTATGAATAGACTATAGGCTGGCACTCTCTCTTCGCGCTATGCTATCGTTTTCTCTCTGCCCCATGCCCGCGTAGCTCAGTGGATTAGAGCGTTCGCCTCCGGAGCGAAAGGTCGCAGGTTCGACCCCTGCCGCGGGTACCAAAGTCTTGCCCAATCCTCCGCCGCAAAGCTATGCAACCCCAAGCCGCCATGAATCGCGCCCGCCCGCAGCCGACCGTGCTGCTGGTCGAAGACTTTGACGACACCCGCTTGATGATGAAGCTGTGGCTGATGAAAAAAGGCTATCGAGTCATCGAAGCCGAAAATGGCGAGCAAGCCATCGAGCTGGCGCAACGCGAAACGCCTGATTTGATCATTATGGACATGATGATGCCGGGGTTAACTGGCCTTGACGCCACCCGCCAAATCCGCGAGTATCAGTCTCTCCGACAGACGCCGATCGTTGCTGTGTCGGCTTACGGCGCTGATGAATATCGGTCGAAGGCGCTCGACGCGGGTTGTACCGAATACGTCGCTACGCCATTCGAACCCGAAGCGTTGAGCAACCTAATCGAAACGCTGCTTCGCACATGAGCCTTCGTTCACGATTCCTTCTCCCGACATTAGTTTTCCTGGCTCTGTACACGCTCTTCAATTCCCCAGTCGTCACAGCCCAACAATGCACACTCCGGATTGAGCAGCTTTCGGCGGCGCCTGAGTTGTACGGCTTTCAGTTGGGAATGACCTTCGACCAAGTCAAGACGCGAGTTCCGCAAGTGCAGTTTGGCAGGCCGGACGAAATCGGCCTCACGAAAACGAGCATCAATCCGCTTTACGATCCAAGTTTCGACAGAGCCAGCTTCGCCGACGTGCGCACTATCTCGCTGGATTTTCTCGATGGGAAGCTCACGACGCTTTGGATTGGGTACGAGAACTCATTCAAATGGCAGACGGTCGATGCGTTCGTCACTGGAATCAGTAAACCGCTGAACCTGCCTGCGTCGTGGTCGCCAAAACGAGGCGGCCAGCAACTGCACTGCGACGGCTTCACCATTTTCGTGTCGTTGATTGCGGGCAGTCCAAGCATTCGCGTGACTGATGATGCTGCCGACGAAACGATCGCGACGCGGCGCGAGGAAGCTGCCGCCGCCGCTGAGTTGCGTGTCACGGGCGACAGAGCCACCAAATTGTATTACCCTTCGGACTGCGAAGCTGCCGAGAA
>DATBSG010000197.1:0-3486 GCA_036559945.1 Pyrinomonadaceae bacterium
CATGCCGAAGACTTTTGCAGATCTTGTTGAATTGATGGACCGTTTGCGCTCGCCAGGCGGTTGTCCCTGGGACCGCGAGCAGACGTACGCGACGCTCGCGCCGATGTTGTTGGAAGAAGCTTACGAAGCGTTCGATGCGCTGGAAGAGGCGCGGCAGGGACGACCCGACGCGCTACGCGAAGAACTTGGCGACCTTTTGTTTCAGATTGCTTTCTTTGCGCGGGTCGCGAAAGAACGAGGCGAGTTCACCATCGATGACGTGATTGACGAAGTGCACGAGAAGATGGTGCGTCGGCATCCGCACGTTTTCGGCGACGTCCAAGCCGGCGACTCGGCGGCGGTCTTGAAAAATTGGGAAGCCATCAAGGCGGAAGAGAAACGCGCGGCCGGAAAGGGGAGTGGCGAGTCTGCCGACGGATCGATTCTTGATGGTGTCTCAACCAAAGCGCCGGCGTTGATGGAGGCACACCAAATCTCAACTAAAGTCGCGCGTGTCGGTTTTGATTGGAAAAGCGTGGATGAGATTTTTGAAAAGCTTCAGGAAGAAGTGGACGAGCTTCGCGTCGCCATCGAGCAGCACAAGCAATCAGCCGACGAAGCCGATCACGTGCGCGTCCGAGAAGAGATCGGCGACATGCTGTTTGTCGTTACGAACATCGCGCGGCATTTGAATGTCGAACCGGAAGCGGCGTTGAAACTCGCGAATCGAAAATTCCGGCAACGCTTCGCGCACATCGAGAAACGCTTGCGCGAGCAGAACCGCAAGTTCGAAGACGTATCGATCGCTGATTTGGAAGAACTTTGGCAGGAAGCAAAACGACGAGGCTAGCCATCTACCGGCTCACGATCCGCTCAAACTCGCCGTGCTGCGGATCGAACGAAGGCATGGCGCCCGCGTCAATCGACTGATCGGTTGAGAAAATTCCCGACACGCGCATCTTGAATTCGTCTGCGTTCGTCGCGTTGTGAATCGCCTCTTCGTAAGTAATCTGTCGCGTTTGTAGCAACTGGAACAGCGACTGATCGAACGTCTGCATGTTGTACTGCGACGCGCCATTGGCAATCGCTTCACGAATCAGCGAAGTCTTGTCCTCGTTCACGATGTAGTCGCGAATCAGGCCTGTTGAAACCATCACCTCGACCGCCGGTACGCGGCCTGATCCTTTCGCTGCGCGCACCAGACGCATAGAGATCACCGCTTTCAAAATTCCGGCCAACTGAATACGCACAGACTTCTGTTGATGAGATGGGAATGATGAAACGATGCGCATGATCGTTTCGGTCGCATCGAGCGTGTGCAACGTCGATAACACAAGGTGTCCGGTTTCTGCCGCCGTCAGCGCAGTGCTAATCGTTTCCAGATCGCGCATTTCGCCGACGAGAATGACGTCCGGATCCTGACGCAGCGCGCCACGCAAAGCTTCGGCGAACGAACGCGTGTCAACGTCAACTTCGCGTTGCGTAACGAAGGCCATCTTGTCGCGATGCAGAAATTCGATCGGATCTTCGATCGTCACGATGTGACCCGACCGAGTCGTGTTGATGCGATCGATCATCGCCGCTAGCGTCGTCGACTTTCCTGAACCAGTCGCGCCGGTAACTAGGATCAAGCCGCGCCGCTCTTCGGCGATGCGGTCGATCACCGGCGGCAGTCCGAGCGCGCCAGTGGTCTTGCTCTGATCCGGAATCACGCGCAGGACGATGCTGACGGCGCCGCGCTGCTGAAAAATGTTCGCGCGAAATCGCCCGAGGCCATTGACGCTGTAGGCGATGTCAACTTCGGAAACTTCCTTCAACTTCTGTTTCTGCCGGTTCGACATCATCGAAAACGCCATGTCGAGAGTGTCTTCGGGCGAAAGCCGCGGCGCGTCCGCAACCGGATAAAGCTCGCCTCCAATGCGCATGATCGGAAATGAACCGGCCTTCAGGTGGAGGTCAGAAGCGAAGTGAGCAGTAGCTGTGACGAGTAAATCGTCGATCTTTACAGACATAAATAGACAGAATCCTTGCCGTGGTGTGGCGCAAGTTGCTAACTTGCGGCTTCCTCTTGCAAACGCAAATTAACAACTTGCGCTACAAAATCGTTGAAAAAAGCTTGAGAGGCAACGGGCAAGAACCGAAGACTGAATTGGTCAGGCGATTACGCCCTTGGATCAGACCAAAATCATCATAGCGGCTGGGTTGGAGAGGCGTCAATGTTTTTTGGAGTGCGGCGGCAATCCCGATTCATCGTGAGACGCCGTTTTGGATTCGCCTTTTGCCCATCGAGTCCTGGGTAGGATTTTCAATCGAGAGCTGCGGGCGCTTGCGGCAGAAACCGCGAAAACCAAAGCGCCGTCGCCGCTTTGCTCTGCCGGCGCACTCCAAATCTGATATATTCGCCGCCCGCAAATCCATGATCGAGCAAGAGACAGCTCGCGACAGCCGCGTGCAGTGGGCGAAGGTCATTGACCACACCCGCTGCATCGGCTGTCATGCGTGCACGACCGCGTGCAAGTCCGAAAACGTCGTTCCTATCGGGGTGACGCGCACCTACGTCAAGCACGTCGATGTAGGGGTGTGGCCGCAGGTGAGACGGGCACATCAGGTGACGCGCTGCAATCAATGCGCGCACGCCCCGTGCGTGACGGCATGCCCAACCGCGGCGATGTTTAAGCGCGCTGATGGCATCGTTGATTTCGACAAATCGATCTGCATCGGCTGCAAAGCCTGCATGGCCGCCTGTCCTTACGACGCGATCTTCATCAATCCCGAAGATCACTCGGCTGAGAAATGTAACTTCTGCGCGCACCGCATCGATGTTGGGCTCGAACCCGCCTGCGTCGTGGTCTGTCCGACCCAGGCAATTTTGATTGGAGACATGAACGATCAGTCTTCGTACGTTGCGCAGATTGTGAATCGCGAGCCGGTGAACGTGCGTCGCCCGGAGAAAGAGACACTGCCGAAACTTTTTTATAAGGGAGCGCATCAGGCGACACTCGATCCTCTAGCGGCGCGTCGTCCGGAAGCAGGACTGTTCATGTGGAGCGAGCAGCAGCAATCGAACGAGCAAGTTGTTTCGGGCAATCCAACTTACAACAACACTTCGGCTGCGGCTTTGTTGAGTTACGACGTGGCTCACTCAATTCCATGGGACTGGCGAGTGAGTTTGTACACGTGGACGAAGGGAATTGCGAGCGGAGTTTATCTGGTGGCAGCGTTGCTGGTGCTGTTTGGGTTTCTGCAAACTGATAATCCGCTTTGGTTGTGGGTCACGCCCATAGTGTCCGGGGCTTTTCTTGGCATCACCGGTCTGTTATTGATTTGGGATCTCGAACATCCAGCGCGGTTCTACATGATCTTTACACGACCACAATGGAGAAGCTGGCTAGTGAAGGGCGCATTTATTATTGCCGGCTATTCATTAGTTCTCGCGTTGCATTTCATGTCCAGCATGCTTGAACTGCCAGGGTTGCAGACGCGGTTGATGATTGCTGGAATCCCTTT
>DATBSG010000198.1:0-4842 GCA_036559945.1 Pyrinomonadaceae bacterium
CGCGCGAGAACTGCGCGAGCCTTACCGAATCGATCGCATCGATCAGCAAACGGAAATTATGGGACTAGTTGGCCGCCCGGTTGGTCATTCGATCTCGCCGCATCTTCACAACGCCGCATTCGCGAAAGCGAACCTTAATGCGGTGTTTGTCCCCTTCGAAGTAAACGATATCGATGCATTTATCCGGCGGATGGTGCGACCGAGTTCGCGCGAGATCGAATGGAATCTTCGCGGATTGAGTGTGACCGCTCCGCATAAATCCGCGGTGATGGGACATCTGGATTGGATCGAACCGGGTTCGAAGGAAATTGGCGCCGTGAACACGATTGTATTTTCGGGCGGTCAGCTTCACGGGTACAACACTGACGCGGGCGGATTTATCGCGCCGCTACAATCGCGCATCGCGTCGCTCGAAAGCCTTCGCTGTGCAGTGATTGGCGCTGGCGGCGCGGCGCGGGCCGCGGCGTGGGCGCTGAGAAACTGCGGGGCTGATGTCGCCGTGTTCGCCCGCGATTGTGACCAGGCAAAGGCGTTCAGCGATCAGTTTAAGGTTGCGTGTCACGACCTGGCGGCCGCGGATCTTCGTGGGTTCAACGTAGTCGTCAACGCAACTCCGCTGGGCACGCGCGGCGAAGGCGAAGACGAGACGCCGGCCATCGCTGAACAGCTTCGCGGGGTGCGATTGGCTTACGATCTCGTTTACAATCCGCTTGAGACGCGATTTATGCGCGAAGCGCGCGCCGCTGGTTGCGAGACAATCGGCGGCCTCGAGATGTTAATCGCGCAAGCAGTCGAGCAGTTCAAGCTCTGGACAGGGAAGACGCCCGACATCGAAGCGATGCGCGCTGCCGCAGAACGAGCGCTAGAACGTTCAGTCCAGGCGCACACCTGAATTGCAGGTTGCGGCATCAGAAATCTCAATGACATCGAATTCCAATTCGCAAGAGCGTTACAGCCGCCAGATTCTGTTCGGGGGGATCGGACGAGAAGGTCAGCAGAGGCTGCTGAATTCTTGTGCGGTAATTATCGGCTGCGGCGCGCTCGGTTCGGCACAGGCCGAGGCGCTGGCGCGCGCGGGAGTGGGGAAGTTGCGCATCCTCGATCGCGATTTTGTCGAAGCCTCAAACCTGCAAAGGCAGACGATGTTCACGGAAAGTGACGCGGCAGAGCGACTGCCGAAGGCAATCGCGTGTGCGAATCACATTGCCGAAATCAACAGTAACATCAGCGTCGAGCCGGAGATTGCCGACGTGAATCACTCGAACATCGAAGGGTTGATCGCGGATGCCGATGTCGTCCTTGACGGCACTGACAATTTCGCCACGCGATATCTAATCAATGACGCCTGCGTCAAGCACAAGAAAAATTGGATCTATGGCGCGGCCGTCGGATCGTACGGCGTGACGATGACGGTTCGCCCGCATGAAACGCCGTGCCTGCGCTGCATCTTTCCGGAAGCGCCGCCCGCGGCGAGTGCGCCCACGTGTGACACGGCTGGCGTCATCATGCCGATCATCAGCGTGGTCGCGGCCGTGCAGGTGGCCGAAGCTTTGAAGTTGCTGACCGGCGAAATTGAGAGCCTGCACAACTCGCTGATGCAGTTTGACGTGTGGCGCAACGAGTGGCGAAAAATCTCAATCGGGAAACCGTTGGTAAACTGTCCGACGTGTGCGCTCCGCGAGTACGAAACGTTGCATGCTGAAGCGCGAGACTTTGCCGCAGTCATGTGTGGCCGACACGCAGTGCAGATTTCGCCGTCAGAATCCGTGCGCATCGATCTCGCGGCTTTACGCCAAAAGCTTGAGCTGGCGGGCGAGGTCAAGGCCAACGATTACCTTTTGCGCTTTCGCACGGGTGAGTACGAGCTAACAGTTTTTCAGGACGCGCGGTCGATCATTAAGGGCACTGACGACATCGCCACCGCGCGGTCGCTCTATTCGAAATACATCGGTAATTGATTTCATCTCAATCTCAGAACAGAACTATTTCAATGCGAAAAACTATTTTGACTTCATGCGCCGTGACGCTTGTCGCGGCAAGTCTTTCTCTCGCTTTTGTAACCGTAACCGTCCTCGCCGGCGAGCCTGTTGTTTGGGAGATGAGTTCCCGCGCGGAGCTTTTGAAAGGCGAAGCGCGTGGTGTTTCGGTTACCGACAATGGCGTGCTGACGCTGGCGCCCAAATTGGACCAGGTGTTCGACACCGAACAGCCTTACATTTGGTCGATGGCCGTCGATGCCGCCGGTAACGTGTATCTCGGCACGGGCCATGATGGAAAACTTTTTCGCGTTACGCCCGACGGGAAAGCTGCGCTGCTTTACAAAGCTTCGGAACTGGACGTGACGGCGCTGGCGATCGCCAAAGACGGCGCGATTTTCGCAGCGACCTCGCCTGACGGAAAAGTCTATCGTGTTACGCCTGACGGGAAGGCCGACGTTTATTTCGATCCGGGCGACAAATACATCTGGTCGCTCGCGGTCATGTCTGATGGGTCGCTCGCAGTCGGCGCCGGCGACAGTGGCAAGCTGTACCGCGTACGCTCTGCCGGCGCGAAACCTGAAGCTTCATTGCTGCTCAAGACGAATCAGACACACGTGATGTCGCTTGCAGTCACCAGGCAAGGGGAACTCATTGCGGGGACTGACCCGGGTGGATTGGTTCTGAAAGTTTCGGCCGATGGCAAAGCATTCGGACTGTATGATTCGCCGGTGCGCGAGATCCACGCGCTATCAATTGCGGATGACGGCACGATTTACGCTTTAGCGTTGAGCGACGCGGCTTCGACTGCAAAAGCGCAAGCTCCCGGCGCTACGGCCGATGTCACGGCAACTGCTGGCGCGCAAGCGGACGAGTCAGGCGCCGCCGCTCAAGCCCAACCAACGCCGCAAGGTCGCAGTCGCAACGATCTCAGTAATGTGCGCAGCGCAGTTTTTCGCATTTCACCCGACGGCGGCAGTGACGTTGTGTGGAGTTCAACTTCAGTGGCTGGCTTCGCCTTGTTCGCGACGCGCGGTGGCGTCTTGCTCGGAACTTCAGACAAAGGCCGCATCTATTCGATTACGGATGACGGACGCGACACCCTTCTGCTGCAATCGCCGGAAGGTCAAATCTCGGCGACGGCAGTTCGTGGCCTGGACGTTTACGTCGCTTCAAGCAATCAGGGAAAATTATTTCGTTATGGCGAGTCGGTGCAGCGCGAAGGCAGTTACGAATCGCCGGTACGCGACGCGAAACTGTCGTCAGCGTGGGGCCGAATTTGGTGGCGCGGGCAAGGCACGATCGAGTTGCAGACCCGCAGCGGCAACAGCGACAAACCCGACTCAACCTGGAGTGACTGGAGCGGCGGCTACAACGACGCCAATGGCTCGCAGATTACGAGCCCGAAAGCTCGCTTCATTCAATGGCGCGCTACCTTGCGCAGCGCCGCCGGTAATCGTGGCGCGCCGCCGCAACTCGAAGATGTAAGCATTGCGTACTTGTCACGGAACGTTGCACCTGAGGTCTTGTCGATTACCGTGATGCCCCCCGGTGTCGCTTTGCAGCAGCAGCTTCAGATGCCGACGGATCCGAACATCGAATCTGCTGGACTCGATCCGACAATGTTCGGGATGGGCGTCCAGACGCCGCCGCGGCGCGTGTTTCAACGCGGCGCGCGTTCATTGCAGTGGCAGGCCGAAGATCGTAACGGCGACACGCTTGAGTACGCGGTCTACTATCGATCTCTGGGCGAGACGAACTTTCGTTTGCTGAAAGACCACCTCCGCGACACGTTCTACACCGTGGATGCGGCGAGCCTCGCTGATGGTCGCTACGTTTTCAAGGTGGTCGCATCGGACGCGCTGGACAATCCAACGATGGCGTCAATGTCAGGCGAGCGCCTCAGCGACCCGGTCGATATCGACAACACGCCGCCGGTGGTTCGGTCTGCAGGCAATGCATCCGTTACGGGCGACCGCGTGCGCGCAAGCTTCGATGTTGAGGACGCGACCGGGCGAATCAAGCGAGCGGACGTCAGTGTTGATGGTGGCACTTGGCGGGAAGTATTCCCCGAAGATGGCATCGCCGACAGCCAACGCGAACGGTACTCGCTGGAACTGCCCATCGACGGACCCGGAGAGCACACGATTTCGTTGCGAGCCTACGATAACAGCAATAACGTGGGGACGGTGAGCCTCGTGGTTCGCAGGTAATCACGTTGCACGATATCGTTCGCGCGACCGCCAAACAGTGCGAGAAAACAGCCTAAACCGACGAAATTGCGCGACGCTTGCGTGTGGGAATCTGCATCTAACACCACAAAAATGGTAAGGCCCGTGCAATTTGAGCTAATCTGTCGCAGGATGAATCGAGTTTGGCACCCATGTTGCTGAAACACAGGGCGCGCAAGCTCTCCGCCTCTCCCTCATGCGAATGAAATTGACGCGAGGAGGCGGTAAATCAGATGAAGTACCTAAGATCAATTCTGGTGGCGGTGTTAATCGGACTGACAGTTTCCGTCGGTGCATTTGCGCAACGCGGCGGCAATGATAATCGGCCACCGAAGGAGCAGCCGAGGGTCAAGGACAAGGACAAGGAAAAACCCCCGCCGACCAACGGCAATCGGAATCGGCCATAAACGGGCGATTCTAATTAGCGTTTTTACCCGAGACCCGCTACCAGTTCGCGGGTCTCACGCTTTGAAAATGAGCAGGTTGAGCAAACAGATTTTTGGTCTTGTGACCGTGGGCGCATTGGGACTGGTGGTTTTCGCAACCGCCACGGCCCAACGTGGACGGGCCGTCGATTCCCGCCTGGTCGCTCGTGCTGAACAAGTTACCGGCGACCGTTTTCGCGTGGTCACCAG
>DATBSG010000199.1:0-4134 GCA_036559945.1 Pyrinomonadaceae bacterium
CCTTTGCCTCGGCTTTCAACGGATTGGTGTCCGGTGCCTTATCAACAAAGCGTTGCAGGTAATTAGCAGCCTCCTGATATTTTGCCTTGTCGTTGTTGTTCAATGCGCCGATGTTAAAGAGTGCCTGGCCAATGCGAAGCAACGCGTCCGGATCGTCCGGACTGGCCTCCAGAATTTTCTGGTAGGCGGCGACGGCTCGTTCAAACCCGGCGGCGTCAGAAGCCGTATCGAACAGTATCGGAGCGAGATCTTTTTCCGCTTTTGCCTTTTTCGCTGGATCGGTTTCCGCCGCCATGTACTCTTGATAGGCGGTAAGGGCGGCGGCCGCTTGTGACTGATCGACTTTCACCAACAGTCGCATGGATTCAGCTCGATTGGAAAGAATCTCCAATTTTCTCGACGCCTGATTGGCTTGCCCGGTTGGGTCTGTGGCGGGTTGCTCTTTGTTCGCAAACTCGACACCTTTTGTGGCCGTATCGGCTGAAGCCTGAAAGTCTTTTTTCGCGATTTCCATTTCCGTGGATTTTACCGTCTGGTCCGGCGACTTCACTGACGTGTTGTAATGATCGACACCGCGGGATCGGAGTGCTGAAGACTTCAAGGAATAGAACACGACCTGTTCAGGATCGGCGGCCAGCCCTTCGTCGAGCTGCTTAATGGCCTCGTCGTAGTTCGGTGGTTTAGCGGCCATCGCGTCCCTGGCCGCCTTGAAGGTGCGCTGTAACGTCTCGTTAATGTTCGTTACCCGGTTCTTCTCGGCTTCGTATTTCTTTAGTTCTTCCGCCTGCTTTGCTTTCGTCGCTGCACTCTCGCGGGAGTTTCCAGTGCTGCCGGTGTCGCCGCCACCCTTTGAAACGGCGATTGCTTCTTCTCGCGTAAGTTTTTTCCCATCACCCGGGTTAAGAACAACATCAACCGGGATTTCACGTCCGGCCTTAACACCGCTCTTTGCATTTGGCTGCGCCCCGGGCGCACTTACTGACACCACATAAGTGCCGACAAATGGAAGTCCGGCAAATACCCACTCGCCCTTTTTATCGGATTTCGTGTGATATTCGCCGCTTATGTCCGTGCGGTAAACATCAATTATCGCGCCGACGACTGGTGCCGCATTGCCATCCGCGCCGATGAGTTTCACGCTGCCGCGCAGCGCGCCTGTCTGGGCCGAGGTCACCAGCGCCGCGCCCACGATCACTGCCGAAGCAATTACAATATTAAATAGATACCGACGCATTTAAGTTCCTCCGTAAAGTCTGCTGCCATTCGAGTGCAGCCAGCTTTAAGATGCTGTCGAGTTAACAGTAGTTGTAGCGAATACCCGGCCTAAAGGTAAATACCCGCACCCGCAGTGTCAAGCATAGGGAATTGGATCTTTTATCCCAGCCTCGCTGAACGCACGAAGCCGCAGCGCGCACGAATCACAACGGCCACACGCGCGATCCTGTGCCTGGTAACACGACCAGGTAAGTTGCAGCGGCGCTGACAATTCCACGCCCCGTTTTACTATCTCTGACTTTCGCAAGTGTATGACCGGGGTCACAATTCTGATTCGGGTTTGGGGCCTTGTGCCGATGTCGATGGCGCGCTGAAAAGCCTGGTAAAATTCGGGCCGACAATCGGGATATCCGGAAGAATCTTCGGCCACTGCGCCGATGTAAATTCGTCCCGCGCCGATTACTTCCGCCCAGCTCGTAGCAATCGACAACAAGTGCGCATTGCGAAACGGCACATAGCTGGTTGGGATTTCGCGCGAGGCGAGATTCGCTTCAGACACTGGAATCTGTTCGTCGGTGAGCGAAGATGCCCCAATGGCTCGCAAGTGTTCGATTGAAACCGCGAGTCGTTTGGTGACTTGATAGTGGTCGGCGATTTCTGTAAACGCGCGCCGCTCCCGCGCCTCTGTCCGCTGTCCGTACGAGACATGCAGGAACGCGATCTCTTCATTTTCTTCGTGGGCAATGGCGGCGGTTACACAAGAGTCCATGCCGCCGGAAACCAGGCAGACCGCCAAGGATGAAGGATGAGGGATGAAGGATGAATCGGAGCGCTGCTCGGGTACTTCCATGCTGTCGGTGCTGCCGCCCATCTTATTTACCATTTGTCATTTGAGATTCGTCATTTGCTATTGATATTCGATTCAGCCGCGAAATGGCCAAATGCCAAATGATAAATGGAAAATGACAGATAAATCTTTAGACGCCATGCACATCCGGTCCCCAGATGTATTTGTGAAGTTGCAACTGCATGCGGACATTCAGGCCGCTTTCGGCGATCCAGCCCGCGAGTTGCTGCAAATCGATGAGCCCCCACGCTGGTGAAATGAGAATCGCTGTGGTGCGATTCTCGAGATCGTATTCGGCAATTATTTTCCTCGCGAATTCCCAATCCGTCTCGTCTGCAATAACGAATTTCACTTCATCCCGGTCGCCACGCAAGCGCAGCAGGTTCGGCCAATGGTTGCGTTCCGCTTCGCCTGACGCCGGACACTTAACGTCGAGAATAATCTTCGCGCGCGGATCGACATCCTCAGTCGAAACGTAACCGCCGGTCTCGATCAGAACCTCGTAACCTTCGTCGCACAATCGGCGAGTCAAATCGAATGCTTCGCGCTGGGCCAGTGGTTCGCCTCCCGTGACTTCAACCAGACGGCAGCCGAAGTCGCGCACCTCCTGCATGACTTCGTCAATCGAGAAATGTTCACCGCCGGTGAACGTGTACTCGCTGTCGCACCAGGTGCAACGCATCGGACAGCCGGTCAACCGGACGAAGGTACACGGACGGCCGGCGTGCGTGGATTCGCCCTGAATTGACCGGAAAATTTCCGTAATGCGCAGCATCTCGCGATTTTAGAATTTAGGCCGGCGATTGTCGATTTGTGGGCAAGGCGCGGCAAACCGGCGGTGGATTGAGTCATCCAACCGAAGCGACCGGAGGGCAAACGAACTGAGTTCGCGCGTCTAAAGATGGTGATAGCATGACCCACTGGCCGCACGACGAAGCATTGAGCAAAAGCAAACTACCAATTGACGAGGTGATTGCCGCCGGAGCGAGGCGTCTGCTCGGGCGGGCGAGCAATGGCCGTTCGCTCGACGTGGATTCGTTGGTTCCCAGGGTTCGCGCCACGATCGAGAAGTATCTGCTGAAGCATGATGCGGACGCAGCTCTCGATTCGGTTTCCTCGTTCATAGACACTTTGCATGCGGACGATCTGTGCCTGGCGATCGCTTGTCAGCGTGGCAATCAGGCGGCGTGGAGCGATTTGGTCGAGGGTTATGGCGCGACCGTGCGGTCTGCGGCGCGCAGCGCGAGTCCGAATGAAGAGATGGCCGAAGACCTGGCGCAATCAATTTGGGCTGAGCTGCACGGTTTGAAGGTGCAAGAGGATGGGCGGCCGTCGGGTAAGCTTGCGTACTACTCCGGCGTCGGCTCGCTGGGCGGATGGCTGCGAGCGGTCGTGGGCCAGCTCGCCATCGATCGCCATCGTCGCGAAGCTCGGCTCGTCCACACTGAAGAAGACGCGGATCTCGATCGGCTGTCGCGCGAGGCGGCGAGCGAGGCGAACGCCGGCTTCCAACCACAACCGAGTCCCGAGGATGCGCTGACTGCAAACCTTGCGGCCGCGGCTGTTGAGAATGCCCTTTCCCGCGCGCTTCGCGAACTGAACGATGAGGATCGCCTGCTGGTGAAGTTGTATTACTTCGACGGACTAAGATTGCGCGAAGCAGGCGCCGTGCTCGGATTTCATGAGGCGACAGCCAGCCGTCGCCTCACGAGAATTCACAGCGAAGTGCGGAAGCGAGTCGAAGCGCTGCTGATGCACGAGCACGGCTGGACTAAATCAGAGGCGACGCGGTCTTTATCGCAAATTGCCGCGGTGTTGCAGACGGATGTTGAGTCGCTGCTGAACGTACCGCAGCCTTCTTTGGTGCCGCAAGCTGCGGCGGAAGGAGAGTCTGCCGCCATTTAGCGGTGGGAGTTGCCGCCGCAAGATTGCGCGACGTATGTCGTTCAACAAATGGAAAGCTCGGCTCACGCGGTCGACAAGCAATTGATGACACCGAACGATGCACAAATGGACGTTCTTCTCAGACGCTACGCGAAGGGCGCAGCTGAGGCGAAGAACGTTGAGCACCT
>DATBSG010000200.1:0-3351 GCA_036559945.1 Pyrinomonadaceae bacterium
CACGCTGATTTCATTCAAACGCCTTTGCCGGTTTTGACGATGGTTCTGCTGGTGCTGGGCGTGCAGTTTTTTCTGATGGGATTGCTGGCCGAGATGCTCGTGCGCACGTATCACGAGTCACAAGCGAAACGCATTTATGCGATCCGCGAACGCATCGGCTTCGATAATGATTAACGACATGCGCGTATCTGCTCACCGCCCACTGCTCACTGCTCACTGATTCTATGTGTGGAATTGCCGGTTGGGCCCATCTGAATCCGCGTACACCGCCGCCTGACGGCGCGGAGGAGTTGTTGCGATCGATGTGCGATCGCATGGTGCATCGCGGTCCGGATTCGGAAGGTTACGTCATCGACGATGGAGTCGCACTCGGCATGCGGCGTCTGGCGATCATCGATCTCTTAACGGGCGAACAGCCGGTTTTCAATGAAGATCACAGCGTCGCGGTAATCCTCAACGGTGAAATTTACAACTATCGCGAGTTGCGCGCCGATTTGGAAACACGCGGGCACACTTTCCGCAGCGCATCGGACACTGAAGTGCTGCCTCATCTGTACGAAGAATATGGACGCGGAATGGTCGAACATCTCAACGGGATGTTCGCGTTCGCGCTTTGGGACGATCGCCGCCGCCGCTTGTTAATTGCCCGCGATCGCTTTGGCGAGAAGCCGCTTTACTGGGGCGTTTTCGATAACACACTCTTGTTCGCGTCTGAGCCGAAGGTTCTGCTCGCTCATCCATCGGTCCGTCCCGATCTTAATTTGAATGCGCTGCGGCAATATCTTTCATTCGATTACGTCCCCGCACCGCTTTCGATTTACGAAGGCATCAACAAACTTCCGGCCGCGCATCACCTGACGCTCGAAGATGGGCGCGTCGATGTGCAGCGTTATTGGCAACTGAGTTACAAACCGCGGCCATCCGTGCCGACGGTCGCGGAAGCCGCGTCGCAACTGCGGGATTTGTTGCAAGATTCTGTGCGCATGCGACTAGTTTCCGACGTGCCGCTCGGTGTGCTGCTCTCGGGAGGCATCGATTCCTCGATGGTGACGGCGCTGGCGGTGCGCGCTTCGTCGGAGACAGTTAAGACGTTCTCGATTTCGTTCGCTGAGGCGTCGTTTGACGAGTCTCAATATGCGCGGCGGGTGGCGCAATTCCTCGGCACCGATCATCACGAAGAGCGATTCAGCGCAAGCCTTGCTGCAAATCTCGTCGGTGAAATCGGCGCCTGGCTGGACGAGCCGATGAGCGATCCTTCGCTGGTACCGACGTACTTGCTTTCGCGGTTCACGCGCAAGCATGTGACGGTCGCGCTGGGCGGCGACGGCGGCGACGAAATATTTGCCGGGTATCCGATGTACTTCGGCCATCGCATGGCACGCGCGTACGAACTGATTCCGCGGCTGCTGAGAACCGGACTCGTCGAGCCGCTCGTGAATGCGCTGCCGGTGAAAACGAAAAATCTTTCGTTGGACTATCGCGCGCGCCGATTCGTGGCCGCGTCGCATTATGACGAAGTCGCTCGTCACCACGTTTGGTTTGGGTCGTTCATGCCACATGACCAGGACCTGTTGCTGACGGATGAAGTCAAACAATCGAGTGACGCCGACATTTATCGCGACGCGCGGCGGATGTTTGCCGAATGCGACTCGACGGATTTGACCGAGTGCATGCAAAGTCTCGACACGCAGCTCTATCTGGCGGAAGACATTCTGACGAAGGTCGATCGCGCCAGCATGGCCGTGAGCCTGGAAGTGCGCGCGCCGTATCTCGATCCGCGCGTCGCAGAGTTTGCTGCATCGCTGCCATCTCGCTACAAATTGCACGGCTATACTTCGAAATACATCTTGAAGCGCGCGGCGAAGGACCTGGTGCCGGCTTTTGTTTGGCGGCGGGGCAAGAAAGGGTTCGGCGTTCCGTTTGCGAAGTGGCTAAAGGGCGAGTTGCGTCCACTGGCGCGCGATCTTTTGTCGCCGGAACGGCTGCGTCGCGGCGGTCTCTTCAATCCAGAGTACGTCGCCAAACTTCAGGATGAACACGAGCGCGGCATTGCCAATCATCGCAAACTGCTCTGGACGTTGCTTTCTTTCGAACTGTGGCGCGAAAGTTTCGTCGAGACGCCAAGACGGATCGAGACGTCTTTGACTACGACGTAGTTTGGAGTGCGGCGGCTTGACGCCGCTTTGTTTGAGTTCCCTCTCATTCTGGGAGAGGGTTAGGGTGAAGGCGCTAGCGCCGTAAGTCCCTCACCCCAGCCCTCTCCCAGAGGGAGAGGGAGTTTTCTTGAGCTTATTTCAAGAATGACCATCGATCTCACAACCACCCATCGCGATCTGCAGAACTGGTGTCGCGCGCATGACTTTGCCGGCTACGATCCTTTCGATGGTTTGAACAGCAAATTGTTTCAGGCCACGCCCTTCAAAAATTCACGCGTCGCGCGGCTTGCGTGGACGCAATTCTTCAAACGCTCACCAATTAACTTTCGCAGACTCGCCGGCGTGGCGCGCGAGCGCAACGCGAAAGGCACGGCACTGTTCGCGTTGGCGGCATTGGCTGATTACCGCTGCACGAGAACGAAGGAGGCCGAGGTCGGAGCGCGCGAACTGCTCGATGATTTGATCGCGATGAGCTTGAAAGGATTCAAAGGCGCGTGCTGGGGTTACAACTATGATTGGCAGTCGCGCTCATTCTTTGCGCCGAAAGGAACGCCGACAATCGTGCCGACGGCATTCGCCGCGCGCGCGTTATGCGAAGCCGCCGAAGTAATCGATCGGGATGCGTATCTTCCCTATGCGCGGACGATCTGTGATTTCATTCTCAACGATCTGAATCGAACCGAAGAGACGAGCGATGAAGTTTGCTTCAGCTATTCGCCGCTCGACAGAACGCGGGTCTTCAATGCAAGTCTAATGGCCGGAGAAGTGCTCACGACCGTCGGCGGTTTATCCGGCGAAGAGAGTCTTTGCGACTTGGCAATGCGCGCCGGGCGTTACGTCATTCGACGGCAGATGGCCGATGGTTCGTGGCCGTATGGGGCTGACGGTCGTCAGAATTGGAGTGACAATTTTCATACGGCGTTTGTTCTGACAAGCCTCTCGCGAATGATCGAGCATTGCGACGCGCGCGATGAACTTGAGCCGGCGCTCGTGCGCGGTTACGAAGATTGGAAAGAGCGATTCTTTCTCGTTAACGGTTGGCCGAAATATTTTCCCGATCGGCTTTACCCGGCAGATGCGCACTCCGCAGCCGCCGCCATCGTGACGCTAGTTGAATTACGCGGACGTTTTTCAGGTACGCTGGAATTTGCGGAACAGATCGCATCATGGGCCATTGAAAATCTTCGCAGCCCGC
>DATBSG010000201.1:0-11716 GCA_036559945.1 Pyrinomonadaceae bacterium
AACTGCACAACCATCTCGATCTCCGAGCAGCGTTCGCTGCGTTCACTCTCCTGCTCGGGTGTCAGGCTCCGACTTTCAATCGCGACTTCGCAGCGGTCGCCATCGGAGTTGGTGGCGGCTTCGCGAGTGGCATGCCGGCGCAAATGATCGATTGCCGCATTGTGGGCGATCTTGTAAATCCAGGTTGAGAACTTGAACTCGGGCCGATAGCGCGATAGCGACCCGTACACCTTGATAAAAACTTCCTGCGTCAGATCCAGCGCTGCGTCATAATCGCCGACCATGCGATAGACGTAGGCCGCGATCGGCCGCTGGTATCGGCGCACCAACTCTTCGAAACCAGATTCACGGCCAGCGAGCGCACTTTGCACAAGCTCGCCATCGGCCAACGCGTTCCAGTTCGCCATTGCGATCGGGGTGCTCATTTGCAATTGCTTCGAGTTTACGCTTTGCGGAAAGCTAAAGTTTCAAAAAGCAGAGGCTGGAGACTAGAGGTCAGAGGCTAGAGAATGCTGGTCATTAGATTCGCGCGTTAAACTTCTAACCTCTAATCTCTCGCCTCTAACCTCTGTCTTTACCATGCCAAACGCGCAAGTCCCGCGGGCGCGGCGATCAAATCGAAAGGCAAATCTCCCGGTATGGTCAGCCCGACATCATTGGCGCCGAGCGGACGCAGCCTTACTCCCAGGGTTTCCTGCGCGATCTCGACGACGCGTTGCTTGTCGAGAAGTTCGCCCATCACCAGCAGACGATTGACTGACGATGCGTCGCCGTTTTGCCCCGAGCGGTCGCGGTAAAAGAGGAGCAGCCGATGTAATTCGTCGTCACACTCTTCCGTTTCGCAGAATACAGTGCGCAGCGTCAACGGCCGATTATTTCGCAGCAACACTGCCGTGAACCCATCTTCATGCGCGCTCAACAGCAATCCATCGCCGGCCACGCCGTCGCGCAACCACTGCTCTTCGCCAACGTGCCGCGGCAGGACGAGCCCCGTCTGCCAGCCCACGCTAGCGAACACCGACTCGTATTCCGCCAGCACAGAGAGGCGGACAGCCGTAATGATATATCGCGTTTGCTTCTGCTCGTTTGGCGACAACTTTTCGCGACCGATGCGCAACTCGTTAACCGGCGCGCCGAAAGTGCGCTCGATTTTCCATTCGAGAACTTCTTCGATTTCCCGGCGAGAGCCACCGGCGGCTTCGATTGTGACAATGGCCGTGCGCGCGCTGGCTTCCGGCAGTGTCACCGACCATTTGCGCTGCCGCTGCAGACCGGCGCTCGTTGCTAAATCCGTAAGCGCTTCGATCAATCCGTCCGGATCGAGCACGTTGCTCTCATCGAAGCTTGATCGAAGCACGTTCGCCTGCAAGTTCAGTGTCGCGGCGCGTTTTACGACGAAGGCGCCACGCGATCGATCCAATTGCACCACTGACGCTGTGCCGGTCTTAAGCCCGACGGCGAAAGAGGGAAATCGAGGTTGAAGAAGCCGATCGAGCATTTTTGATTTTTGATTTGTGATCGCGCTCGCGCAAAATCGCAAATTCAAAATCTAAAATCAAAAATCCTCGGACTACCACTCATTATATGGCTTGCCTCCTTCAGTCGAGGCTTCCGTAGATGCGCTGCGGATATCGATCATGCCACTTTCGCCCGTGTAAGGGTCGTCGCCCTGCACCGGCACCCAATCCGGCTGGTCGGTAATTGGATCCCTGGGGATTTCGCGCATGTAACCAGCGCTGACCAGGTCTTCCAGCGATTGCGGCAGCTTGCCCTTGTCGGCGGCGTACTGATCGATCAGAACGCGCATCCGGTATAGATCGTCGCGCAGAACCGTTTCGCGCGCGTGCATGATCGTTTTTTGATATTGCGGCAGAGCGATCGCGGCGAGAATGATGATGACCGAAATTACGATCATCAGCTCGAGAAGAGTAAAACCGCGCTGGCGTGCGGCAGAGGTAAAGCGGCAACGGGAAACGGTAAAGGACGAGCAGCTCGCGTTGCCCGTTGCCCTTTGCCCTTTCTCCTTCGCGAGGCTACCAATCACGATACTTTGTTCCATCAAGCGCTTCGCCTTCTGACCTCGAGTGAACATTGAAGACATTTTCGCTATCACCGCTCGAGTGACAGCCGTGTTTGGAATCTTCGGCGGGTTCATAACTGGAGCTGACGCACCAGTCAGCTTTGCCGGTCATCGGATCGATGGGAAGCTGCCGCAGATAAATTTTCGTTTTGGGAATCGTCTGATCCTGCGTAGCCGCCTCAGTCGCCGTGAAATTCAAATTGCCTCGCTTCCCAAAACCGCCGGCGGTAATTGGAAGCACATCAACACCATTAATTAGGGTCTCCAGGTCTGGCGGATAACGATCCGGATTGTCGGAGCTGAAGATTGTCTGATCGGTAATGAAAACACGCACGCGTGGATCGGCAAGAATGTTCTGTTGCGTCTGGGCCTGGATGGTTCGCGGTGCTTGCTCCTGTTGTGACGTATTCAATTGAAGTTGCTGCGTCGCCTGCATCGAGGCCCCCATCAGCGCCTCGCGATGAAATTGATCGATCGCTTCGCGCATCTCGCGTAACGCGGCGCGCAATTGCTCTTCTTTTTGCCGCTTGACCGAGACTTGCATGAGCGGAATCACGCCGAGGGTCAAAATCGCGAGGACGGCGACCGTGATCACCAGCTCGATGAGCGTGAATCCCCTTATTCGTGTTGCGCGACGCATCGCTATGCGAGAAACCTCTTTACCCAATGCTCAGTCGTTTGATTTTGCCGCAGCTTGCGGCTTCACCGTCAGAGACATCGGCGCCAATTGCAGCACCGTATTGCGGCCGTCGCTCGAAACCAGGTGCACATTCGAGACGTCGAACGCCAGCGAGCCATCGCCAGCGCCGATCGCCTCTACTTCGACATTGAGCAATGCGCCCTGTCCCGAGATCGAGAAGCCGGCGGCCGGCGCGAGCGACACCAACAAGACGCCTTTGTCGCTCGTTGACTGGGTGATTGTCGGCCCTGTTTTCGCGTTCCCGAAAAGCTTGCCGATGGTGACGCTTTGCACTTTGATGACGTTTGGATCGAACCGCAGCATCACCACCGCCAGACCGAGCGGCGCTTCCGAATTTAGTTCGACTGTTAGTTGACGTTTCTCGCCGACCGTCATTTCGTTCTTGTCGGGACTCAGACGCAGCTCAATCACCGTTGGCAATGGTTCAGTCGGTTTCACAGGAGGTTCGCTCACCGCACTTTTCGGCGCGAGATCTTCAGCCGGGGCCGTCACATTCACGTTTTCTTTCGCATTCGCAGCGGTGGTGGAAACGTCTGTGTTCGGATTCACCACGTTCTTAATCGCGGTCGCGACGTCAATTGACTTGGCGCTGTTTGATTCGGCCGGCGGCGAGACTGATGCGGCCTTCGGTTGCGGGACTGTTGAATCAGCCTGCGCGTTCTTTGCCGAGGATGTATCGTTCGTCGACGCATTTGATGCGACGGTCGACGGATTGCTGCCGTTCTTCGCATCTGTGTTAGTCGTCTGAGCAGTCGCAGCAGGTGCGGCCTTCGTCCCGTCGCTGGTTCGCGCGGGCACGGGTTCGTAAGTTGTCGCCGGTGCATCCGGCAACTGGATGTTCACATCCTTGGGAACGCGTCGCGCCGCAGCGATCTGATCTTCGCGCGCGGTTTCCAGCAGCATCGCTTCCAACGATCCTGTCGTCGGTGATTGCAGAGTTCCGCTGGGGCGCATCTCTTCGTCGCGCGGCGTCACGGCCGGGGCGCGCAACACGCGCGGCGTTACCGCGATGACGATATCAACCTGACGATTGTCTCTGGTGGGCGAGCTGAAAAAGCGTCCGAGGATCGGAAGGCCGCTTAGAATCGGCAGACCCGACCGCCCGCTGGACTGAATGTCCTGCGAAACACTGGCCAGCATCATTGTGCGATTGTTCTGCACACGCGCCGTGCCTGTAATTGTCCGCTCAGTAAAAATCGGCGTCAGCGTATTGGCCGCCGTGACGTCCTTCGATTCGATGTTCATCTTGACTTGCACATCCAGGTTCGGGAAGACCTGCGGCGTAAACTTGAGCGTCAAGCCCGTCGGTTCGTAATTGATCACCGGAAAACCGCCCGTGGGAAACACACTGCCGCTCGTGGGGTTAGGCTGGCCGGTCTGAATTCCGAAGGGATAGGCCTGCGCCGTTTGCACCGGCACGCGCTGGCCGATACGCGCGGTCGATTCTTCGTTGTTGAAAGCATGAACCTGGGTCGAGGCGAGCAGCTTTGCGTTCGTCTTGCTGGCAAAAGCTGTTAGCACTGAAGCCGGAATCACCAGCGCCGCGGCCGCTGCCGTCGGCGTTTGGCCCACAATGCTGGCGAGATTAACGCCCGTATGGGAACTGTTAACCGCTCCGTTGCTGGTAAGCACGGAGAGACCTGGCGAACCACCAAGATTGAAGGTTCCGGCGCCAAGCTGATTTCCGAATTGCAGCAGATTCGTGCGCGAGACTTCGAAGATATCCACATCCATGACAACTTCCGCGCGATCTTTGTCGATGCTCGTCAGCAACTCTCCGATCAGTTTCACGTTCTCAGCCGTGTCGCGCACGGTCAAACTGTTCGTGTCTTCATCCACCACCACGATCGATTGCGGACGACCGACTGACGCCGGCAGCGCCTTTGTGATCACTTCAAGGGCCTTCGCCGGTTTCGCGTTCGACAGATAGAAGGTGCGCACCACTAGTTGTTGGTACTGCGGACGCCGCGCCTGATCGGCGACGAGAATCGTGTGGCGATCAAGCTTCTGAAAGAACAAGCCTTCCTGCAAGAAAATGAAATCGAGGGCCTTGGCGGTAGTGGTCGGCTGGGTGAGATTAATTTCCAGCGTGCGCGGTTGCGAGAACGATTGTTTGTCGAAGATTACGTTCAGGCCCAACTGTTCCGCCAGTGTGCGAATGTAGTGCTTTAAATCGCCGTTGTAATTGACGACGCGTAATTGCTCCGGCCGCGCCGGCACGACTTCTTCCGGGGTCTTGGCATTTTGCGGAGCGGCTGGCGTCGCACCGCTGCCATCGGATTTCGCGCCGTCTCCGCTTCCGGTGCCGCCTTGCTTCACATCCTGGAGGCGCAGCATGCGCTCCATTTCAGAAACCGCAAGCTGGTTAACCGGGTCGTACCCGAACGCCTGGCGAAACGCGTTGTAAGCTCCCACATAATCGCGCTGTTCCGCCAGCGCGCGCCCCTGCTCCATGTACATCTGCGAGGCATTGAACATCGCGCGCCGGTAATGGAGTTGAAAATCGGCATTCGAAGGATCGGCTGCAAGCGCGAGCGTAAATTCCTGCGCCGCTTTCTCCCACTGCTGCGCCTGCTCGTATTTCATGCCGTTCTTGAAGTGATCGCGGCCTTTGCGGGCGAAGGCGGTCATCGGAAACACCAGCAGGCAGATCACCACAAACAGGGAAACGATTGGAGTCCAGCGATTGTGCGATTTCATAACTTAACCTTTCGGCGAATGGCTTGCGGTTTGATGCGCCGAAGCCGGAGTTCACTGCTCGTTACACGCGGACGGTCTTCAGTCGGTTCCGCAATGCGACAAACTCGGGCAGTTTAGCAGAAAAAGACCTGTGTTTTAAGGGGGGCGACTGAAGGAACAGCCTGTTACCTCTGGCCGTTGAGATTTACCTCTTCCACAAAGGTGACGCGATTGATTTCATGCAGCGTCGAGACACCGGCGAAAACTTTCTTGAGCGCGGATTCGCGCAGGCTGGTGAGGCCCTCGGCTTCCGCCGCGCGGCGCACTTCCGAACCCGGGCGGCGCTCGACAATCATCTCGCGGATGTTGTCGCTTAGGTCCAGCAACTCATGAATCGCCGTGCGCCCGCGGTAGCCGGTGTGATTGCAGCTGTCGCAGCCCACATTAGCGTAGAATACGCGGCCTCGATGTTCTTCAGGTTGAAGACCTGATTCGATCAATTCAACGTCAGACGGATGAAACGCGCGGCGGCAAAAGGAACAAAGCACGCGCACGAGTCGCTGCGCCAGCACACAGTTCAAAGACGAAACGAAGTTGTAAGGCTCGACTCCCATGTTCAGGAAGCGGCCGATTACGTCGATGACGTTGTTCGCGTGAACTGTGGTGAATACCAGGTGGCCGGTCAGCGCTGACTGGATGGCGATCTGCGCGGTTTCTTCGTCACGAATTTCGCCGACCATGATCTTGTCCGGGTCGTGACGCAGAATCGATCGCAGTCCGCGCGCGAACGTGAGCCCCTTTTTCTCGTTGACCGGAATCTGGGTGATGCCGTGAAGCTGATACTCGACGGGATCCTCAATCGTGATGATCTTGTCTTCTTCGTTGCGGATTTCGTTCAGCGCGGCGTACAGCGAGGTCGTTTTACCTGAACCGGTCGGTCCGGTCACGAGCACCATGCCGTAAGGTTCAGCTATGTAACGACGGAACTTGCGCAGATCGTCCGGGTCGAAACCGACGACATTGAGATCCAGGTTCTTGAAAGATTCGTTGATCTGCTCCTTGTCGAGAATACGAATGACCGCGTCTTCGCCGTGCACGGTCGGCATGATGGAAACGCGGAAATCAACGTTGCGACCTTTGTAGCGCACGCGGAAACGGCCGTCCTGCGGTACGCGCCGCTCAGCGATGTCGAGTTCAGACATGACCTTGATACGCGAAATCAAGGTTTGGTGATAGGCGAGGTCGATCGGATCAACTTTCGCGTAAAGTGCGCCATCGATTCGGTACTTCACCTGGACTTCCGTGTCGCGCGTTTCGATGTGAATGTCCGATGCGCGCGATTCCATCGCATTAAAGATGATCGTGTCGACGAGTTTGATGATCGGCGACATCTCGCTGTCAGTCGCGAGGCGATCGAGGTCGAGAACTTCTTCGCCTTGCTCAGTTTCGCGGACCAGCGAAATGCGAAAGCCGGAAGCGGCTTCCTGCAAAACACGCTGCGTTGCGTCGCCTTTGCGCAGCACAACATCGATGGCGCCGGCGGTCGCCACGTACGGAACCAGCCGCGTCCGCAAAGCGCTCGCCAGCTCGTCCAACCGATCGAGATCGGTCGGATCGGCCATGGCGATGTGTAGTTTTCCATTGTCGCGCCGCAAAGGCACGAACTGATTCCGCAACATCAGGTCGACGGGAATTTCGTTCAGCAGGGAATAATCGATTGGCGATTCGCCTTCCACCGGCAGAAGGTTTACGAACGGCAGCCGGTAGCGACGCGCGAGCTCTTTCGCCTGCCGAACTTCCGGTGGTTCCGCAGCTTGCGGCAGGTCGCCGTCGGCACTCGTGAGATTGCCACTCGTGACAGCGTCGGGCACGGTCTTATCGGTTTGATCGTCAGTAAATTGCTTCATTATTTCTTCAAAATACTCGCTGCGAGGTGCGGTCCTGAGGCGACCAATTGTTTTCTACTCGCATCGATTACCATATTCCCGACGCTGCAATCGACGTAAAAAGCCCCCATTTTCTGAATACGCTAACGCTTCATCAGCGGTCCGCCGGAAATCGACTCGATGATCGGCAGATAAATCGCCAGCAGAATCACCACTACGATGCCGCCCATCACGACAAGGATCGCAGGCTCAAGTGTGGTCGTCAACTGCTCTAACTTAACCTCGCCTTCGGCGTCATAGAATGTCGCGACCTCATCGAGCATTTCGCGCAGGCTGCCCGATCTCTCGCCGATTCCGATCATGTCAATCGCCAGCGCAGGCAGCCAGCCGGCGTCTTCCAGACTTTCTGTGAACGAACGGCCTTCGCGAATCAGCGGCAGGATTGCCGAGCTGCGCCGGCGCAATTCGAGGTTGGTAATCGACTCAGCCGCGATTTCCCATGATTCCACCAGCGTGATACCGCCCGCGAGCAATGTCGCGAGCGAACGGGACGCCTGCGCGACTGACAATTGCACCAGGAGTTTTCCTGCGATGGGAATCTTCAACTTCAGACGATCGATTGTCAGTCGCCCTTGCGGTGTGCGCGACCAAATGGCGAGACCAATTGCGACGAAGATTATCAGCGGCGCCAGCCAAAAAACGTTTCCGGTCAGCCAGCCAGAAATCCCCAGCACGACCTGGGTAACGAAGGGCAGCTTGTCCCCAAACCCCTTAAACAGTTCCGACATTCGTGGCACGACGTAGATGGTAAGAAAAATAACCATGCCGAGCGACGCGCACAAGAGGAACATCGGGTATGCGAGCGCGCCGCGAATTTTTCGACGCAACGCGACCGACCGCCGCATGTAAGTGACGTAGCGCGAGAGCACCTCATCCAGTGCGCCCGATCGTTCGCCCGCAAGAATCGAAGCAGTGTAGATACGCGGAAACATTGCACCCTGTGAAGCAAATGCCTGCGACAGAGCCGCGCCGCCGCGAATCGCTTCTTCAACGTTCTCCAGGACCGCGCGCAGGCGCACCGAAGTCGCGCGCCGTCGCAACATCGAAATCGCCTGGAGGATGGGAATGCCGGCGCGCAACAGCGCCGCGAGTTGCTGATTGAACAGCAGGAAATCGTTGGCTTTGACGTGCGCCCGTCCGCCCCGGCCGCCGGTCGCCTTGGTGAAAGCGGTTAAGCCTTCCGCTTTCGGGGGCGTGATGTTGAAGACTTTGAAGCCTTCGCGCTCAAGCCGGGCTCGGGCCTCAGGCACGGCGGACGCTTCGATCGTCCGCGTGACAATTTCGCCCGCCGGCGTTCCTAAGCGACAAACAAATTCAGCCATTTCGTTCGCGAGTATATCAGTTCAGAACTGCGCGCGTCAGTGGATACAATCGCAGTGGCACGCGCATCTTAGGTGTGATCCACGGGCGGCACGCCCGTGCCACCGTTCTCACGCGAAGTATCAACACGCTGGGCCGGCGAAGTTGTTTCCGAAATATTCAGAACAATGGCGGGCGAGGAAAAGAGCAACGCCCGCGACGGCGAACGCAGCGTTGCCATCGCGGGGCGTCTGGATGAAGGGAGCTTGAAAACGAACTCAGGATCAGAAATCGAATTCATTCGGCGGTGGCGGCGCTCCGGATCCAACCGGACCGCCAGGTCGCGATCCGCGCGGCGTGGGACCGCCGGTTCCCCCCGGGCCGTGGAAAGGCCCTGGTCCGGGACTTCCTGGTCCCGGCCCATGGAAAAGTCCGGGGCCATGACGCATGTTCTGAAGTTTTTGCTGCTGCTCAGACGTGAGGTTGTTCTTAATTCGGATGGCCAGCCCCATATGCAGTTTCTTGATCTCTCGCTCGGCGTCCAGCACCTTATCAAGTTGGGCCAACGCCTGCTGCTCGTTAACCTGGTCGGCTTTCATGGTTTCGTGCAGCGCTTCCATCGCGTCCTGCAACTGCCACTGCAAATCGTTGAAGCGCGCCGACGTTTTGTTTATCTCGCCGCGCATGAACGCCTTCTGCTCGTCAGTCAACCCCAGCTCGCGCTGGTGCTGCATGATCATGTCGGGCGGAAACATCGCATCGCCAAGCATGTCAGGCGGTGGTTGCGGCGGATGTGGTTGCTGCGGTTGATTGGGTTGTTGCGGTTGCTGCGGTTGCTGCGCGGTGGCCAACACAACACTGAGCGACGCAACCGCCACGGCCAAAACGATTAGTCCAATTGTTTTCTTCATGAAAGTTTCTCCTTCTTAATTAGAGCGGGTTGGTAAGAATGATTTCAGCTGCGTCGTGCTTTGGTTAAATTGCGGCAGCGAGCTGAAGATTTCGTCACTCGGCGAAGTCAGCAGAGCCGTGGTCGGCGATTGCCAGTTCGCGATCGTATTCGCGTCTTTCGTCAGTTTGCGGTTCGCCGCGACAAGCATTGCATGTCGTCGCGCAGCCAATTTGTTCGCGCGCGACACGGCCAAAATTTTGCGCGGCGTGACCGGTTTTACATTGATCTCATTCGATGGCGACGGCGCAGTCGCGTTGGTTGGTACAGGCGCAGTTGGCACGATTACCACCATCGGCTCCTGTGGCGTCCGCTGCGAATACCTCGACCAAACCGCGAGAAAGACCAGGCCGAAAACGAGCAACGCCGTCGCGGCGACAAATGCCGGATTGAATGCGCGAATACGTCGCGGCGCGATTTGCGCGCGATTCCACACGCCGGCGAACCGCGGCGCGGTCTGTTCGTCCGTCGCCTTCAGTTCGCTAAACAGCGCTTTGAGTTTCTTTTCTTCCCAACCCGATTCCATAATCTGTTTCCGTCTCGTTCAGCCATTCACGCAAGTGCTTCTTGCCACGTTCGTAATGTTGCCGCGCGCTGCCGATCGAAATGCCCATCACATCGGCCGCCTCGCGCAGGCTCAAATCTTCGTAGAAAACCAGGTGCAGGGCCTCGCGTTGTCGCGGTGGCAGCTTCGCGAGCGCGACGCGAAACTGCTTCTGGATTTCCGACCTTTCAAAAATCACAGGCGGCGCATCTGCCGAAGTTGCCGGGTCGTCGCACTTTTCCGAACTGCCGATGAAAACCAGATTCCGCAAGAGCCTTTTCCGGTATTCGCCAATCGCCGTCTTCCGGATGACCGCAAACAGCCAGGTTTTCAGGCTCGACTCGCCACGATACAGCGCCTTGCCTTCGAGAATTTTCAAATAGACCGTCTGCAAGACCTCTTCGGCTTCGGCATGGTCGCGACGGCAGCAACTCAAAGCCCAGCCAAAACTGGCGCTATGGAGCCTTTCAAGCTCGCCCTTAAGCTCCGCGATGTCCATCGGGTCTCGTTTCACGGATTAGCGCCGTGTTTCAGTGAATTAGTCGCGCCGCGCGACCGGATTGTATGACAGGTTTTGCTCCCTCTCCTTTTGGGAGAGGGCCGGGGTGAGGGGCGAAGCTACCGAGCAACAAAAAAAGAAGTTGCCGCCCGCTAACCTTCGGACCCTCACCCTAACCCTCTCCCAACGGGAGAGGGAAACTACTTCGTCCATTCACACGCAATCTGAGATTCAACTTTCACCGGCACCGTTTGCAAGTATTCTTCGCCGGCAGCGCACATCGCGCGCTCGACCTTTGCGGCCACGGCTTCGGCTTCCGTTTCGTTAACTTCCACAACGATCTCGTCATGGATGATGTTCACGATTCGGGCCGACGTGTCGCGCAGTTCGTCACTTAAGAGTCGCAGCGCGCGTTTCAGGATGTCCGCACTGGTCCCCTGGATCGGCGCATTTTTTCCATTGCGCTGCGTCATCGAGACTTGCTGCCGATCAGATGGATCGTAATTGAATTTCACCAGACGACCCGACGCAGTGCGCGCCTGCTTTTCGCTGACGGCGCGATTCGCCGACTCGCGCAGGTACTCGTCCAACTTCCGATAAGTTGCGAAGTATCTGCGCAGGACATTGTCGGCTTCCGGTAAACCTAATCCGGTCATCATGGAGAATCTCTGCGCGCCAATGCCGTAAACGACGCCGAAGTTCAAACGCTTGGCGAAATCCCGTTGATCCTTTGTAACTTGATCCTCCGCGACACTGAAAACCTGCGCTGCCGTCACGCGATGCAGATCAGCGCCGGAGTTGAACGCCTGGATAAAGGCTTCGTCGCCTGAGAACTCCGCCAAAATGCGAAGTTCAATTTGCGAATAGTCGGCGATGATCAGCCGCCGCCCTTCCGGATGGCCCATGAAGCAGCGGCGATACTCGACGGCGTGCGGCACCTGCTGAATGTTTGGATTCGTGCAGGCGAAACGCCCAGTGGGTGCACCAATTTGTCGAAAGTCCGCATGCAGCCGGCCCGTC